>JALHTJ010000246.1 GCA_022865785.1 Candidatus Aminicenantota bacterium
GGTCCAGGCCAACAGCATCGCTTCCGCTTTCCAGGGAGCGTATCCAGTCCTGACTCCGGCCATTTCGGGCGCCATCATTGTAGTTCTGCTGGGGCTGATCATTTTCGGCGGCGTCAAGCGCATTGGCCGCACCGCCGAACTACTGGTTCCCTTCATGGCCGTCGCATATGTCCTGATGGCGCTGGTCATCGTGGCCATTGACTACAAGCGCATCCCGGCCGTTTTTTCCCTGATCGTTTCCTCGGCACTGGGAAAACATGCCGCGTTCGGCGGCATTGTAGGTTCGGCCATCGCCTGGGGGGTCAAGCGCGGCATCTATTCCAACGAGGCCGGACAGGGCACCGGGCCGCAAGCCGCCGCAGCGGCGGAGGTGGCCCACCCGGCCCAGCAGGGGCTGGTCCAGGCATTCTCGGTCTACGTGGATACGCTGTTCGTCTGCTCGGCCACCGGCTTCATGATCTTGATCACGGGCATGTACAATACCGGCAACGGCAAAGGCGGCTACCTGGTACACAACCTGCCCGGGGTAGAGGCCGGCCCGGCCTGGACGCAAAGCGCCATCGATACGATTTTCAAGGGCTATGGCGCCCAGTTCGTGGCCATCGCCCTTTTCTTTTTCGCCTTCACCACCCTGATGGCCTACGCCTTCTATACCGAGTCGAACGTTGCTTATCTGTTCAAGAGAAAAAGCGCTCTGGCGATCACGCTGGCCCGTGTGTTTTTGCTGGCCATGACCTTTTACGGAGCGGTGCGCACGGCCAACCTGGCCTGGGGAATGGGCGATATCGGCGTGGGCTTGATGGCCTGGCTGAACATCATCGCCATCCTGCTGCTGTCAAAAGTAGGCTTGGCCACGCTCAAGGACTACGAGGCCCAGCGCAAGTCGGGCCAGCCGCTCCGTTTCGATCCCGGAAAACTGGGCATTGGCAACGCCGTGCTGTGGATGCAGATCAACGAACAGCAGCAAAAACAGCGGGAAACAAACGACGACCTGTAGAGACGGCCTGAAATCTGAATATTTTTCGCTATTTACAAATGTTTTCCAGAAGCAGTTTTAAAGCGTAATAATCGATGGTCCGGGATATCTGCTGCACTGCTTTGGTCAGGGCGGCGTCATGGCTGATCAGGGCATCCTTGAGCATGCAGGAATATTAATGCGGGATTTTGTGGTTACAGGCCCCTCAGGAAAGTGGCCAGGATCAGCAGCAGCCAGCCGGCGCCCATGAACCAGAAGAGGTTGACGGTGACGAAGGGAATGGCCACGAAATAGGAAAGCAGGCTCAACAACCCCAGGATGAGCGAAATGATCCACGAAATCTTGGTCGGAGCGTTCAGTTTCATTGATTCCTCCTTTTACGCCTAAGGCATGTTCAAAATAGAATCTACGCAAAGAAAAAAAGAAAATCAAGATAAAATAAATTTCAATGGTATTTGACAATTCACGGACATCATTTTATAATGATTTTAAGAGTAACTCGAGGATATTTTTTGAGTTCTCAATCCTAACAGGAGGGATCATGACAGACCCAAAACTCGATCAATTAAAGCTGAAGTACCAGTCGGTGCTGAACCTGATGGACACGCTGAAAGTGCAGTTGAAGAACCTGCACGTCCATGAAGACAAATTGGTTATCCGCGGCGAGGCCAAGACCAAGGACGATGTCAACAAGGTCTGGAACCAGATCAAGCTGGTCGAAAAGGACTACAAGCAGGACCTGATGGCCGATATCAAATCTCTGAGCGACGAGCCCGCGTCCAAGGCCGCCCCCGCCCCTCGCCTGCACAAGGTCGTGGCCGACGACACCCTGTCCAAGATCGCCCAGACATACTATGGCAAGGCCAGCGACTACATGAAGATCTTTGACGCCAACAAAAACATTTTGCAGGATCCCGACAAGATCAACGTCGGCCAGGAACTCATCATTCCCTGAAATCCTATACCAAAAAAAGGAGCAAGCACATGCTGAAAGATCTACTGCAAAATATTTTGGGCGGGGCCAAAACCCCTAATTCAAGTTTACTGGAATCGGGAATCAAAATGCTGCTGAATCCCCAGGGACCGACCGGCGGCTTGCCTGGACTGCTGGAGTTGTTCCAGAAAAAAGGTTTGGGCAATATCGTCGAATCATGGATCGGTGGCGGACCCAACAAAAAGATCTCTGCCGGCCAGGTGAAGAAAGGCCTGGGCGGCGACCTGCTGGCCCAGATTGCCGGTGCCACCGGCCTGTCCAAGGGAGCCGCCAGCAAGCAGCTGGCCAAGTACCTCCCCGATATCATCAACAAGCTGACTCCCAAAAACGAAGTCCCGAAAGAGACCAACCTGGTGGAAACAGGGCTGGAGCTACTTAAAGGCTTGTTTTAAAAGAGCCGCATACAAGTTTTTCGGGAGCAGGATCAGCGCGGATGCCGGTCCTGCTTTTTTTTGTTAATCCAAAAGAAAAATTAATTTACCCGTTTTTTTTGTTTTTCCCGATCAGCAGGTATAAAAACCAGTACCAGGCCGCAGCGAAGATGAAAAAGGCGGGCAATGGCAGGCGCAGGTCGGAGATCTTGCCCTCATAGAGTAGAATGGCGGTCGCGCACAGGGCAACCAGCGCCACCAGGCCGCACAGCAGCAGGTTGAGGGCGTTGAAAACCCGCCAGGACTGCGACCGCAGCGGCGAGCGCGGCACCCGTTTCAGGGCAAAGAAGGCCACGAGCAGGACGATCAATCCGGAGGTGCACAGGCCCAGGCCGGGGTTGAGCTCCTCGGCATTTCGCCCCTTGATCAGGCCGGCCAATATCAAGGTCATCCCTAACAGTGCCAGCTGCAGGGCCAGTGTCCAGAAATACTGCAGCAGGACCGCCGCTCCCAGCCAGGGATCCGTTGCTTGCTCGTTGCGATAAGCGCGCCATTTGATAAACAGGTAAACCAGCGGCGCCAGGGGCACCACGACGTACAGGTAATAGGTAAGGAATGGAAAAAGTCCCAATCCAATCATGGACATGTTTGCCTCCTTTCGGTCTCTCTCATTCTAGCGCAGGAGCCGGAAAATTTCTACAGCTCTGCCAGACAGGTCGCGAGTTGCTGAACTCCTTGGAACCGGTATTTCGAGATGTGACTCGGAGGGAAAGGGATGGATTCGCGGCTGCTGCCGCTCACCCCTGCGGGGCCGCTCGCTGCGCTCGCGGTCCAAATTTGCATATTACAAATTTGTCGAACCCCTGGTGCCTGTATAGGCACAACGGTTTTCAAGACTAGGCAAAATCGGCTTGAAGACCCTGTAACCATCTACGTTTGGGCGTTTTGGTTCTTTCTCCTCGTTTGATTTTATGACGTTTTTTGGTCGTTTTTTCCCGCACAATTCCGGTACATCGTTGGATTGCATCCGGATTTAAGGATTTTTCCAAAATGGGCTTACTATAGTCGTGAAAATGACGGGGTTATGTTCTTCTTTATGGCCTGACAAAACTTCAGCGCCGACTATTGACATTGCAATTATCAATCCTTAAAATAAAAACATGGAGGATAGCATCACTAGATGCCTCGCAAAGCCTCGGCATAGTGATGCTATGATTTTCCAATAAGTCTGGTGTCCGGCCGGCGAAAGGAATATAATGGGCACGGGAGTGATGAATGAATGAAGTTAAAAAAACAAATAAAATTGGGAAAAGTGCAAAAAAGAAAAATCCGGGCTGGAATGTCGAGAAAGCTATTAAACCCCTATCTAAAAAAAGAAGACCGGGCTCTGCTAAGGGAACTATAAGAAAAAAGGATTTAAACATCACCGAGCGCAAGAAGATAGAAGCAGGCCTGGAAAACGTCCGGAAAGAACTGGCGGTTATTAAAAAAACCACAGATGCAGCCAGTGAATTCGCCGAGAGTATCATCAACACCATACGTGAACCCTTAATCGTTCTGGACCAAGATTTAAGGGTGGTCACTGCCAGCCGTTCCTTCTATGACTTCTTCAAGGTAAAGCCTGAAGATACCGTGGGGCAGCTTATCTATGACCTGGGTAACAAACAGTGGAATATCCCCAAGTTGCGGGAACTGCTGGAAACCATCCTGCCGAAAAAGGCAACCTTTGACAACTATGAGGTCGAGCACGATTTTGCCACCATCGGCCGGCGCGTCATGCTTTTGAATGCCCGGCAAATTCAACAGGGAGCGGGGAAAGAGCGGATCATCCTGCTGGCCATCGAGGACATCACCGAGCGGAAGCAGATTGAGGCCGGGCTGGAAACGACCCATAAAGAACTGGAAGCGACCAAAGTATCCGAACATGAATCGCGCGAATACTCGGAAAGTATCATCGATACCGTTCGTGAGCCTTTGATCGCTTTGGATCAAAACCTCAGGGTGGTCACCGCCAATCATTCTTTCTATGACGTCTTCAAGGTAAAGCCTAAAGAAACCGTGGGGCATCTGATCTATGACCTGGGCAACAAGCAGTGGGACATCCCCAAGCTGCGGGAGCTGCTGGAAACCATCCTGCCTGAAAAGGCGGCCTTTAACAACTATGAAGTAGAGCACGACTTTACCGGCATCGGCCGGCGGGTGATGCTGTTGAACGCCCGGCAGATCCAACGAGCGTCAGGCAAAGAGCGAATCATCCTCCTGGCCATCGAGGACATCACTGAGCGCAAGGAAATTGAAGCCGGGCTGGAAAAGACCAGGAAAGAACTGGCGGTCATTAAAAAAACCGCAGATGAGGCCAGTGAATTCGCCGAGAGCGTCATCAACACCGTGCGTGAACCCCTGATTTCCCTGGACCAAGACCTCAGGGTGGTCACTGTCAGCCGTTCCTTCTATGACTTCTTTAAGGTAAAGCCTGAAGATACAGTGGGGCAGCTTATCTATGACCTGGGCAACAAGCAGTGGAATATCCCCAGGCTGCGCGAACTGCTGGAAACCATCCTGCCGCAAAAGGCATCCTTTGACAACTATGAGGTTGAACACGTTTTTACCGATATCGGCAGACGCATCATGCTTCTGAATGCCCGGCAAATTCAACAAGCGTTGGGTAAAGAACGGATCATCCTCCTGGCTATCGAGGACATCACCGAGCGCAAGGATATAGAAGCCGGCCTGGAAAAGACCCGGAAAGAACTGGCGGTTATTAAAAAAACCGCGGATGAAACCAGTGAATTCGCCGAGAGCGTGATCAACACAGTGCGCGAGCCCTTGATTTCCCTGGACCAGGACCTCAGGGTGGTCACCGTCAGCCGTTCCTTCTACGAATTCTTCAAGGTAAAACCTGAAGATACGGTGGGAAAGCTTATTTATGACCTGGGCAACAAACAATGGAACATCCCCAAACTGAGGGAACTGCTGGAAACCATCCTGCCCAAAAAAGCGACCTTTGACAACTATGAAGTAGAGCACGATTTTGCTACCATCGGCAGGCGCGTAATGCTTTTGAATGCCCGGCAAATTCGAAGGGCGTTCGGCAAGGAACGGATCATCCTCCTGGCCATCGAGGACATCACTGAAAAAATAAAACTGCAAAGAGAATTGACGGAGCGGACCCGCGACGCCGAGAAAGCGCAATCCACGGCGGAGACGGCAACCAGGGTCAAGTCTGATTTCCTGGCCAACATGAGCCATGAGCTGCGCACCCCGCTCAATTCGATCATCGGCTTTTCGGAAGTGCTGGAGGACGAACTGTTTGGCGCACTGAATGGTTCACAGCGTGAAGATGTTCAGTATATTCTTAAAGCGGGAAAGCACCTGCTCAGCCTGATCAACGACATCCTCGATCTCGCCAAGGTGGAATCGGGCAAGATGCAACTCGATTTGGACCAGGTGTCGATCAAAGAGATGCTGGACGCCGTGGTGGTCATGCAACGGGAAAAGGCGTTGCGGCACGGCATCAGCCTGGATCTGCAGGTGGAACCGGCGACGGGCATGGTGATTGAGGCCGATGAAAGGAAACTCAAGCAAATACTTTTCAATCTTTTAAGCAACGCGGTGAAATTCACACCCGACGGCGGCTCGGTACGGGTCATGGCGAGGATACTCCCCGGGGCACAGGAAATGGAGATCCGTGTCAAAGATACCGGCATCGGGATCAAGCCGGAGGATATCCAGAAGCTTTTCAAGGAGTTCTCGCAGTTGGACTCTGTTTATGATAAAGAGTACGAGGGTACGGGGCTCGGGCTGGCGCTCACCAAAAAACTGGTTGAACTGCATGGCGGGCGCATATCGGTATCGAGCGAATTCGGCAAGGGCAGTTGTTTTGCCTTTGTTTTGCCAATAAAACAAGCGAGGAGAAAAAATGGCTGAAAAAATTCTTCTGATAGAAGACAACGAGCAAAACCGCATACTCATGCGCAAGGTATTGCTCCGCCACGGCTATGAGTTGCTGGAAGCGACGGATGGGCTGACGGGGTTGGCGATGGCCCGCGCGCACATGCCCGATCTGATCCTGCTGGATATTCAGATGCCGGTGATGAACGGTTTTATGGTCATCCGTGAGTTGCGAAATGATCCCAAGCTCGAAAAAATCAAGACGATCGCCGTTACGTCCTTTGCCATGAAAGGTGACCGGGAAAAGGCGCTGCAGGCCGATTTCGATGAATACGTCACCAAGCCGATCGATACCCGGACATTCCCGGAGTTGGTTAATCGAGTACTAACTTTGACGCGGCCATGAACCAGCTAAATCCGGTCCTTCTCTGCGTTGACGACGAAGAGGCGAATCTCAAGCTGCTCGAAAAATTGCTCGGGCACCAGGGCTACACGGTAGTCAGTGCCGGCAACGGCAAAGACGCCTTGCTGAAGATCAAAAGCCAGGCGATCGACCTTGTGCTTCTGGACATAATCATGCCGGGGATGGACGGCTTTGAGGTCTGCCGGCAGATCAAAGAAGACCAAAAGCTCAGGTCCATACCGGTCATTATGGTTACGACATTGAGCGATAAAAAAGACCGAATTCGCGGCATCGAGGCCGGGGCAGAGGAGTTTTTATCAAAACCCTTTGACATAAACGAAGTGCTGGCGAGAATAAAGATATTGTTGAAGATGAAGGCACTCGACGACGAGCGCAAACATATGGAAGCAGAGCTGCAAAAATCCCATGCTGAGTTGGAAGACAAAGTGCGGGAACGAACAACGGAGCTGGCAGACGCCAACAAGAAACTGAAAGCAGATATCATTAAGCGTGAGCAAATAGAGGAAACCTTGCGGAAAAGTGAAGAGAATTTCCGACTCTCATTGGAGGACTCGCCGCTGGGAGTGCGTATCGCGACAGCCAAAGGCGAGACCATTTACACCAACAAAGCAATCCTGGACATATACGGCTACGCGAATGTTGCGGAACTGAATAAAATTCCCATCAAGGAGCGCTATACCCCGCAGAGCTATGCCGAATTCCAAATAAGAAAAAAAGCCCGGGAGGATGGCGATTTCGGGCCAAGTGTATATGAAATCAACATCATCAGGAAAAACGGAGAAATTCGTCATCTCCAGGTGCTGCGCCAAGAGGCTTTTTGGAACGGCACCATGCAGTTTCAGGTCATCTACCAGGACATCACCGAGCGCATACAGGCAAAAGAGGAGATCCAGCGGCAATTGACAGAAAAAGAAATTCTTATCAAAGAAGTCCATCACCGTATAAAAAACAATATCGCATCCATTGGCGGCCTTCTATCCCTGCATATGCAATCGGTTACCAATCCCGAGGCCGTCGCGGTGCTGCA
>JALHTJ010000247.1 GCA_022865785.1 Candidatus Aminicenantota bacterium
ATTGCCTGAAAACTTACCGTAAGCAACGCGATTATAAGCACTAAAAAACCAGCAAGTAAAAAAGGCCAAATTGTTAAATCAATTCGATAAACAAAATTCAGCAGCCATTTATTCATGGCATACCAGGCTAGCGGCCATGCCAGGATATTGGCAAGCAAAACCCATTTTGTAAAATCTTTAGTAAGCATTACAATAACATTGATTATGGAGGCACCTAAAACCTTGCGTATCCCAATTTCTTTAATGCGTTGTTCGCTTGAAAAAGAGGCCAAACCGAATAAACCGAGGCACGAAATAAAAATCGCCAGCATGGCAATAAACTTCGCCAATACAGATGTCTTCTGCTCTGATCTGTATAGGTTGTCGATCACTTCATCCAAAAATCGATACTCAAATGGATCGTCGGGAACAATTTCTTTGAGTTTGTTTTCTATCGATTTTACTGCACTTGAAATATCTGAAGACGATATACGTATGCAAAGGTAATTCGCAGCTGCTGTCGGGATAAACACAACAGGTGTCATTTTGTCCCGAAGGGACTGGGTGTTGAAATCGCTGATTACCCCGACTATCCTTCCCTTTCTTCCAAACCATGTCGATAGATTTTTGTTTATGGGATTATTAATACTCATTGCTTCTACAGCCGCCTCATTAACCACGAATGCTTCAGCCATATCCGTAGAAAATTTCTTGGAAAAAAATCTGCCTTGCGCCATTTTGATTTGAAATGCTTTTGCGAAATCTTCGTCGACGTAATTAAAACCTACTTCGACAATTTTATCAGTGTTATTACCTTCCCAATCAACAGGGCCGCTTCCTCCCTCAAGGCTCGTTAAATCAGTTGTCGACACCGTGGCGCTTTGAACGAATGGAAATTTGAGTAATTCATTTTTTACAAGGGTAGTGTTTTCCTGCAACGCACCTCTTGTGCTGACTATTAAAACTTGTTCTTTGTTAAAGCCGAGGTTCTTTGAGCGAATAAAGTTTATTTGGCTGCTTATTAATAAAACACATAAGATGATGAATATTGAAAATGAAAACTGAGCGACAACCAGAGCATTTCTAAAAAAAGAAGAATGTTTTTGGCCGGTTTTTGAAGTTCTACCTTTTAGTATTGATATCGGATTAAAAGAAGAGAGGTAAATGGCCGGATAGCTGCCAGCTATCAAACCCGTCAATAATGTGATAGCCAATAAAGTAAGAACCATATTTCGGGAATAGATCATGGCAATATATGTACCGAGTATACTATTTAAATAAGGGAGGCTGAATTCGACCAAAATAACTGCTATTAAAAGCGCTATAAATGACATTATGATACTTTCGGTCATGAACTGTTTTATCAATTCCAGGCGCGAAGAACCGATAGTCTTTTTTATGCCAATTTCCTTCAAGCGTTTTTCGGATCGGGCTGTTGAAAGATTCATGAAATTTATGCAAGCCACGATCAATATTAAAAATCCGAACACTGAAAAAATGTAGATATAGAGAATCGGATCGGTTCCGCCCGGTTCATAAAGATGACTCTTCGTTAATGGAAACAAATACAGAACATTTTTCCATGTTGGATTGTGCTCGTTCATTACTCCGTAAATCTTTTTGTTTATTTCATTGAAGGAAGCGTTCTTACTGAGTAATACGTATGTATTGACACACTTTTGGTCCCACTTATTCATCCCATCGGGTGCGGCCAAATAAGAAATTGCAAAATCAAACTGGATATGCGATGTTTTCGGTATATCTGAAAAAATGCCTGTTATAATGAAACCTTGCCGGTCATTCAGCTTGAGTGTTTTCCCAAGGGGATTACGTTGGCCAAACATTTTTTGTGCGAATGATTTGGAAATAATTACCGAATACTGATTTTTAAATACTGAGTTCACGTCACCTGATTCCATTGGGAATGAAAACATCTGAAAAAAAGCAGGATCTACAACGCTGCCTTTACAAAAGAACCCTTTAGTTTCATAAGAAACTTTCGCTTGCATTTCTGAATAATTTGCTGCCTGTTCAATTTCAGGATAATTGTCTTTTAAATATTTTGCTAATGGCCCAGGCTGCCAGAACCCATAAAATTCTTTTTGTTCGTTGGTGAAACCGACCTTATATAACCGATCGGCATTTTCATGAAACCTATCAAAACTAAATTCATATTTAACCCAAAGCATAACGAGAACTGCACAGGTTATGCCTACTGCCAAACCGACAATATTAATTGCAGAATAGACCCTATGTCTTTTTAAATTACGAATCGCGATTTTGAAATAATTTTTGAACATTTTTATTACCTCTATGTTTGTTATTTTATGTTTCTTATCCTAATGATTGGACGTGCGCCAATCTTTTTTGGTTGACAATTGTTTTTCCCTTATTCAAAGTGCAGACTCTCAACCGGATTGGCCCGGGCCGCCTTTATTACGTGCGAACAAATTGTGATGATCGTGACCAAGGAAACCATGGCCAAAGGATATAGAAACAATCCCGCTGAAAGATCTGTTCTCACCGCGAATGATCGCAGCCAATAGTTTATGAAAAAATAGGAAATGGGCAGAGCGAAGGCAAAGGAGATGGATAGCAGTTGCAGAAAGTCTTTCGCCAACAGGAACATTATCCTTGGAGCACTGGCGCCCAGAACCTTTCTGATGCCGATCTCTTTGGTGCGCTGCAGGGCCATGAAAGAGGACAAACCCAAAATTCCCAGGCTGGTCACGACAATAGCCAGAAATGAAAAGAGGGCGAAAACTTTTCCGAACAGCTCATCCGCTTTGTATTGCTGATTGTAATAATCGTCAAGAAAAAAGTATTCAAACGGATTGTCAGGGAAGAACCCGTTATAGAGTTGCCTGATTCCCTGAATGGTCGATTCCATTTTTTGAGTGTTCAATTTCAGCACGAACAATCCTCTCACATCCCTGCCCTCGGGCATGAAGCGGAATATGTGAGGTTCGAATGCCTGTTTCAATGATTGCTGATGATGGTCGGCCAATACACCGACAACTTCAAAGATGTCGTCCCAATAAATAATCCGCTGCCCGATGGCGGCCGCGGAGCTCTGAAAGCCCAGCCATTTGACCGCCGTTTCGTTGAGAATCAAGGCGCTTTTATCCGCCGGATACTCTTTGGCAAAGTTCCTTCCGGCTACGAATTTCAGGTCGAATACTTTCACATAATCATAATCGATCCCGACAATTTGATAATTCTTATTGTCATCCGTGCCCACCCGGCGAATAGCGCCGGCATCCCACCAGACCTGCCTGCCAGGCACATCCGTGCCGACGCAAAAATCACTGATTTCCGAATTTTTAAGAAGCTGCTGCTTGAATGTTTGCAATGTGCTGCCAAATGACGCGCCCCTCACTCTGGGAGCCCTGATAACCAATTTGTTTTCCATGCTAAAACCGAGATTTTGATTTTTCATGAATGATATCTGGCGGAACACTGTGAACGTGCTGATGAGAAGCCCCAAAGCCATCACGAACTGGAATACTACAAGGATTTTTCGCAAATTCATTCCCCTGACGGCGTTTCCCACTTTCCCTTTCAGGACGATCACCGGTTTGAACGAGGAGAGAACAAGCACGGGATATAAGCCGGAAAGGAAAACGCCAGCCAGCAACATGGCCAGAACGGTAAGCCAGAACCATTGCTGGGTCCAGATACCGTATGCCAAAGGTGTACCCGTGATCTGCCGGAAGAGCGGCAGGAACAACTTTACCGCCAGCAATGTCATAATCATGGCAAGCATATTGATCAAAACCGTTTCCAAAAAAAACTGGGCCATCAATTGACCGCGGCCAGCACCTGCGACCTTGCGGATTCCCACTTCTTTGGCTCGGGTCAGCGAACGGGCCGTGGAAAGATTGGTGTAATTTGCCCAGGCGATGGCAATGATAAAAATTGCGATCAGCGAAAGAAAGTTCACGGTGGCAAGGTCGCCGTTGACTTCATACTCCTGCTGAAAATTTGAAGTCAGGTGAATGTCCCGCAACGGTTGCAATTTGAGATCGCAGGTCAACTTATATGCCCGCAGCACATTTCCGAATTCGGCCTCAACGAGCGCGGGCAATTTTTTTTCAAAAGCCAAGGGATCGGCCTGGGATTTCAGCAGCAGGTAGGTGAACCAGCCGCTATCTCCCCATGAATCTTCTATATCTTTGCCGTAAAGGTCGAGAATATTGGCATAGGACAAAAGAATATCGAATTTCAAATGAGAATTTTGCGGAATATCCTTAAACACCCCCGTGACCTGGTAATCAACCTTTTTGTCGACACTGATGGTCTGCCC
>JALHTJ010000248.1 GCA_022865785.1 Candidatus Aminicenantota bacterium
CTTGTTCAGGGCGATTTCAAAGGTCCCATAAGAAATCGTGAATAGACGAAAACCTAATTTGATCGAATTGGGTTTTCCTGAATAAATTTCACCTTCCAAAATTCCCAAATGGTCATAAATCATGTTGACAACCAAAAAGCCATCCCTGATATCAGTGATCTTTACATTTCCGGGAAGCAGGGTCAGCATTTTTGCAGCATTGGCTTCGCTGGGACTGGCATAGTATGCATTCCATGCCTCTTCCAAACCCTTCCAGTCCACGGCCGGTGTTCCTGTTTGTGCATATCCTGTCATTGCAGCCAGAAAAAACAATCCGATCAGGCAGGAAACCATCCTTTGCTGATACATGTATCGCCTCCATTTCAAATGGCACATTTCAAATAATTTTAACAAAAAATAAAAACAAAAGATATCAATTAAAACTTTATTTCAATTTTTATTCAAATTTCGCTGTGCACAGATTCATTCGTACTTAACTGCGTCCACCACATCGACCGCCGCCGCCTTGCGCGAAGGGATGAGGGTGGCGCTGAAACTGATCAGCAGAGAAGCCGCAATCACCGCCGCCAGATCCAGGAAACTGATGCGGAAGGGAACGAAACTGACCTGGTAGATCTCCGCGGGAACCTTTATCAATTCATAGTGGTTGGCCAAAAAGCAGAATCCCAATCCCAGGATGACTCCCAGGGCCGTACCCAGCAATCCGATGATTGCTCCCTGCAGGAAGAATATTTTCCTGATTTGGGCTGCGCTTGTCCCGTAAGAAAGCAGGATGCCGATATCTTTTATTTTCTGCATGACCAGCAGGATCAAGCCGGCTATAATGTTAAGGGAAGCAACGATGATGATTAAGGTCAGCGTAAAGAAAAGTACGGTTTTTTCCATCTCCAATGCCGAGTAAAGTGATTGGTTCAGTTCCATCCAGGTTATTACCGCGTACTGGGCACCCAGGTGGCCGCGCATGCGGGCTGCGACTTTTTCGGCACTGAAGATATTGTCCAGGTTGATTTGCAGGTAGCTGATCTTGTTTTTCAGGGAAAACAACTGCTGGGCGGCAGCCAGTCCGGCAATCACCGTGCCGCTGTCGAATTCAAAAAGCCCGGATCTGAAAATGCCGGAAATCCTGAATTTTTTGAAACGGGGCATGATACCCAGGGGGGAGAGGGCTGCCTGAGGAGAAACGATCAGGCAACTGTCACCGGCGAACAGAGTCAACTTCAAAGCCATTTCCCTGCCCAGCAGCAACTCCCGGTCATTGGCGGGAAGACGCCCGAATTCGAGCTTGGCCAGCCACGGTTCTTTTTTCTCCCGTCCCAAGTCCAGGCCGCGGAAAATCGCCCCGCTGACTTCCCGTCCGGTGCCTTTGACCAGAACGGTACCATAGACCACAGGCATCACGGTATTCACTTCCTTGAACTCTTTTTCCAGTTTGGAGCTCATGGTCTGGTAATCAGCAAACCCATCAGCAAAACGGTCGCTGACCATGATATGGGCCGATGAACTCAAGATGCGGTTGCGAATATCGTTTTGAAAGCCGTTGATCAGGGAGAGGGCGATGATCAGGGCGGCGACGCCGATAGCAATGCCGAGAATGGAAACCAGGGAAATGATGGAAATGAAGGAATTTTTGCGACCCTTGGTCAGGTAGCGAAAGGCAATGAACCAGGCGAACTTCATTCCTTCGGTCTCAGCAGGGGGAAGAGGATGACTTCCTTGATGGAAGGCGCTCCCGTATAAAGCATGACCAGACGATCGATGCCGATGCCCTCCCCGGCCGCGGGAGCCATGCCGTATTCCAGGGCTTGCAGGAAATTGTTGTCGATCAGTTGGGCCTCAACGTCGCCGCGCTCGCGGTTGCGCGACTGTTCTTCAAAACGCTTCCTTTGCTCGAGCGGATCATTCAACTCCGAGAAACCGTTGGCTATTTCCATGCCGGCAATGAAAAGTTCGAACCTTTCCGTTTCACGTTCATCGAGACGCGACGTTTTGGACAGCGGCGAAATCATCTTGGGATAATAAGTGACAAATGTGGGTTCGATCAGAGTTTTTTCGACATAAAAATCAAAGAGAAGTTCCAGCATCTTGCCAAAGGTGGGAGGCTGGGCTTCTTCGGGAAAATGTTTTTTTATATGCCCCTTGACCGCTGCTTCATCCCAGAGCTGCTCAATGGTCAGCCCCGCTTTTTCAGAGATGGCCTCCATGAATTTCATCCGTTTGAAAGGAGGCGCCATGCTGATCGTCTGCTCCTGCCACTGGATGGTCCCATCGGGAAGCAATTCGCGGTTCAGGGTCAGCAAAAGCTCTTCGCTCAAAGTCATATAGTCATTGAAATCACGGTACAATTCATAAAATTCAATCATGGTGAATTCGGGATTATGCATCAGTGAAATGCCTTCATTGCGGAAGTTGCGATTGATCTCGAACACTTTTTCCATGCCGCCCACCAGCAGTCTTTTTAAATACAACTCGGGAGCGACACGCAGGTACAGATCGATGTCCAAAGCGTTGTGATGGGTGACAAAAGGTCTGGCCGTGGCACCGCCGGGTATGGGGTGCATCATCGGCGTTTCAACTTCGATGTAGCCCCGGCCATGAAAAAACGCCCGGACATGTTGGATGATCTGCGAGCGTTTGCGAAAAATCTGCTTGGTTTCA
>JALHTJ010000043.1 GCA_022865785.1 Candidatus Aminicenantota bacterium
CGCTACATGATTCAGGATATCGCAGATCCCGAAGACAAAGTCAAGAATTCAAGCACCGAGCAAGATATTATTCGACAGCTGGTGGTGAGAGTAGAAAAAGAATTAAGAAAAATGGCATTGTTATGCTGAGGGTCGATGATGGTTTCTGGAACCTGGAGACCCGACCCCTAGGGTTTTCCCTAAACTTAGCGGCGACAAACCTGATTAACCAAAATACCCGATCGGTACTATAATTTTGAAAAAACCGGGACACGTTTGCATTCCGTGTTGATGCCATTGTTATACCATTTTGCCATAATTGACTCAAATACAAGTATACTAATTGATCGTATTATTTATAAAGTATTTTTAAACCTCTGCTAACTGCAACTGCATAACAAGAGGCGTGAGTTTCATTTTCAAAAATGTGTGTTTCTAATTCTAAATATGGGTAGCTTCTAGATTGTAACTGACCTGCCATTTTTTTCATGTTTTTTAACATGGTTTCACTTTCCAAATTTCCTGCGCTCATGAATAATCTCACAGGCAAATCTTTATGAGTGGCAGCATATTCATTTTCATATTTAAAAACAATTCCATTATCCCAATCAATCGAAGGGCTTCCAGCAAAATATCGTTTAAATATCTCAGGATGTTGGAAAAGTGTATAAAAAGTAAAAATACCACCTGCTGAATAGCCCAACAAAGCCCTGTCTGTTGAAGAAACACGATAGTTCGATTCTATAAAAGGAATAAGTTCAGTACTAATGAATTCCAAAAATTTCTGAGCACCGCCCGATCTGACAACAATATTATCTCTGCCGCTTAATCGTGATAATAAATCTACCCAGTATTTATCAGATTTTGGATCATGCGTAGGTGTGAAATCACGCCTACGCAAGGCTCCCCAATCTTCCATTCCATTTATTCGATACCCTATACCTACAATCAGTATTTCGGGGATTTCATTATGGGGCATACTCAACACATTAACCAAATTACATACCAAACCAAAAGAACGATTGGCATCCAAACAGAACAGAACAGGATAAACCGTATCACTTTTAAAATAGCTGGATGGAAAAGAAATGTATAATTCAAAATCCTCGTTTACAATATTTGAATGGAGAATCCTTGTCTCTGTACCAAATAAAGTTACTTCAGGAAACTTTTGATTGGAAGAATTAGGCAACTTTGAATTTTTAGTACAGGACGTTGACAAAAACAGAAAAAGAATAGTAAAAAGGAGGCATGATTTTAATACAGTTGTATTTTGGCTTAACATTTTAATACCTCATTTTTAAATTATAGTGGTACAACTACAATTATACGAAATATACGTTTCTAACAACATTACGATTAATGATTAGCATATTTGCCTTAATAAACAAAGATATTTTATTAAAAAATGAAATTAGTCCGTAAAATCTGGATAATTCAAATATAATACGAATTGCGTGTAATATGGCTTGTGTGGCAAAAGGATAATAAATGATCTGTGAAATTTCATCTGAGTTCCAAGAATTCCTGCTCTCTCTCATCAACTTGCCTCTAAGAAAAACATCCCCTTTTTCAATAGCATTTTGGAAAACACATGTATTTAATTGCAATTCCTGGACAAGAATCTACCTGGTGACGCAAGCGGGGGGATAATCTGGTTGTAGCGACTCTTGATCCCCCCTTCATCCCCCCTTGATAAGGGGGGTGCCGTAGGCGGGGGGATATTTTTGGGGCTTTCGTTTAGAATATTTGAAATTGGATATTCGTTTGGTGCTTGTGTTTTGAATTTGGAATTTAAGGGCGCGATAACCGCGCCCCTACGCCAGTTTCTTTAACATCGGCCTCAAATAGTTCTTCTCTCGTCACGCGTTACGCGTCACGTGTTACGAATTCTATTTGGCTATCTTGAGCTTGTCTTCCGCCTGGTCCGACTCGACCTGCTGGTAATAGGAATACCCGGTCCCGGCCGGGATCAGGCGGCCCATGGTCACGTTCTCCTTGATGCCCAGCAGGTGGTCTTCCTTGCCGGCGATGGCGGCGTCGGTCAGCACGCGGGTGGTTTCCTGGAAAGCGGCGGCGGATAGGAAGCTGTCGTTGGCCAGTGCCGCCCTAGAAATGGGCAGCAGCGCGGGCTGGGCCTTGGCCGGACGGCCGCCTTCGGCCACCACGCGGGCGTTTTCCTCTTCGAACTTCCACTTTTCGATGACCTGGTCGGGAATAAGTGAAGTGTCCCCGACCTCCTCAACGCGCCGCCACTTGATCATCTGGCGGATGATGACCTCGATGTGCTTGTCGTTGATCTCCACGCCCTGCAGGCGGTAGACGTCCTGGATCTCCTTGAGCAGGTATTCGGCCAGCTTCTGCTCGCCCAGAACAGAGAGGATATCAACGGGATTGAGTGGGCCGTCCATCAGGGGAGTGCCGGCCGTGATCTTGCCGCCGTCATCGACGATGATGTGGGCGCCGCGGGGGATAGTGTGCTCGTCGGGTTTGATATTCTTGTCAAAAGAACGGATGGTGAGCTTGCGGGCGCCTTTCTGCACCTTGCCGTATTCTACCACACCGTCAATCTGGGCCATCTTGGCCGGGAATTTTGGCTTGCGCGCCTCGAACAGCTCGGTGACACGCGGCAGGCCGCCGGTAATGTCCTTGGTCTTGGCGAATTCCGAGGGGATCTTGGATAAAACGTCCCCGGCCTTGACCTCATCGCCGTCCTTGACAGAAATATGGGCGTTGATCGGCAGATAATACTTGCGCTTGATCTTGTTGGTCGCTTGGTCGCGGATGGCGATATGGGGCAGCAATTCATCACGCAACTTCTCGTTCTTGATATCGATGACCAGCTGGGTGATCTTGCCGGTCTCTTCGTCGCGGGCGTTGACAAAGGAAATATTCTCCTCCAAGTCCTTCAGTTCCGCGATACCGTCATCTTTGGTCAGCATCGAGTTGGCGAAAGGATCCCATTCCAGCAGCACGTCGCCTTTCTTGACGGCCTGGTTGTCCTTAACCAGGATCTTGGAGCCGTAGGCCACGGGGTACATGGCTTTTTCTCTTTTCTTGGAATCCAATATCTGCACGGAACCGATGCGGTTCATGGCGATAAAATCGCCGTCCTTATCCTCGACGATCTCCAGGTTGGTGTATTTAACTTTTCCTTCATATCCGGATTGCAAGCGAGTCTGACCTTCATGGCGGCCGATGCCTCCAATGTGGAAGGTGCGCATGGTCAGCTGCGTGCCCGGTTCGCCGATGGATTGGGCGGCGATGATGCCCACTGCTTCGCCCAATTCTATCAGCTTGCCGGTGGAAAGGTTGCGGCCGTAACACTTGGTGCAGACACCGCTGCGTGTCTCGCAGGTCAGGACCGAGCGGATCTTGGTCTTCATGATTCCGGAATCCACGATCTCCTTGCCTTTGTATTCATCGATCTCCGTTCCGGCCTCAACAATAATCTTTTCCGGGTTGTCCGGCGAATAAATGTCATCCAAAGCAAAGCGGCCGATCAGACGATCGATCAGGGGTTCAATTTCCTTTCCGTTCTCGATGATGGCCGAAACCTCGACGCCGTTCATGGTGTGGCAATCCTCTTCCTTGACGATCACCTCGTTGGCGGCATCGACCAGTTTGCGGGTCAGGTAGCCGGCATCAGCGGTTTTCAGGGCTGTGTCGGCCAGGCCCTTGCGGGCGCCGTGGGTGGAGATGAAGTACTGCAGGACCGACAGGCCTTCCTTGAAATTGGCGGTGATCGGGGTTTCCAGGATATCGCCCGACGGCTTGGCCATCAGGCCGCGCATGCCGGCCAGCTGCTTCAGCTGATCCTTGCTGCCGCGTGCTCCCGAATCCGACATGACGAAGATGGGATTCATCCCCTCACCTTCATAGCTCATCGTGCGCATCTGGGCGAACATTTTTTCGCGGATATCGTCAGAGGCCTTGCTCCAAATCTCGATAATCTTGTTGTGACGCTCTCCGGCAGTCAAATGGCCGGCCTTGTAATTGCGGTCTATCTTTTCAAGTTCCTTTTCAGCTCCGGCGATGATTTCCGGCTTCTCCGGTGGAACCAGCAGGTCGGAAATGCTGATAGTAAAACCGGCCCGGGTGGCGTATTCGAAGCCGGCTTCCTTCATTTTGTCCAGGGTCTCGACCGTGGGTCCGAAGCCATGGTTGAGGTAAATGAAATAGATCAGGTTCTGCACCCCTTTCTTCTTCATCAAACCGTTGATAAAGGGGATACCCTTGGGCAGGAGCTGGTTAAAAATGACCCGACCCGGGGTGGTTACCAGCAGGTGGTTGTCTTCTCTCTTGATCTCGGTGATCGGGCAGTTGACGATGTCCTGGGGATCGAGGAGATAGGCGTCCTGGTTCTTGACGGTGCCGAGATACTTGACGCGGATGCAGGCGTTCAGATCCACCTTACCCTGCTCATAGGCCTGCAGTACGTCCTTGAACTGGGCGAATATCATGTGCTCGCCCAAGAGGTTGCGTTTGGTGAAGGTCATGTAGTAGAAGCCAAGGATCATGTCCTGGGTAGGAACGGCCAGGGGTTTGCCGTTGGCCGGCGACAGGATGTTGTTGGAGGAAAGCATCAGGATCTTGGCTTCGGCTTGGGCTTCCAGGGAAAGCGGGATGTGCACAGCCATTTGGTCGCCGTCGAAATCGGCGTTGAAAGCCGGGCAGACCAGTGGGTGCAGGGTGATGGCGTTGCCTTCGACCAAGTGGGGCTTGAAAGCCTGGAAACCAAGCCGATGCAGGGTTGGGGCACGGTTGAGCATGACGGTATGGTCTTTGATGACTTCATCCAAAGCGTCCCATATTTCATCGCGATTCTCTTCAACCCAGGTACGGGCCACTTTCAGCGTGGTCACCATGCCCTTCTTCTCCAGCTTGTTGTAAATGAAGGGTTTAAAAAGCTCCAGGGCCATTTTCTTCGGGATGCCGCATTCGTCCAGCTTTAAATGGGGATCGACCACGATCACCGAACGGCCCGAGTAATCGACGCGCTTGCCCAGCAGGTTTTGGCGGAAGCGGCCCTGTTTGCCTTTCAAAGCGTCGGAAAGCGACTTCAGGGGACGTTTCTGAGAACTCATATAGCTGCGGCTGCGTTTCTGGTTATCGAAAAGGGCATCGGCCGATTCCTGCAACATGCGCTTTTCATTCTTGATGATCAGTTCCGGAGCTTTCAAGTCCAGAAGCCGCTTCAGGCGGTTGTTGCGGTTAATAACCCGGCGATACAGATCGTTCAGATCTGAAGATGCGAAACGGCCTCCGTCTAAACGCACCAGCGGGCGCAGGTCTGGTGGCATGACCGGCAGAACACCCAGCACCATCCATTCCGGATGGTTGCCCGATTTTAGAAAATCCTCCATCAGCTTCAGGCGCCTGGCCATATTTTTCTTGCGCTGGAACGATTTTTCCACACGGATACGCGTCTTCAGGCTGGTCACTTCCTCATCTAAATCCAGGCCCAACAGGAGTTCATGCAGGGCTTCGGCGCCCATGCCGGCCCGGAAAGAGTCCTCGCCGTATTTGGCGATGTTTTCTAAGTACTCCTCTTCGGATAGCACCTGCTTGAATTTCAGGGTGGGAACATTCTTGGCATCGAGAACGATATAACTTTCAAAATAAACGATATGTTCTAATTCCTTGGAACTGATCTCAAGCAGCACACCGATGCGCGAAGGTATGCCCCGGAAAAACCAGATATGGGCCACTTTAGAATTCAGTTCGATATGCCCCATGCGGTCGCGGCGCACCGACGACAGAGTAACCTCCACTCCACACTTTTCACAAACGATTCCCTTGTATTTCAAGCCCTTGTATTTGCCGCACAAACAGCGAAAATCCTGGGTGGGACCGAATATCTTGGCGCAGAACAGCCCATCACGCTCAGGCTTGAAAGTACGGTAATTTATGGTTTCCGGCTTGGTGACTTCCCCATAAGACCAACTCCTGATAATTTCCGGGGAGGCGATGCTGATCTTCACCTTGCTGTAATCCATAATCTTGATTTCTTTACCGTCTTTTTTTAATTTTCGCATCCTCGCTCCTTACGAAATATTGGCGATGTTTTCCTGCGCCAGGCTTTCCTCGCTCAACTTTTCCTTCTTGACTAGTTCCACATTCAGCACCAGACTTTTCAATTCCTTGATCAATACGTTGAACGATTCGGGCAGCCCCGGGTTGAAGTCCATGGTACCTTTGACGATCGCCGAATAGATCTCATTCCTGCCGCTGATATTGTCAGACTTGATGGTCAGCATCTCCTGCAGAATGTAAGCGGCGCCGTACGCTTCCAAGGCCCAGACTTCCATTTCACCCACACGCTGACCGCCGAACTGAGCCTTGCCGCCAAGAGGCTGCTGAGTGATCAGTGAATACGGACCGGTGGAACGGGCATGGATCTTGTCGTCGACCATGTGTTCCAGTTTCATCATGTACATGTAGCCGACCGTGACCTTGCTTTTAAAGGCCTCACCCGAAACACCGTCATAGAGAACGACTTTGCCGTCTTCGGGCAGTCCGGCCTTTTTCATGTAGCTGATGACGTCATTTTCCGTGGCCCCGTCAAAAACCGGTGTTTCAAAATAGCAGTTCAGTTCCTTGCCGGCCCAGGCCAGGATCATTTCATAAACCTGGCCGACGTTCATGCGCGAAGGAACGCCCAGGGGGTTTAGCACCAGGTCCACGTGGTTGCCGTTTTCCAGGAAAGGCATGTCTTCGACCGGCAGGATCTTGGCGACCACACCCTTGTTGCCGTGGCGGCCGGCCATCTTGTCACCAACCGATATCTTGCGATTGACGGCGATCAGCACTTTGACGATCTTGATGATGCCGGGGGAGAATTCATCGCCCTTTTTCATCTGGTCGATCTTTTCCTGGATCTCCAGCTTCAGGGCTTCGATATGCAGCCTGACTTTTTTCTCCACTTCGCTGATGAGGTTTTTGCTGTCATCAGCAATATATTTCTTCACTTCTTTCAAGAAAGCATCATCCATCTGTTCAAGGTCCTTGAGCGGGATGGCGTGACCCTTTTTAAATTTATTCTTATTGTAAGTTAGATTCTTGTTCAGCTTTTCCTTGCGCAGAAGCTTGCCGATCTTCTGGAATTTCTCGGCCAAAAGGATCTTTTTTTCATCGGCAAAATTCCGTTCCAACTTTGCGGTTTGGATCGTGTCGATCTCGTTGGCGCGGTTGTCCTTGTTCAGGCCGCGGCGGGTAAAAACCTTGACGTCGATAACCGTCCCCTCCACGCCCGGCGGGCAATACAGAGAAGAATCCTTGATTTCGGATGCCTGCTCACCAAAAATGGCGCGCAGCAGCTTTTCTTCGGGTGAGAGTTGCGTTTCACCCTTGGGCGACACCTTGCCGACCAGGATCTCGCCGGGCTTGACCTTGGCGCCGATGCGCACGATGCCGCTTTCATCGAGATTTTTCAGGGCGTTTTCGGAAACGCTGGGGATGTCGCGGGTAATCTCTTCGGGTCCCAGCTTGGTTTCCCGGGCTTCTATGGTTTCTTCGACGATGTAGATCGAATTGAAGGCGGAATTCTTGACCAGCCTCTCGCTCAAGATGATGGCGTCTTCATAATTGTAACCACGCCAGGGGACAAAAGCGGTCAAGATGTTCCGGCCCATGGCCAGCTCGCCCTTTTCTGAAGCGGGCCCGTCGCACAGGATCTGTCCTTTTTCAACCCGCTCGCCGATCTTGACCAGAGGTCTCTGGTTGATGATGGTGTTCTGGTTTGAACGTCTGAACTTCTGCAACTCGTACAGGTCGGCCTGTATCTCGGAAAAATTGCTCTCGTCGGCATTATCGTCATCCACACGGACAATGATGCGCTCAGCATCAGCGTTCATCACCACGCCGGAACGGCGGCAGACGATCACCATGCCCGAATCCTTGATCAGCTTGTGCTCCATGCCGGTAGCGACGATCGCGGCCTCGGGATTGATCAGGGGGACGGCCTGGCGCTGCATGTTGGAACCCATAAGGGCCCGGTTGGCATCATCATTTTCCAGGAAGGGGATCAGTGCCGCCGAAGAGGAAACGATCTGCTTGGGCGAGATATCCATGAAATTGACTTCCGAGGGGTCAACCTGTATGGTTTCCCCTGCCTTGCGCGCATTGACTCTCTTGGAAACCAGACGGCCTTTGGCATCAAGTTCGGCATTGGCCTGGGCGATGGTGAATTCTTCCTCTTCCCAGGCGGTCAGATAGAAAGGATGGTAACTGATCATAGGCAGCTTTTGGCCGGCTTTCTGCAAGCGGGCCATCTCTGCTTTGGCCTCGTTTTCACGAACGATCTCGCCAAAAGCAAACTTGGAATCTCCGGCATATTTGATGAGGCTATAGTCGACGACCTGCCCGTTTTCCACTTTACGGTAAGGCGTTTCAAGGAATCCGTAGTCATTCACCCTAGCATAAGTGGTCAGAGAAGATATCAAACCAATATTCGGACCCTCGGGAGTTTCGATCGGGCATATGCGGCCATAATGGGATGAGTGGACGTCGCGGACTTCAAAACCAGCCCGCTCGCGGTTCAAACCGCCTGGACCCAGAGCTGAAATACGGCGCTTGTGAGTGGTTTCGGCCAGAGCATTGGTCTGGTCCATGAATTGCGACAGCTGTGAAGTGCCGAAAAATTCCTTGAGGGCGGCAAAAACCGGCTTGGTGTTGAGCAGTTCGCGCGGCAGTACCACAGTGATATCCGGAGAATTAGTGATGCGTTCACGGATGATCTTTTCCAGGCGCATCAAGCCTATGCGGAATGCGTTTTCCACCAGTTCACCGACGGCGCGAATGCGCCGGTTGGCCAAATGGTCGATGTCATCAACACGCATGCTGCCGGTGCGGTCATACTTCAATTTAAGAAAATAGCGGACGATCTGCACCATATCTTCCAGGGTCAGAGTGAAGATGTTCTCGTTGAATTCTTTCTTGAAACCAAGCTTGATGTTCAGTTTCATGCGGCCTACCGAGGAAAGATCGTAGCGCTTGGGATCAAAGATCATGTTCTCAAAAAACTTCCGCGCCCCTTCCAGAGTCACCGGTTCCCCGGGACGCAGCTTCTTGAACACTTCGATATAAGCGTCGCCCTGGTTCTTGACCACCTTGTCTTCGGCTTCGCTGTCCGACTGCATGGCGATCTTTTCGGCACTTTCGGCCTCCTTGCGCTTTTTATCCTTGCGCAGGGTGAAAGCCAGCATGGAACCCAGCTCTTCTTCCTCACTTTCGGGGAAAAAAACCTTGAATTCACAATTGAGCTTGCGCAGTTTCTTGATCTGGGCCGTAGCGATGCCCTCATTGATCTTCAGTACGCCGTCCAGGTCGTCGGCCGCATACAGGTCTTCAAAAAGCTCTATGTCCACCGGCACGTACTCGATGCCGAGCTTTTCAAAATCCTTGATATGTTTGATCATCAGCTTGGTGCCGGTGGCCAGCACTTCGTTGCCTTTCTGGTCCAAAACCGGAGCCGTCAGTTTGTTGTCTTTTAAAAAACGCGAATTCTGAAAATAGAAAATTCCATTCTGGACCTTGGCCGGGACGATGGTATAAAACCGCTTCAGGATCTCGGCATCATCGGCCAGGCCCATGGCTTTTATAAAAGTAGTGATATTAATGCGCTTGGTCTTCTTGTCCAGGCGCACCTGCAGCAGGTTCAGTTTCTCTTCCAGTTCGATCCAGGCGCCACGGGCCGGAATGATCTTGGCCGTGAATTCGCCGCGCGATTTTCCGGGCATAAAATAGACACCGGGGGAACGCTGCAGCTGTGAGACGACCACCCTTTCGGTGCCGTTGATAATAAAGGTCCCCTTATCGGTCATGTAAGGGATCTCTCCGAAAAAGATCTCCTGCTCTTTGACGTCGCGGATAACCTTTTCACCATTTTTGTTTTCGCCGTAAAGGGCCAAGCGCAGTTTTACCTTTAAAGGAATTGAGTAATCGAATCCCTTGTCCAGGCACTCTTCCGGGGAATTGTTAATTTTGAGCCGCACCCGGTCACCGCACAGTTCACAGGTCTTGTATATGACCGTCCCCTTTTCGTGGCATTCGCTGCATACCGAATCGCTTCCGGTTTCGCTTTCCGCCGAAAGAATGGTGCCGCAGTGTTTGCAGACCGGCATCGAGTTCTCGATCCCCAACAGGGCGCCGCATTTGCACAGCCAGTCGCCCAAGGAATAGGAAACGAAATCCAGGATCGCGGTTTCCTTGAAGTCGGAGATGGGGAATATGGATTTGAAGGCAGCCTGGATACCTATGTTTTTGCGGTTTTCCGGCAACTGGTCGATTTGTAGAAAAGTTTTATACGATTTCTTTTGAATTTCAAGCAAGTCAGGAACTTCGACGGGACTGAAAATTCTGGAGAAACTTATCCTTTGCACATACTTGTTAGTTGTTTGCATACCAATCCTTCAATTTTTTTATTTTTAAAGGTAATAAAAAAATCATTTACTACTTGATTTCGATCTCGGCTCCTACTTCAGCGAACTTCTTCTTGATGGTTTCGGCTTCTTCCTTGGAAATGCCTTTCTTGACGGAAGCGGGGGCTTTGTCTACGACATCCTTGGCTTCTTTCAAACCCAGATCCGTGACTTCGCGGACCACTTTGATGACATTGATCTTTTTGTCACCGACGGTCTTCAAAACGACCTCAAAGTCGGTCTTTTCTTCTTCCTGGGCAGCTTCAGCCGCTGCAACAGGGGCAGCACCAGCCACCGCCGCCATTTCCGCCTTGATACCATACCGGCTTTCAAACTCTTTGATATAATCGGCGAGGTCCAGGACCGTTAGATTATCCAAGTGCTTGAAAAAATCTTCCTTTTTCATTTCAGCCATTATATTTGTCCTCCTTTTTCCTTTTCTTTTTTATCTTGCAAATTTTTCAGCAAAACCAACATATGGGTCAGCGGCGATGACAGCGCTGAACCGAAACGCCGCAAGGGCATACCGATGGAATAAACCAGCTGGGCCAGTAGTTGTTCCTTGCCGGGCAGCTTGGCCACTTCGACTACCTGCTTTTCGTTGACCAGTTTTTTTTCAATAAAACCTGACATGATCTTTATTTTCTTGCTCTCTTTCTCAAAATCGACCAGAACCTTGGCGGTTTCGACGAACTTTTCATTGCTGTAGGCCACGGCGATCGGACCATTGAAGAGATCGCGGCCGATGGCGATTTTTTCTTTTTCAAAGAACTTGATGGCCAGGCGGTTCTTGACCACTTTGACATTGGCCCCCAAGGCCTTGATGCGGTTGCGCAGGTTTCCCATTTCGGAAACCTTGAGCCCGCGGTAATCGAAAAGGTACACACCGCTGCTGTTGAAAATTTCAGCCAGCCCGTCCACCGTTTTCTTCTTTTTTTCAAGTATCTGTGCGCTTCCCATGGTGATCTCCTTTGCCTAACTTTCCAGTTCCGAAATATTGACCTTGATTGAGGGGCTCATGGTCGAGGAAATGAAAACACTTTTGACGTACCTGCCTTTCAGGGTCACCGGCCGTGCTTTCAGGATGGCCGTGATAAAGGTTTTGGAATTCTCGACGATCTTTTCGGCATCGAAAGAGGTCTTGGCAATGCTCGAATTGATTATGCCACTCTTGTCGACGCGAAACTCTACCCGGCCCTTCTTGATTTCGGCCACGGTTTCCTTGACGTTGAAGGTCACGGTACCCGATTTCGGGCTGGGCATCAGCCCCTTGGTCCCCAGCGCCTTGCCGAGCTTACCGACGCTTTTCATCATGTCGGGAGTGGAAATGACTACGTCGTAATCAAACCAGTTTTCCTTCTTGATTTTTTCGACGATCTCATCGCCACCCACAAAATCGGCACCGGCCTCCATGGCTTCCTTTTGTTTTTCGCCGGCGGCGATGACCAGCACCCGCTTGACCTTGCCGGTGCCGTGGGGCAAGACAACGGTCCCGCGCACCATCTGCTCCGGGTACTTGGGATCGACCGACAAACGAACCGAAACATCTACCGATTCGTCGAATTTGGAGGTCTTGATCTCTTTCAGCAGAGTGATAGCTTCGTTCAGAACATATTCGCGTTCCTCGACCCTTTCCTTGGCCTTGGCGTATGCTTTCCCACGTTTGGACATTATTTTATCTCCAGGCCCAGGCTGCGGGCCGAACCCTCAATGATCTTGATCGCCTGCTGCAGGTCCTTGGTATTTAGGTCCTCCATCTTGGTTTTGGCGATATCTTCCACTTGTTTTTTACTCACTTTGCCCACCTTGTTCTTGTTGGGTTCTCCCGAACCCTTCAAAACACCAGCGGCTTTCTTGAGCAGGTAGGAAGCCGGCGGGGTCTTCATCTTCAAAGTGAAGGTCTTGTTGGCATGGACCATGATGTCTACGGGGATGATCATGCCGTCTTCCATTTTAGCCGTCATTTTATTGAACTGATTAACAAATTCCATGATGTTCAAGCCGTGTTGGCTAAGAGCCGGACCGACCGGAGGGGCGGGAGTGGCTTTGCCGGCGGGGAGCTGCAGCCTGAACGTCTTAACAACTGCCTTCATTTTTGGACTTGCCATGGGTAGTTCTCCTATATTTTTTCAACCTGCAAATAATTCAGATCGACTGGCGTGGCGCGGCCGAAAATGGTTACGGTCACCTTCAGCAGGTTCTTTTCTTCGTTGACCGCATCCACCATGCCGTTAAAATTGATGAACGGTCCATCGATGATCTTCACAGCCTCACCGACATCAAAATGATATTTGGGCTTCGGTGTTTCCTGGGTGGTCTCGATGTGCTTCAGGATCGTGGCCACTTCTTTTTCCGATAGCGGCTTGGGCTTTTTGCCGGCCCCGACAAAACCGGTCACCTTGGGCGTGTTGCGCACGAAATACCAGTTCTTGTCGTTCATTTCCATGTTCACCAGGATGTAGCCGGGAAAAGAGCGCTTCTCGGAGACGACCTTTCTGCCGTCCTTGATCTCAATGACGTTTTCCTTGGGGATGACGATCTCAACGACCTGGTTCTGCATGGAATATTTGTTTATCTTTTCATTAAGAGCTTTGACTACGAATTCCTCGGCCCCGGAAAAAACGTGAATGATATACCAATCCATTTTTATTAATTTTCCTTATTGAAAAATACTGCCGATCTGCCGGAAGATGTGCGAAAAAATGAAATCGACCCCAAATAGGTAAATCCCAAAAAACACTGAGATGACGATGACGGCGATCGTGGTCTTGATCATGTCATTCTTGTTGGGCCAGGTGACTTTTTTCATTTCGCCCCTGACTTCTCTCAGGTAAGCCCTCATGCGTTTGAATATATTTTTTTCTTTTTCCATGTTGCAATGCAGGTCAGAAGGGACTCGAACCCCCAACCCCCGGTTTTGGAGACCGGTGCTCTACCATTGAGCTACTGACCTATTTGACCTCCTTGTGCAGGGTGTGCTTGCGGCAGCGCGGGCAATATTTATTGAAATTCATCTTATCGGCCGTATTCTGCTTGTTTTTGTATGTGGAATAATTTTTCTCGGAACAGTCGGAACACTTCATCCCGACCTTGACCCTCTTGTCGCTCTTGGCCATGGCTTACTCGATGACGTCGGTGACGCTGCCGGCGCCGATGGTGCGTCCGCCCTCGCGGATGGCGAACTTCAAACCTTTCTCCATGGCGATGGGCATGATCAGCTCGATCTCCAGGTTGGCGTTGTCACCCGGCATGACCATCTC
>JALHTJ010000249.1 GCA_022865785.1 Candidatus Aminicenantota bacterium
ATTCAAGTAGGCGCTTTTGCTGATTTTACCAACGCCCAGAAATGCAGCAGCAGATTCTCCAGCCGCGGTTATCAAACCGCGATCATCGTGGAAACGATTAACAGGAAAAAATTGCATACCGTCCAGGTCGGTAGTTTTGCCACCATGGCCGAAGCCCAGAAGGAAAAAACCAAATTGGAAAGCCTGGAGAAAGCGACATTCGCCATCAAAAAAGCGCGCTGAACTCAAAAACTGTTTTTCTGTGGCTGAGTGCGGGTATCACCTACGCGCTTGCTTTTCCAAAAACTCAAATCGCCTTCCTGGCCTTTGTATTTTTGCTGCCTTTGCTGCTGGCCATTGAAAACAAACAAGCAGCCGCGATTTTTCGGATATTTTTTTATTTTTCCTTTGTATCTTATTTGATCGTTTTGTACTGGATCCCCAGGGTAATGGTTAAATACGGCGGCACGACCTGGATACTGGGTATTGTCGGCCTGATCGCCCTGGCCGCATTTTTATCCGTTTTTTCAGGGCTGGCCGGCATGCTGATAGGGAAATTAAGCAATGTCGGGTCGACCCGCACTGCCGCTTTTTGGATCCCGACATTCTGGATCGCCAAGGACCTTGTTATTGAGAAAATTTTCAGCGGTTTTCCCTGGTGCCTGGCCGGCTATTCACAGTATAAAAACATCTATTTTTCACAATTGGCGGAAATTGGCGGCATCCACATGGTTTCGTTTTTGCTCATCTGCATCAACGTATTTATTTTCCGGCTGTGGAAAACAAAAAGCAAAAGAATATTGGTCGCGCTTGCAACTCTAGTTCTAACTGTCTATGCCAGCGGCTTTTGCTTGCTGAAAAACCACACGAACCAAGCCGTCAAAATCCCCTTCCACCAAGCCGGGATCATCCAGCCAAACAGCAACCATGACCAGGTTTATGATTTTGCCTTGATTAAAACAACCCTGACAAAACTTTTCAACTCTTCCCAGCAATTGAAAAAAAAAGGGGCCGAATTCGTGATCTGGCCGGAATTCACCGTACCGATCTATCCTCGGCAAACTCCCTATTTCAGGGACCAGTTCGTGGCATTCAGTCAAAGTCACGTTCCTTTATTTGCCGGTTTTACCGATTACCAGGGCTCAGAAAAAGTTTTCAATTCCATGATGCTTTTCAACGGGCAGCAATTGGAAAAATATGACAAGGTGCACCTGACCCCTTTCGGTGAATACGTGCCATTCCGGCGCTGGCTTTTTTTTGTAAAGAAAATAACCGATGAGATCGGCGACTTCAGCCCCGGAGAAAAAATCCACAATATCCGCTTTGCCGGACATTGGTTCTCCACTCCCATCTGCTACGAGATCATCTACCCCGAATTGCTGCGCACCATGATCGCCAAGGGCGGCGAAGTGATCATCACCATTTCCAATGATTCCTGGTTAGGGAGATCGTCGGCCCCCTACCAGCACCTGGCCATGGCGGTTTTTCGCAGCATTGAAAACCGCCGTTTTCTACTGCGTTCGACCTCCAATGGCATTTCGGCTTTGGTAGATCCGGCCGGCCGCATCCGCATCCAGTCGCCCTTGCACCAGCCGCATGAATTTCTGGCCCGCTTCCAGTACCTATCCGGGCGGACCATATTCAACCGCTGGGGTTATTTTTTCCCTTACGCCTGTTTTTTACTGACCCTGGGGAAATTCCTCTGGATGTTGGCCAAGAAAAAAGGCCGGCGCTACCAACCCTGAAGATTGTAGAAAAAATCACCGCATGAACCGATCAGGTTGAAGCGCTTCTGGGGAATTTTAATCGCACGCGATATGCCCATGTAATAATTCAAATTAAAAAGCGGAATAAGCGGCAAGGATTTCAACCACAAGTCATGGGCATGGTCATATATTTTCCGGCGCTTTCCAGCGTCCATTTCATGCAATCCCTTTTCCAGGACTTCGTCCATTTTCCGCTCGGAAAAACCGGCATAATTGAAGTAGCCGTCACTGCCAAGAATATCCTTCAAATTCCAATCCATGTCCAACAGGAAAGCGGAAACGGCCAGGTCAAAATTACCCTGCTTCAAATATTTTAAAAATGTCTTGTATTCGACAAAAACAGGTTCCAGCTCAATGTTGAAAGCCTTCATCTCCTCGCACAAAAACAAGACCAGTTGCTTGCGTACAACCGATTCGCTGTTGGTCAGAATCTTAAGCTTGCGGGGTGCGGACATGGCGACGGTTGGAAAAGGCTGCGGACGTTTTTCGGCGCTCAAATAAAGGAATGGTGAAAAAACCTTCTCGCCCGTTCCCTGCAAAAAGATATCCAAAAAGCTGGTCGGCAGCAGGCGATTGTACAGTATGCGCCGCAAATTTCGGTCGATTCGGGAATTCTTCATATTGAATACAAGGTAAGTGAATCCGAATTTATTGTATTTCATCAAACTGAATTGTTTTTGCCATTTTTTCATTTGCGAATATGTTTTTGCGTCGTCACTATGAATTTCAACCGCATCGATTTCGGCATTCAACAACTTCAGGGGGGCCTGCCTGGATTCCCTTAGTACGGAATAACGAATCCTGGCAAAAGAACCAGGCCGCGGCCAGAAAGGATTTCCCTGGAGTTCGAACCCTTCGGGCTCATTGCGGCGAGCCAACTTATAGGGGCCGCTCCCCATGGGGACATGCCGCCTGAATTTCAGCGGATCAAAGCTCCTGATTTCTTCGGCATTCAATATTTTAAAAGTCAGATAGTTTTTCCAGGGAGCGAATTTGCCTTTTAATTTGATGCGCAAATTTAACGGGTCGATGGCCTCAATTTTCTCCAAAAAATCGAGATCCGCCAGATAAGGATACTCAAAAAGAGGGTTTTTGAGCAACGCCACCGTGGCCACAACGTCACGGCTGCTCAAAGCCGAACCATCGGCAAAAAACGCGCCCTTTTTTAACGTAAGCGAAATCTCCAGCCGCGCTTCATTTGGCGATGCGGCAGCGACCAGTTCCGGGCGAATTTTTCCCTGGCCGTCAAAATAAAAAAGGGACTGGTAGATTTTGTTCATCACTGCTTGTGCCGTTTCGCTGGTGGCGTAAACCGGGTTGAACGTTGCAGGAAAATCAAAGCAGGCGATGCGCAAAACTCTCATTTCTGCCGCAGCGAAAAAAAGCGGCAAAAAAACAATATAAAAAAGAATGCCTCGAAAAAATTTCAAACTAATATTTTATGACCTGAAGGACCAAAGACAACCCGTCCCAAAACAGGGCAATGACATTTATTTGACCAGGCGCACTTCGCTGATTTCGGGGATTTCCTCTTTCATCACCTGCTCGACATAACCCTTGATGGTATAGGTACTCATCGGACAACCAAAACAAGCACCTTTTAGCCGCACCAGAACTGCTTTTTCTTCAGCCAGCACATCAACCAATTCAATATCCCCGCCATCGCCCTGCAGCGCCGGGCGGACTTTTTCAATCACGGCCATAACTTTTTCCTTTAGTTGCATTGTAGCTCCTCAACTATATTTTAACATTTCTCGCAACGCCAGGCCAGCTTTATCTATGATGGTCGGATCGATTTCAATTTCATACTTCTCCTCAAGGAGAGAATCGTATATGTCTTTGAGCGTGGTCCGCTTCATATTGCTGCAGATTTTCTGGGATAAGGCCGGAAAAAAAAATTTGCCGGGATTTTCTCTTTTCATTCTTTGCAGCAAACCCTGTTCCGTGGCAACAATAAATTCTTTTGCTGGAGATTCCTTAACATAACCAAGCATACCACTGGTGGAAAGGACCTCATCGGCGCCTGCGATCACTTCCGGGCGCACTTCCGGATGTACGATCACTTTAGCTTGCGGATAGCGAACCCGCATGGCAGCGATTTCCTCTTTTTTAATGCGGTGATGGACATAACAGAAGGCCTCAAACAAAATTACTTTTTTGGCCGGCACTAATTTCTGTACATAGCTTCCCAAGTTCTGGTCAGGGACAAAAATTATTTCCTTTGCCGGCAGATTCTCTACAACACGGACAGCATTGGACGAAGTGCAGCAAACATCGCTTTCCGCCTTGATTTCTACCGAAGAATTTACATAGGTGACAACCATGGCTTGCGGATGACCGGCCTTCATTTCGCGTAGTTCGTCCACCGTGATCATATCGGCCATGGGGCAACCGGCATCGAGGCGCGGCAGCAGGACCTTTTTTTCAGGTGCGAGAATTTTGGCTGTTTCCGCCATAAATTTTACGCCGGCAAAAACAATCATGGCCTGGCTTAAGCCAACGGCTTTCCGGCTCAACTCCAGGGAGTCGCCAAGGAAATCGGCGGCAAGCTGCACTTCCTCGATTTGGTAATTATGGGCCAAAATGATGGCGTTTTTCTTATTTTTTAAAATGCTGATCTTTTGCTTCAATTCAAAGTTTTCACTCATTTTTATTTTCCGAATTATTTTAGCCTTTTTAAACACCGCGGTCAAATATCAATAAATAAGCTTCATAACGAAGGATTGCGGGGTTGGCTATCACAATGTCGCAACTTCGCTTTTCGATAAAATTACTTTTTATCTAGAAATCATGATTGCCGTTTGCCAGAAATATTGTATAATACGGATACTCTTTTTGGAGATAATTTAATGAAAAAAACTCTTCTCTCGTTATATTTTTTAATCATAACGGCGCTGATTTTCCCCCCTGGCTGTTCAATAAAAAAAATCGCCATGAATCAGGTGGCCAACGCTTTAACCGGTAAAAATTCGAGTACTGTATTTAGCGGAGACAATGACCCCGAACTGGTCGGCGACGCGCTGCCCTTTGCCATCAAAATGTACGAATCCCTGCTGACCGCCAATCCGGGGCACCAGGGATTGCGGCTGCAGACAGGGAGCTTGTATATTATGTACGCCAATGCTTTCCTGCAGACGCCGGCCGTCATGCTCCCTGAAAGCGAATACAAAATGCAGGAGTTTATTTTCAAGCGAGCCAAAAATCTGTATTTGCGTGGCCGCGACATTATTCTCAGCGGCCTGGAAAACAATTTCCCGGGATTTCGCGACTCCTTGAAAAAAAGAGACTTCAGCAAGGCCCTGGATGCCACAACCAGAAAAGATGCGCCTTTGCTTTATTGGGCGGGAGCCGGCTGGCTGGGAGCTTACGCCATTGATCCATTTGACATGGATCTGGGCATGACCTTGCCCGCTGCTGCCGCGTTGATGGACCGGGTCATCAAGCTGGACAAGAATTTTGCCGACGGAGCGATCCACGAATTCTATATTTTGTATTATGGCTCCCTGCCAGATTACATGGGCGGAAGCGCAGCAAAGGCCCGCGAACATTTCGCTCAAGCCATAACCATTTCCCAAGGAAAATCTTCCACTGCCTACCTGTCACTGGCCGTTACCGTTTCTGTCAAAGAACAAAACCTCACTGAGTTCAAAACACTTTTAAACAAAGCATTGGCCATGGATGCGGATGCAGTTCCGGAAAAAAGACTGGTAAACACAATAAATCAACGCAAAGCGCAATGGCTGTTGGAGCACACTGAAGACTACTTTTTGGAAACTGAGGAATCAGACGCCACACTTGAGGAGAAAGGAATATGAATTGGAGAAAAGTTCTTGTCGTGCTTTTTTTTCTGCCCTTGGTTCTTGAAGCACAGGTAATCAAAATCGGCAGTATAGCACCGGATCGTTCGCCATGGAATGATGCCTTAAAGGAGATCGGTCGTGAATGGGAAAAGATATCCAAAGGCCAGGTGAAATTGAAAATTTATCCGGGCGGCATTGCCGGCAGTGAAGAGGACACAATCCGCAAAATGAAAGTTGGCACCCTTGGCGGTGCCGTTTTGACCAATATCGGGCTGACCAAAATTTATCCCGATGCTTTTGTCCTTACTACCCCGTTCATGTTCCATTCCGAAAAAGAAATGGCCTATGTCATGGAACGCCTGAATCCGATCTTTGAAAAGCAAATCAAGGAAAGAGGATTTAAGGTCATTATCTGGACCATGAGTGGCTGGCTCAATTTTTTCTCAAAAAATCCCGTTCTATACCCGGAAGATCTGAAAAAGCAAAAATTATCAATCTCTACGGGCGAACCGGCAATGGAGCAGGCCTGGAAAAAATCGGGCTACCACATTGTCCCCAGTGACCTGAAAGACCTGATGATGGCTTTGCAAAGCGGCATGGTCGAAGCATTCTATCTACCACCACTGTTGGCTGGATCCGGGCAATATTTTCCCCTTGCCCCCCATATGTGCGCGTTGAAAATAGCTCCCCTAGTGGGCGGCATGGTGATCCTGGACAAAATATGGCAAAGAATCCCTGAAAACCACAAACAACCCATGATGGAAGCGGTAAAAAGGATTTCAGCCAGGTTGGCCGGGGAAACCGCGGATCTGGAAAGAAAAGCCCTGGATTCCATGAAAAAAAACGGCCTTATCATCCACGAAGTGCCGGCAGACAGTCTGCTAAAATGGAAAGAAGCCGCCAACAAGGGTATGGACGAAATGATCGGGAAAATTTTCAGCAAAGAGATCTATGAAAAAATGCAGCAATTGTTGCAAGAATACCGTCTGAAGAATGCCGGTTAAACCATTCCTGAAATTCGGAAAAGGCTTGGAGGATCTCCTGGCTTTTTTATCTGTTTTTCTGCTGGCTCTTTTCCCTTTCCTGGAAGTGATCGCCCGCAAATTCTTTCACACCGGCATCAGAAATTCCACCGAATATACCCACCATCTGGTTCTGATTCTGGCCTTTATCGGCGCTGCCATAACCACCAGAGAGAACAGACATCTTTCCCTTACCCTCAATTTTAAATTTAGACCGCGAATTTTATCCAGGATACAGGTGGCCAACGCCTTGCTCAACACCGTTTTTTGCACGGCTTTCGCCTGGTGCTCCATGTCATTTTTGTTGAATGCCTTCGATGCCAACGAAAAGATCGCCATTTTCCCCTTGCGCTGGATCGTCATGGTCATGCCTTTGGGCTATGCGCTGATGGCCTTTCGTTTCTCCCGGCAGGCCCCTGGCGGAGCATGGGGCAAAGGGATCGCTTCATCGGGATTCGCCTTCGGCACCTTGCTGGCATGGGGCGCACTGGCAAACATTGCCCAAGTCCTGGCCCCGAACTGGGCTAACTCTTTCAATGCCCTTATTCCATTCTACAACCAGATTGGGATTCACCTGGCCTCGCCAATCATCGTACTTTTAATTTTAGCGGCCCTTGCCGGAGTTCCGATATTTGTCGTTTTGGGCGGCATTGGTTACATGCTTTTCGCCCATAGCGGCCAACCCCTGGAAGTCATTGCCAATGAAGCCTACTCACTTTTAATCAGCCATTCCATACCCGCCATTCCCCTTTTCACATTTACCGGCTTTATCCTCTCCGAGAGCAAGGCCGGAGAAAGGTTGGTCCGGCTTTTCAAAGCTGTTTTTTCCTGGTTCCCCGGTGGTCTGGCCATAATGGCCATCCTGGTATGCACTTTTTTTACCACTTTTACCGGCGCCTCTGGAGTCACCATATTGGCCGTGGGCGGATTGCTGTCTTATGTGCTGATCGGCGGCCAATACAAGAAGAATTTCAGCAGCGGCCTGCTTACGGCAACCGGAAGCATCGGCCTGCTCTTTCCTCCGAGCCTGCCGGTCATCATTTACGGGGTTACGGCTCAAACCAGCATAAAGGATATGTTCGTGGGCGGAATCGTACCCGGAATCATCATGGTAATGGCTATGGTTTTGGTTGCGATTTTTTACGCTTCAAAAAATAAAATTCGCCGGGAACACTTTGTTTTCAAAGAAGCATATGCGGCCGTTAAGAATTCTTTTTGGGAAATTCTTTTGCCCATTATCATCATTTGGGGCTATTTTGGCGGGATTACAACCCTGGTAGAAAGCGGCGCGGTCGCAGTACTGTATGCAATTCTCGTTGAGGTTTTTATACATAAGGACATAAAATTTCGAGATTTGCCGCGAGTATTGCTCAAATGCATGCCTATCATTGGCGGCGTTTTGGCCATTCTGGCCCTGGCTAAAGGACTTTCCTATTATATCGTGGATGCGGAGATACCCATGCAGCTGACCGCATGGGTGCAAAACAATATCCATTCCAAATACGTTTTTCTTTTGCTTTTAAATGTATCCTTGCTGATCACGGGCTGTTTCATGGATATTTTTTCAGCGATCCTGGTCGTGGTGCCCTTGATCATTCCGCTGGGAAATCTATTCGGCATTCATCCTGTGCATTTGGGGATTATTTTTCTGGCCAACATGGAATTGGGCTACCTGACACCACCGGTTGGACTCAATCTTTTTCTGGCTTCCTATACATTCAATGAGCCGCTCAGAAAATTGTATAAAGACGTTTTCCCCTTTCTGTTGATTCAAATCGTGGCGGTTTTATTGATCACCTACGTTCCCCTGCTTTCCACGGGACTGCTGGCATTTTTCAAATAAAGCTTATTTTAAAAACAATCCGTTCAAGATGGTTTATTCAAACTCTGGTGAATTGCCAATCAGGATGGAAATGACTTTGTTTCCATTCGGGAAGACTTTTTTCGTAAAATCAATTCCGTCCCCCTGGATGATGAAAAGCCCGTCAACCCCTTCCAATTGCACAAACGGAGTCTTTTTTTCAGAATGATTCAACTTGATTTGGGGATAGTTTATGCGCATCATACCAAGGTTGCTGCCGATGCCAATGCCTTTTTCAGTTTTAAATATTTCGCTGATGAGCGAAATTCCCCATACTTTGCCTTTGTTTTCATATACATAAAACAATGGCTCATTGCTTTGATCCAGAATTTTATATACATCAAAATAAACATCATTTACCAGAATTTTTCTTTTTAAAACAATATGAGATTCAATGAATAGCTTTTCCATCTGCGCCACTGGCATTCCCAAGGTGATGCGACTGACGCTTTTTCCGGAGATCAACAATTCCCCGGGAATCGGCTTGCCAAAAAAACGAATGGAACGTAATTGCATGCGAACCGCTTTTCCGGCAAGTGGTGCGGGAAGGGCAAAAAATTCAAGCCCCGCATCTTGGATTTCCACGCCAAAACGGGAAAAATCGGTCTCCTTAACAGTCTCAAGCACATTATCCAGCGATTTAATATAACCATGTTTTGGCGTCGTGACGGTGATCTCCGAGGAAACCACATTCTGATTCTCAATTTTTTCAATCGCGTTTATTTTAAATCCACGAAATTCTCCCTTGGTGATCTTGGTTTGAGCATTACCGCGGACAACCATTTGGCTACCCTGCAAAAGTTCCAGCCGTTTTTTAAAAGCGTCGGCCAGCGCCGCCAGTTGCGGGTCGATGTCTTGAGAAATTACCGGACCACTCGCCTTGACAGAACCGGGCACCTGCCCTGCAAAAGCATCATCCGTTAGAATTGTTTCCGAGTATTGTGGCTCACCGATCAATAAATTCTTGGAAATAACCGAAGCATAGTCGCTAATACTTGATTTTTCTTCCTGTTTTGGTTCCTGGTCCGGAATTTTATTTGTGTCTTTTTTTTGCCGGGGACGACCGATAATGAAGAATAAAACAACAAGCAACACCACCACAGCCGATAAAATCCAGATCATTCTCATGGGAAGCGAACTTTTAGATTGTTCCGGCTGCGTTGCCATTGGCATGGCATCGACAGCCGGCAGGGGGGGGTGGTTTGCGGCTGTTTCCTTTTCATCAGCTTGTTTTGGCAACTTTCCCGATTCGGCTGCCTGCACTGTCTTTGCTTGTTCCGGATCAGCGGGTATTCCGGTAGGAGGCTGGCCAGGATCAGCGGACACGGGCAGGGCATTTTTTTCGCTAGATTTCATTTCGGTCATGAGCAACTCCGGGAATAACATAAAACACCTGACTTTTTTTGTCAATCATTTAATCCTTCTATTGAGATGAATATCAAATAGAATCGTTACAAATTTCCAAAAATCTTATTCCTGCTATATTTAATTTGCAATTCAATCAACCAAGTCAACAATAATACACATTTGCCATGCTTTTGTACTGTTTAAAAAATGTCAATTTAGCCTGGATATCCTAAAAAGGAATATAAATCGAAATTATTTCAATTCCTTGATCTCCTCGCGGCTTTGCACCTGGAAAAACCTGTATTTATCATAGACCTGGCCCAGGTGATAGAATTCGACCTGCCGCCGTCCCTGGCTGAGCTTCGGGATGTAGATGAAGGTCACGCCGCCAGTGTCGGATTCTCCGCCAAATGGCATTTCGACTCTCTTGGTGGTCGTTGTTTTTTCAAAAAAATAGACCTCGCGAAATGTGGTCGAGGAAGGGAAACGGATGCCGTCGCTTGCGACAAGATACAAGTGGGTCACTTCGAGCAACAGGCGCGCCGCCATGGTTTTTGCCGCCTTTTCCAGGGCTTCCACCCCGACCACCCCACGCGGGTTCATTTCGATCTTCAGCACCGAGCCGTCGGCCTCGTCGATCCACACTTTGCCCTGGGCTATCTCGCCGCTTTGCGGGTGGCGCGGTAGCACCTCGACCACCGCGCAGCGCCGCTTCTTCAACTTTTCCCGTTCGACCAACCGATAGCGATATTTCCCACGGTTCTCGGCGGCCAGCAGGGTCGCTGGCAAGAATACCGAGTAGCGCGAGGAAAAGCGCGTCTCAAGGGCGACGCTTTGCGCGCCGACCTTCAGGCCGGCGTTTTTGAGAAGCCGCCGCTGCTCCTTGATCTCGCCGTCAGCGCCGACGATCTGGTAATCGTAGGCCCAACGCCGCTCCACCGTTTCCACCTGCTGCTTCAATGGATTGCGCTGCAAAACCTTCTCAACGACCTTTTCCAGGCAGTAAAAACGGAATGCTCCCTCTTTCAGCCGGCGGCAATAGCCGGCGGCCAGTTCCAGCAGCGCCGCCAATTCCGCGGACGGGGCCGTTTCTTCGGCAATTGCTTTCTGGGGTTTGTCTTCTGGCGGCGGCGGCGGCGGCAGCATCTCGATCTCTTTCTCAGCGCGGGCGCGGTTGCTCGACAACAGGTCCTCGACTTCGACCTGCACCCGGTAGCGGCCGGGAGCGGGGAAGTTCAATGCCATCTCCACGGTCACGGCCGCTTCAACTGGCAGGATCTCTTTTTCAAAAGCCATGGCTTCAACGCCTTTGGCTTCGGCCTTGACAAGGACGCGCAGGCGGCCGGCCAGACCCGCATCGCCATAAAGGCGC
>JALHTJ010000250.1 GCA_022865785.1 Candidatus Aminicenantota bacterium
CAGCAGCCTCTTTCGGTCCAACTCGCGCCTACTCATCTGGAGTATCTCCTCCTTCCCTGCTTGTCTTATCATCCACACATCTTACCCGATAGGACATTTCTACTTTGCAGAAATAGGACATTACTACTTTGGACTGACACTAATGTTGATCGCCTTGACAAAAAGGCCGGTTGCGGTTATAATAAAAATAATTGAGCCCGTATCCCCCAAGGGGGTTTTTCAGGGAAAAAGTGAAATGATGGTAAGCCCCCGGGCCGCGTCGATGCGCGGCGAGACGGCTGCATCCCGCCACCGAGACCAAAACTCGATCCGGATTGCCATTCCTTCATGATTCGTTGAACGGCGAGTTCAAAATCAAACCAAGGAAATGTAATGAATATCCATGAAAAAAATATGCCCGCCAGGCAGTCTGAACGGCCGTTCAAAAAAAACCGGCCGGACTGCAACCCCAGCCAACCTCACTCATCTGAAGCCCCCGGCGTGTTTGCGACCCTGTTGCCCGAACTCAAGCGTGCGGTTGCCGAGGAGGGATACGTCACGCCGACTCCCATCCAGACCCAGGCCATCCCCCATTTGCTTGCCGGCCGCGATCTGATCGGCTGCGCCCAGACCGGCACGGGTAAAACCGCGGCCTTCATCCTGCCCATTCTGCAATATCTGACCCTGCATAAGCGGCAGCCGGAACGCGGCCGGGCGCGCGTCCTGGTCCTGACACCAACCCGGGAACTGGCGGCCCAGATCAATGAAAGCGCCTCCACCTACGGCCGCCACGTGCGTTTCCGTCATGCCGTTATTTTCGGGGGCGTCAGCCAGCTCCCCCAGGTAAAGGCCCTGAACCACGGTCTCGACATCCTGGTAGCGACCCCGGGGCGGCTTCTCGATCTCATGCAGCAGGGCCACGTCAGCCTTGACACCATCGAAATATTCGTCCTGGACGAGGCCGACCGCATGCTCGACATGGGGTTTTTCCCCGACATCAAGAAAGTCATTGCCAGGCTGCCGCGCCAGCGCCAATCGCTTTTTTTCTCGGCCACCATGGAGCCCGAGGTGGTGGCCCTGGCCCGCACCCTGGTCCATGAGGCCGTGCACGTGACCATCGCCCACGAAGCACCGGCCGTCGAACGCATCGTGCAGCGGGTGATGTTCGTTGACAAAAACAACAAGGACGCCCTGTTGACCAGGCTGCTGGACGACTCGCGCTGGGACCGTGTCATCGTTTTCACCCAGATGAAGCACCAGGCCAATAAGGTTGTAAAAAAACTCAGCGGCGCCGGCATCTCGGCCGCCGCCATCCACGGCAACAAGAGCCAGGGCGCGCGCACCGAGGCACTGGCCAGTTTCAAGGACGGACGCATCCGGGTGCTGGTCGCCACCGATATCGCCGCCCGCGGGCTGGACGTGGACGGCATTTCCCATGTCATCAACTATGACCTGCCCGTGGAGCCTGAAGTATACATCCACCGAATCGGCCGCACGGCCCGGGCCGGAGCCGGCGGCGACGCCGTTTCGTTCTGCTCGGCCAGTGAACGCGATTTTCTGCGCAGCATCGAGAAGCTGATCCGTGTCGGAGTTCCGGTCGATACCGCCCACAACTACCATTCCGAAGCCGCCTGCCGGGCGACCGGCGCCGATGCCCGGCCCGCCCCCAAGACGCCGCGGGGCGGGAACAGCGGCAACGGCGACCGCAACCGCCGTAGCGGCCCGCGCCAATTTGCCGGTCCCTCGCGCCCCTCTTATTTCAAACAGGGAAGGGCAAACTATCGCTGAGCGATTTTTTTAAGATATTTGTATTTCCCTGGCAGTTCCCGGCTCCGTTGTTTTCCAATCTTTAAAAACTGTCCTTTTCAACTCTCCGGATAGCGAATTTTCAAAAAATGGTGCTGCCAGCCCCAGGTCAGCTGCGGTCATTGTATTTTTTTTGCCGCACTGCTATAAATCGACCATGGCCAAGAAACTCGCATATGAACGCTACCTGTGGTTCCATGACCGCCTGCGCGGCAAAAAATATCCCAAGCTCGGTGACCTGGCCGGGCGCTTTGAGATCTCGCGCCGCCAGGCGGCCCGCGAGATCGAATTCATGCGCCTTTTCCTCGAAGCGCCGATCGAGTATTCAAGCGAGCACCACGGCTATTATTACAGCAGCGACAATTTCGAATTCCCCGGCCTTTGGGTGAGCGAAGAGGAGATAGTTTCGCTGATCGTCTCCCGGCGCCTGGCCGCGGCCATGCCCGACCGCAACCTGAAGAAAAAGCTCGACCGGTTTTTAGAAAAAATCGGCCAAAACATCGACCTGGACCTGGCGCGGCTCGAAAGCAGGATCTCCTTGAAAAACGTCAGGTATTGCCGGGTCGAAGCCGCGATATTTTCCGCCGTGCTGCTGGCCCTGAGCCAGGAGCGGCAGCTGGCCATTACCTATTCATCGGGCTATACGGACGAGACCACGCAACGGACGGTCGATCCCCTGCACCTGCTCCTTTACATGGGCAACTGGCACCTGATCGCCTGGTGCCGCCAGCGGCGGGGCATCCGCGATTTCCTGCTGTCCAGGATGCACGGGGCCGAAGTGCTCGCTGAAAAAGCGCAAAACCAGGCGGCCGCGCGAGAAATAAAGGAGAAGATCGAAACGCGTTACGGCATATTTTTCGACGGCCCGGCCACCCAGGTTGTGCTGCGCTTCCATTCCGGCAGCGCCCGCACGGTCCGCGACCAGGTCTGGTTTCCCGGCCAGGTGAGCGAGAGCCAGGAGGACGGCAGCCTGATTTTAAAATTTCCTGTGGCCGATTTCCGCGAGATCATCCGCGACATCCTGCCCTTCGCCGCCGACGTTGAGGTGCTGGAGCCCCCGGCACTGCGGCAACTGATCTCCGAGACCATCGCCCGCATGGCGGGAATGTACCGGAAAAAGTAGTTGCCCCGCTCAGCGCGGGTCGCGCACGCTCCCGGCCGCAAGGGGCAGGAAGCCTGCATGGATCGGGATATTGGCCGGCAGCGGGCTTGCCTGCGGCTGCAGGATCGGGGTGAAGACCAGGGAAAAATATGTCTGAAATTCAACGATCTTTTCCTTTGGCAGCGGCGCCAGGCTCGGCGACTGCAGGCGTAGCGGGTTGAGGTAGCGGCCGTTTTTGAGCAGGCCGTAGTGCAGGTGCGGCCCGGTGGAAAGGCCGGTGCTGCCAACCGTACCGATCACCTGCCCCTGCTCGACCCGCAGCCCCACCCGCAAACCTCCGGCGAAACGGTTGAGATGGTAGTAATGGCTGGCGAAGCCGTTGGCGTGGCGCATGGTCACATAATTGCCCCGGCCGCCGTCGCGGCCGCGCCCGCTCACCACTCCCGAAGCCGTGGCCCGCACCGGCGTACCATAGGGGGCGGCGAAATCGGTGCCGTTGTGCTGTCGCGAATATCCCAGTATCGGGTGGCGGCGCCTGCCGTAGCGCGAAGTGACGCGGACGAACGGCAGCGGGCAGCGCAAAAACATGCGCCGGGTGGAGCGGCCGTCGGGATGGTAATAACCCATGCCGCCGCCCGGAGACGGGTAGCGCACAACGCGGATGCTCTTGCCGTGATTGAGCAGTTCGGCGGCCAGGATGTCGCCGTAAGCGGCCAGCCTGCCGTTCAGGTATTTTTTTTCCAGCACCGCCGACACCATGTCTCCGGGTTGGATATCGCGGTTGAAATCCACGTCATATTCGAACATCCTGGACAGTGGTTCGAACAATTCCATCATTTCACCGCTGGCCAGGGTTGCTTCGTACAGGGAATTCTCTATCCTGATGCGCACGGTTTCACGGCGCACATCGTAGGGCACGGCGGAGACGCGGCCGCGAAAGCCGCCGCCGGAGCCGCGCCAGGCCTCCAAAAAGGAATCGCGGTCAATGGGATAAACCAGGTTGCGCAGCAGGCCTTTTTCGAAAAACAACGTCAGCACCTGGCCGCTGCGGATTTTGGCCAGGTCGTAGACAGGACGGACATCGGCGATCAGCCGGGCCGCTTCATGCCCATCCAGGCCGCCCCGCTCCAGTACGGCGGCGCAGAAATCACCGGGATTGATATTCACCTGGACTTCCTGGGCTTCCGAAAGGGTCTGATCACGGAATGAGCTTGGAACTTCAGTGACGGTTTTATGGGAAGAGAAATAGCGCCCGGCCAGCACGGCGGCCAGCAGGAGAATCGGAACGATCAAAAGGACGATGCGCCGGGAACGGAGCAGCTGAGATCTCGGTCGAGCCATCATGCTGCCATTGTACCGCGATGCGCCCCCGAAAGCAACAGCCCCATTGCAATTCAGGGCGGATTGTTTTGCTACATTCCGTTTCGACGAGATCATTTTAACATATGAAAAGATCGCCGAGATGTCCATCTTTGCTGATATGCAAATGGCGTCATTGGGAAAACTATATCAGGAAGCCCGCCGGCGGCTTAAGCAAAGAAGTCAAGTACCGTGAGAGATGACCTTGGGTGGATTATCGTTGACAAAAACCGCTCAAAAAATCCAGGATTCTTTGTTGCAAAAATAATACAAACTTGAAATTTATTCTTCCATTTGTTTGGCTTTTATTTTAAAATTGCTAAGATTACCTTATGAATAAAATCGAATTTTCTTTAAGTAACCAACTTATCTCCGCTAAGTTTGAATCCTGCCGTATTTTTCCCATGGACCGCTAAACCATGGCTATAATTCTAAAAACAGTCCTCGGTTTGATGACAACCCTTTTTGGTTATTATTATCTGACCGATGTCGGCAAGAATCAAAAAACATTTTCAGACAAACCATGGCCCGGACTTTTGGGCACCGGGCTCATTACCAACTTTTTCGATACCCTGGGGATCGGAAGTTTTGCCCAGCAGACCGCCATTTTCAAGTTTTTTAATCTGGTTGACGACCGGATCATTCCAGGGACGATG
>JALHTJ010000251.1 GCA_022865785.1 Candidatus Aminicenantota bacterium
ACAAATTGTGGCAGGGCCGGTCGGCCCAGGCTTGCAATCTACCCTCTCTTGCTTTAAAATTTCCCCGGGTGCTGACATGATGGATAAAATCGGCAAATACACGATTAGCGGCGAAATCGGCAAGGGCGGCATGGGGGTGGTCTACCGCGGCCTGGATCCCATGATTGGCCGTTCCGTGGCCGTCAAAACCATCCGCCTCGATATCCTGAAGGGGGAGAGCGGCAGGGAAGATGCGCTCAAGCGCTTCCGGCGCGAAGCCCAGGCGGCCGGCAACCTCTCCCATGCCAATATCGTTACCATTTACGATGTCGGCGAACACGAGGGGCTGATCTATATTGCCATGGAGTTCATCGACGGCTGCAGCCTGGAGCACCTGCTGCAGCAGAAAAGGAAATTCACACTGCAGGAGATCACCCATTTGTTCGGACAGATCGGCTCGGCCCTGGATTACGCCCACCGGCAGGGGATCGTCCACCGCGACATCAAGCCGGCCAACATCCTGGTCGGGCGGGACCTCAAGGTCTCCATCGTCGATTTCGGCATCGCCCGTACCGCCGCCTCGACCATGACCCAGACCGGCATGCTCATGGGCACTCCGCGCTACATGTCCCCCGAGCAGATCGCCGGAAAAAAGGTGGACAACCGATCTGACATTTTTTCCCTGGGAGCCATCTTGTATGAGCTGTTGACCCAGCACAATCCCTTCGCCGGCGAGAGCATTACCACCGTCATTTACAAGATCATGCACGCCGAACTCCCCCCGCTCAGCGATTTCAATAAGCAGCTGCCGGCCGGCCTGGAGGGTGTGGTCAAAAAGGCTCTGGCCCGCGATGCCGACGCCCGCTATCGAAGTTGCGGCGAACTGCTTGCGGATTTAAAAAAGTACGCTTTGGCCGTTCCTGAGGAGGCCACGCTCAGGGAAAGCAATTATCACGACCATGACACCAAGCTGTTGAACGGCTCTGGGAACACGGTTTCTTCGGCAATTGGCAAACGCCGGAGACCGCTATTGTTTTTTCTGGGGGCGCTGCTCGGCTTGCTGGCCGTTGCCCTTTTTGTTTTTTGGCCCGGCGGCCGTAAAAATGTTCAGCCATCTGCTCAGAGTGGGGAATTTGCCCTGCCCGAAACCACGTCGATAAACGGCGGATCCGAGGCTAAGGATGTCGCCAATGCCGAAACCGCTTCCGGCCAGCCCGGCGCCTTGCCGGCCGGCGCAAGTGAATCGGCCCCAAAAAATGTGCTTGCGCAGGCGCCGGCGGCAAGCGCCGTTCAGGACAGGGGCCAAACCGCTAAAGCGGACAGCGAAGCTGCGGCGGCGCAGCCCATTCCCCGGGTTCAGCCTGACGAATCGCTAGCCGAAGCCGCGGCGTCCAACAAAAAAGGCTTCCTGGAAAGGATTTTTTTCAACGGCACGGTCATGGTGCAGATCCGCCAGGGCAATTGTACCATCGGATCGCCGCGCGGGCAGGGCGATGACGACGAACATCCGGCCCACAAGGTTTTTATCAGCGATTTCTGGCTGGGAAAAACCGAAG
>JALHTJ010000252.1 GCA_022865785.1 Candidatus Aminicenantota bacterium
ATCGGCCACCGTGACAACAAACTGCGGATCCCTGGCCAGGTCCAGGGCCATGGGGGCGCCGACCAGGCCGGAGCCGAGGACGATTATTTTTAGAGTCTTCATTTTTTTCTCCTTTTTTTGGTTCTTTTTTTGAAGGGGCGATAAATTTTTCGCCCTTACGAGGATGACCGGACGGCCTGGAATCACAAACCGCTGAAGCGGTTCAGGAAGGCGACCAGGTTATGCTGCCGTTGGCGGCATGTCTCAAAACCGGCCTGCCTCTTTTTCAGTATCATGGTGGAATTGTACCCCGGTGCAGCAGATTTGTAAAGATGGAAGCGTTCTTCGTGGCAAGCAGTCCAGTTGACGGTCAGGGCAAAATATATTAAAATATCGTTTCAGAAACCCCCGGGCCGATGTAGCTCAGTTGGTAGAGCAATTGATTCGTAATCAATAGGTCGTCAGTTCGACTCTGACCATCGGCTTCTAAATCCCACCTGCCTTTTCAAGTCCTGACAGCGTTTCCGGGTTTTATATCATTTTTGTCAAAGTATGCTGTATTGTGCTGAATGTGATAAAATGTGATAAAAAATGATATGGTTTATCACGTTTTTATCACGCTGGAATTGGCCCAAATAGGGTCAGGATTTTTACTCAATGGGTCCAACATTTTTTTTATATCCGATTCAACAAGTACTTGTTTCTTTAAAAGTTCATTTGCTATTGCCTCAACATCCGCCCAATGATAAATTAATATCCTTTTAACCTGACTTTCGCACTTCTTTATTAATCTCCTTGCCTTTAATGGACTATCATAGAAACTGTCTGCTACAACCATTGCTTTACCATAATCGCGCGCTGAACCGTCTTCGCTTTTTTTTGCCTTTGCTATTTCGAGAGCGCAATAACCAGAAAGCAAAATCAATATTTCTTTTTTTATCAATTCCAAATTTGCTTGTGATGTATCATTAGGATCGACACGTGGTACGACCTTTCGAGTAACACTCCCATCTGTTCCTTTGGCCATATCAGGAATGATAGTTGCTTTTTCTATTTCAAATCCTAATTCCGAACACATAAAAATATGGCCCGCCTCATGAATTGCCGTCCTATCAATTTCGTTCTCCATGTTCATGATTTAGTTCCTTTTTACGACCGTTTCTGGACTTGCTCCGGGAGTTCGACGATCTCCCCTGCTGGCTCCGAAAAATTCGCAAGATCAGCAACCCGTTGCATTCCTGTTTTTGTAGCCTGTAAATAAACTCTCATGGTTGTCATAGGGTCTTTATGTCCGACCAAAATTTGAATGTCCTTGACGCTGGCTCCCCTTTGGGCTGTTCTTGTAATAAAGGTTCGGCGGAGATCGTGAAAACGTCCCGGAGTTCGGATTCCGCATTTTTTCAATAATCGGTTCCAAGTGTGGGAGATAGATTTATTAAATGGTTTTCCTGTCTTTGGGTTCGGGAAAACAAACTCTCCGCCCTGCCGCTTTAATTTTAATTGAATAAATAATTCAATCATGGTTTTGTTCAAAGGAACTGGCCTACCCGTCTTGCTCTTGGTTCGCTCTGCCGGGAGATTTATTACCTTTCCATTTATATCGACCTCATCCCAGCGCAAGCCCAAAATCTCCGACAGCCTCATGCCTGCATTTATAGCAACAAGGATAATATTTTTCATGGGTTCATTGGCATTGGCAAGCAAAGCGGATATTTCATCATCTGAAAAAAATCGTGTCCGTGCTGGTTCTCTGAATAAGTTCTCACTCGACAATCTTTCAGAAACCGGATTAATGACAATTTTCTTTTTCTTTTGCGCCCAGTTCAGGACAAGCCGTAAAACTCCCAATTCCCTATTGATGGTGAATTTTGATATTTTTTTTCCGCCTCTGTTTTTAACTGTGGCTTGTTTTCGTTCCTTAATGTATTGGTCAATGCAATCGTCATTTATTTGTTCAAGTGACATCTCGCCAAAATATTCATTTATTTTTTTTAACAGTAATTTATAATTTTGACGACTGTTTTCCGACAACTCGTTGCGGCGGCCTTGGTATTCATCAATAAATGTATTTGCAAAATTGGCAAATTTAATTTTCTGATCTTTGCGTAGAATCGGATTTTTGTTTTCCTTTAAATCTGTTTTCCTTTTTTCTAAAATACTCCGGGCCTCCCCTTTTTGCGTGCATTCCGTTGACTCCCGAATTTGCTTTCCGTTTGCTCCAATGTAGCACATCCACAAATAGGGCGAATCTTTGCGTTTGTAGATACTCATTTTGTTTTCTCCCTTAATGCCGTCAAAATGATTTCCCGAACCGTTGTCCCGTTTTGGCCAGCGTATGACTTGACCACTCGCCAAAGACTTTCAGGAATACCGCGAAGCAGATACGTGTGACTTTTCTCCGCGCTTTTTATTGTCCTTGTTTTATTACTTGCCGAACGCTTCATTTTGGCCTCCCTTATCATCTGATATACTTTATAATATAGATTATCTCATATGTCAACACTCGTGAATCGATTATTCATGATTAATCTATTTAGGAAGATGACCGGGGATTGTTGCAGCGATTCTATTTATCAATTTTCCCTTTAAATCATCAGCATCTTTCCATAAGATATGATTATATTGTTGCGTGTCAAAACAAAAGTCATCTGTATTAGTTTCCTTACATAACCATATAACATCAATGTTCAGACCTTTAGCAAATCCTGCCTCAAAATAGACCGCAGATCTATTCCCTGTAACATCCACGATCACTAAGCCACTCTTACGAATATTTGCAATAATTAGATCATCAATTTTATCATTATGCTGAACTTCCTTTACCATGATGATTTTTTTGAATTGCGTGGCTTCAAGTGCTGGCTTTATTCCTTCTTGATAAATTTGATCCATGCTTGGATCAAACGACATTGCAACAAAAGCCTGATTTGGGTTTGATCTATTTATTTTTGTATCAATCCTTTCCCATCCCTTTAAAGTAAGCCTAACTTCTGCATAACTTTTACCTGCCTCTTGAATTGCACTCCAAAAACCCAATTTTTCAATTTCTTCAATTAAAACAAATAATTCTCTTTCGTCCTTCAATACAAATCTTGGTAGTTCGCTTGTACCTAATTTAATTTCATCAGTTATTGAAAAAGCCTTATTCCCGACATATTCCATCATTTCATCAATAATTCCCCATGGTGATTTCCGAATTGTCGAATTAATTATTTCAGGAACAGATTTTATTGTAAGTTCTATTACCTCATTTTGTTTTGATTTTTTAAAGATTGCTGCTGAAAGCCGATAAAGATCATCTGAATGCTTTTCAAGTATTTTTAAATTGACAACCTCAGGTGTTATTTGATAATTGCCACAATAAGAGCACGAAATATAATATGAATCAATCGGTTGTCTATTTTTATTATAGACCTGAATTGCTTTAACTTTTGTTTTTTTACATACATGACATATTTGATCCATATTTTTCTCCTATAAAAATATTATCACAGATTGCATTTGTGAACTATGCCCCAATAATGACCATCATAGTTTCTTTAATTATGATGTGAATCATGATCACCATTTTTATTTTTGGAATCTCCGGACTGATAAGTATGGACAACTTCGATTGTCATTTTTCCATTGTCCTTTCCCTTGCTCTTTTTCCAATCATCAGGGAGAATACGCTGTCCAAGGGAAAGGAAAAAATCGGGCTGGCCTGTAAATTTTTTATTCTCATTCGGGAAAACAAATATTTTGGAATTCCCCAATTCGCCTGAAAGGAATTCCCGGCCATTTCTGTCAGTCTTTTTATAAAGCCCGGTCAAAGTAATCAGCGGCGGAAAACCTATCCTGTTTCTGCTGTCCATTTTCGCCTCTTTCAAGTGCTTAACAAATCATAGGCCGCTTTTTCTTCGGGTGTCCGGTCTGGCGGAGCGTCCGCGTCAAGCATTCGGGATACTGAAATCCCCGCTGACAGTTTGTCGAAAATTTCCGCTGGTAGAAAATCCATCATGCTGAATTGCTGCTGACTATCTTGTATTATCAGTTTGCCCGAAGCCACGTCCTTGAAAATTTCCATCCCCGCGAAAGTGACGGAACCCGCTTCGCTCTCATTCACTTTTTGTTCAAGCCATGTTTTCATTTCTGTAAAATCCATTTTACGCTCCCTCGATTTTGCCCTTGGTTTTGATATCTGACATTGTAATCCCGGCGTTCTGTGAAACCTCACTCATTTGAATTTTTTGATTTTCGTTCCGGCAAATCCATGTCCATGGCCGGGTCAATCCGAATTGAAAACTGCAAGCCATATAATAGCGGCCTTCCTGCCCCAAATATCGTTGTTTCCCGCCGGGAGTGGTATTTGCCTCAAGCAGTTTTTTCTCATTCGCTTCAATTTCCAAAATGACGCTCGCCAATGAAGGCAAATATTTTTCGGGAATTTCGGGCAGGAAAACCAAGGCCCGGACTTCGTCAATGGTCAGATTGTCAGCATTCCAGCCCGGAACAAGTGCCTTCCCTTTTGCCCTGTCCAGCCGTTCCCTGAATTTTGTTTGCTCTGTTTGCGCGGTCATGTAATGACCATGAATCATTTGTGAACGGAAGGACAGTTCCTTGACCATTTTTCCAATTTCGCCAAGGGCTTGATCTGTCGGATGGCCAAGCAAATAATAATAATTTGCTTTCGCCTCCCAAAGTTCATTTTCCATTTGCAGAACTTGGAACGCCTTGGCTCTCACAGTCGCCATGGATTCAGCGATTTCATTGTCAACTGTTTCCGCTTCGGTCTTTGTTTTCCGCTTGTGTTCGGTCATCTGTTCATGGAATTGCACCACGCCAATTTTTCCGCTTTTGACGGCCTCAAGTAGTTCCGCCTCATTTTCAGAAGCGGCCTTTGAATCTCTTGCCCGGATCGTCACTTGTAATTCCCGGCAGTCCTTTTTCATTGGCTCCAGCAATGCCTGTTCTTTCGGCAAGGCTATTTCCAGAGCGTCGATCTTTTTTAATTCCGAACGTGCTTTCCTGCTCATTTCAGCATCGGCATCGGCGGCAGTTTGCAACCGTGCCTTGACCTCTCTTGGAATGTCAGCAACCTTAAAATCCTGTTCATCAATTTGTTTAGTCATGTTTTATGACCTCCATTATTTATTTTTTGGGCAGATTGCCCATGATGATTACTTGCTTCGGCGGGCCTGCTGGTATCACGTCCCAACTTGACTTGCATTGACGCGTCCGATTCTCTAAACTTTCGGAATCTTTTTCCCCTGCGTTCGGCCCGTAAATATAAGTGTCGGAAAAACAAATACCAGCGCCGCCATGCTTTTCCTGACTCGCTAAAATCACCGCGCCAATAGCGGCATTTGCTAAATCGCTATGACTTGAATCACTTTGCCCGGCAATAACCGAATCCTTGCCGCCTGTGGAAGTCCGCCGCATAAGCGAACACAATTGACCGCGCAAACGATCCGATCCCGGCAGTTCAATCATCCCGCCGCTGAATAAAGGCAAGGCCGCAAGATAGAGTTCGCTCGCGGTCATGTCTGATAACTCATAAGTGATTCCCTGCTTTCGATATGCGGCAACGGGCCACTCCCCGCCGTATCTGTCCCCGGAAACTTTAGCCAGATGATATGCTTGAAGTAGCGCCGAAAATTCCTTAACAACCTCGCCGGGGTCATGTGGACTTTTTCGCTCTGTCATCATGTCAACAATGACTTTCCCGCTTGTGTCCCGGTGTGCGATTGCAAGTGCCGCGCTGTCCCTGCGTCCACCACTTGGGTCACAAAATGCAAAGTAGCGCGTTTTATATGCACAATAGGGTAAATCCCCGCGCCCCGGAATACAGGCCGCATCAATCGCTTCCGCTGAATAAAGGGTTGAAATGTCATCCCGCCATATTGAATCAAATTCAGCGGCGGCGGATGCCGCGTCCTTTGTCCGTTCCCTTTCAATTTTCTTTGTGCTGAATGTCGGATTCATTAAAAGTGTCGGAGCGTGCCAAAACAAAACATCCCCGTCCTTGCCAAAATATTTTTGATACATTTCCCAAAGATAGCCCTGCCGATTGAACACGCTGGAAATTCCTATTATCTGTCCGCCGGGGAGAATTGCCGGGGATATGGCCGAAATGATTTCAGCGGTCGGATTCGCCGCCGTGTCAGCGTCCCGGAAAAATGCAAGTTCATCCAGAACCGCGCCGATATAAGCAGGGCCGCGAACGCTCCTATATGAAGCCACGCGAATTTGAATAATCGCGCCATTTTTTAAAATGATTTCCTCTTTGGCCACCGATCCAATCATGCTTTTTAACAACGGTGTCGAATGTAATATCCCGGAAATATAATTGAATGCCTCCCGTGCCGCTTGCCTGTCAACTGAAATGATTGCATAAATAGCCTGCTGGCCGGGTGCAAGATGATTCTGCCATTCGGTTCTGATTGCAGTTTCATAGACAACGCGCAAAGATGCGTTTACCGTCTTTAATCCACGCCGTCCAACACCTCCATAAATTTCAGCCGCCCTGACCGTTGGAAATTCAAGCCGCCCGGTGCATCGGATGAACAAGCCAAGATTCGCGGGGTCAATCCTTTCGCCGTCAACTGCCGCGTGAAATATCCGCCATGCTGACAGGTCAAGTTTCCGCGTCCAAGGCTTCAACAAACGCGGATCGTCAAGCGCTTCAAGGAAAGTCATCGTCTTCATGTTTCAACTCCCTCACAGGATGCCCCTAAATCGATTATCTTTTCCGCCCCTGCCTCTTTGGTCAATGGGTTCGCCGTTTCAACAGCGGCGGCAGCGCTGGCCTTGGCTGCAAGGTAGGATTCCAAGGATTCGACAGGGGAAACACGCTTTAATCCAAGTTCCCGGCAATTCCGGGTGACGGTGTTTTGGCAAGCAAGGTAGAATCCATTCAAGGGCGATAGCATTTCCCCTTTTATGTCTATGATGGACGGTTGCTGTGCAATCCATTCATTGACTAAAGCAAGGAAAATGAGATTTTGCCTGATTGCTGAAATAATGATTTTTTGGCTGGCTGTGATTTCCTGTTCACCGCCAAGGTCTGCAATCAATTCGTTAATCACGCCGTCAACAAGCCGCCCGATATGTAACTTTCCCTTTGGCAAAATACCAGTTTTCAAAAAGCGTTTCCCGGAATGAACAAGGCGGGGCATGGTCATCCCTCGCAACTTTCACAGTAACCCGGATGTTCCGGGTCAAGATATTTAAATCCCTGTGCCTCTGCATGGCGGCGGCGTATCAATTCCCATGCCCGATTAAATACATCGCCGGGAAGTGGTATCAGGTCTTTTATCTGCCCTTTTTCCAGCAATTCCGACAGCATTTCATCCATATTTCCACCGTGTTTATTTGATAGTTTTTCCATGGTTTTTTATCTCCCTATTGATAGAGTATCAATACGCCATAGGCCAAAGAGCGCCAGCAGGCAATCATTTCCATTTTCCAACAATGCCCAACGTGATAAAAATGTGATAAACGCTCCCAAAAACAGTATAGAAATTTAAAGAAAGCATTGGTTCCCCGGACAGGCGGGAGCGCTTCGCTGGTTTCTACACTATCCCTTGAAGTCCTTGAAGTGCTTGAAGTTTCCCCGAAACGCTTTACTGGCAAGCCTCTCCGAAATTCAAGCGATTTAAGCCACCACTTGAAGTGCTTGAAGTGCCACCCTCTTTTCCTGTTCAGTTCAAGCAGTTCAAGTAGTTCAAGCACTTTAAGTAGTTCAAGCAGTTCAAGTGATTTTATATTCATTATAGAGTTTCCTTTTGGATGTAGTATTTTGAATAGCCACCTGAAAGGATGATTCCATCTTTCAGTAGTTTCCCAAGCAAAAAACTTGTCGCAGGGACTTTTTTCCCAAGTGCAAGGGCAATTGCCGAAGTGCTGAAATGGTCAGGGGAATGTTCTGAAAGGAAGTCAACAATTGCTTGCCTTTCGCCCGTCTTTTGGATGTCTTCGGCTTGCCCTTCATAATTCCAGCGAAGTTTTTCATCCAAGGAAATGCCGATCTCAACAGTTTCAATATCCCGCCCGGTGCATTCCAAAATTGCCTCCGCTTTCGCTCTCGCCACCCGCTTCAAAATCAATATTTCATCTGATACGCCAGCAATTCCCGTTGTGCCTGAAACAGCATCCAGCGGGTCAGCGGCTATCATTTTCCGGGTGTGATGAACCAATAGGATGCAGACATGATGGGTCAAGGCCAGCGCTTGAAGCGGGGCCATAAAATCGGTGTCGGCAAGGTAGCCGTTTGCATTTCGCCCCGGCGATTTCCTGATCCTTGCCAGCGTGTCTATTATGACCAGCCGCGCGTCCGGGTGTTCCGTCAGCCATAGCCTGATCTGTTCAATTCCGCCTTCGGCGCTTTTACGCATGACCAGCGATTTTTCCAGCAAGTCAAAGTTTTCATTCGCCGCTGCATCTATCATTTTTTTTAAGCGCGATTGAAGCCGTGCATCGCTGTCTTCCAAGCCAAGGTATAGAACCCGGCCTTGATCGCAAACGTATTCATTGAGAAAACGTTGCCCTGTAGAAACGGCGATCGCCAGCCCCATGCAGAGTAATGATTTCCCGATTTTGGGAGGCCCGGCCAGTATCGCTAAACCTTCCGTCAATAGCGGTTCAACAATCCAGCGAATAGGTGCAATTTCACGGGCAAGCAAGTCCCCAACGTTTTCCGTTTCTAACGGCTCAATAGTCTCCGGGGTGTCGGCGTTCGGGTCAACGGCTGGCCTCTGGAAAACTTTTGACTGCTTGACATCGGGCAATGGCTTGTATGGTTTTTCTGCACGGGTTTTTTTAATGGTCGATTCAAAGTCAAGGAATTCGGTTTTGGCTGTTTCAAATTCCATGCCCTGTGAAAGGGCAATATCATGGAGCAACAAATTTCGATCAACAATCGGCTGTTCGAGTAACCTTGTAAAAAGGTCTATTTTAATTGCTGGACTTGTCCGCTCATTTTGGGGCATTGTAAAAACGTCCTGCAATGTTTTGGTCAGGTCATCGAATGGACGCGGCGTGTTCATTTCCCACCACCTGTCCTTTGCTGTTCAATCCATTTTTCAATTTCGGCTGGAATAAATCGGACAAGCGCTCGCCTGCCACCACCAAGACGGACAGCCGGAATTCGCCGTTGAAAAAACCATTTCCGCAAAGTCGGAATTCCGACCTGTAAACGCTCGGACAGGTCATCCCAATTCCATAACTTTGCGGAATTCATTATTTTTCCTTTGGATGAAATTGGAACATGTCAACGATGTCATCCCAATTAACTAAAATCCTTCCACCGGGCCTTGACCTGCCGCTGCCTCCAACGTCTTCACGCTGGATATAGTCAACCTTCCCGCCGTAAATGAATTGATAGATTCGCTGTCGAGAATATTTTGCGGGTTTTTCCTCGATATCTTTTTCCATTTTTTTTAGACGCTCGACGGCATCTGAAATTCTAATGAATGTCATGCAACCCTCCAAAATATGTAATTGCAACTTGCAATAAGTTGGATTAAATTTTTTTTCATCCTCTTGCCCTTTTAATACCTGCAAAGATTTCGTTTTTGATTTTCATCGTATCAATAATTATTACCGCCTCCATCCCACCCATTCGCTTTAAAAACTCCATCGGCTTGGCAGTAATAAAAGCCGCTACCCCACTAATTACAATATAATCCAATTTTGTGGAACGGATTATCTCTGTTATTTGATCTCTGGAAATAACATCGCCAATAAATCCGAGTCGGACATTATAGCGACTCAATGTCTTTATCAAATAGAGTTCAAAAATATTTATTAAATCGAGTTTTGTGAATACCCTTTGGGGTCTGGATGTATCCACAATGAACGGTTTCACATGCCTACGAATCCAAGCAATCACTTGCGGCTTGTGCTTTTCCATTCTCAATATTTTTGCTGTTTCACTCAACAAAAATGGTTCATTTTGATATTTCGATATAATGTCCATTATTCAATGTTAACATATTACTGGCATTTTGTCAGTAGTTTTGACAAATTATTTTTATTTTTTTAATCTAATCAAAACTGATAAGGGATATTTTATTGATTTTGGGAATCCTTGTCTTTCTTTCGCTTTAAATTTAGTTTAGTTTTGATTCTTTTCTTTTTACTAAAATAACCCACTTTGAAAGGTTGTAATGGCCCAACTTTTTCAAGTTTAAGTGAGATTGAACTTTCTAATATATTTACTATTGAATAATCTAAAATTATTTTTTTCTTTAATCGGTCAAGCGGAACACAAATTACATTATTATTATAAACACGTAAAACCACCATTTCTTTTTGCAGATTAAAAGTTAAAAATTCTTTTTGTTGTTTTGCATTCATGATGCCCCTTATAAAGAAAAAACCTGATAGAGTTAGCAGAATAAAAATAAATGCCAATTTAATTTCGTTTCTTATATTTGGAATATTAAAGATAAATAAAATGTAATTAGTTTCACAATCTTTTGATTTTTGTGAATTGTAGAGCCATACAAATACTGCTATTAAAATCGTAGCGCTTAAAATCAAATCAGCATATCCAATAGGAAATAATAAAAAAAGAAAGTAAATACTTACTAGTATAATTTTAAAAATACTCACAATAACATTTTTATGTTTTGAAATAAAGTTATTACTACTTTGCTCCACTCCCAATATTAATTGAATGACAATAGTAAAACCAAGAAATATTATGGCAACATAAACACCTGATATGGTTAAATTTGAAAAAGTAATTATGATCAATTCTGATGGAATTTTAAAATAGATACAATATCCCATCTCATATAGATAAGCATACAAATATCCCAGAATTGGAATTATAAATATAAATAAAGATTCACTTAATAAATTTGATTTATTTTTATTTTCCATCGATATTTCATCATTTGAACTGATTGGCTCTTTACTCACATTTTTATTTTCCACTTAACCTCCCCGATCAACGTGGAAATTCTAACTTTTTATAAGTAATATTTCAATGGTTGGTGTTGATGATGGCAATCCAATATTTTTAATGAATTATCACGATCCTATCACGTTAGTTTTTTTTGAAAGGTAAATGTCATGTAATATCGCCAGCATTGGTATTCAGGCGTCCAGATTCGTAATCAATAGGTCGTCAGTTCGACTCTGACCATCGGCTTGAACCCACAAGGGTTTCCAAAAACCAAGATCGAATTAATATAGCATTTACCGAATTTGTAAAAATGGGTCTTTTAGATGCTTGAAAGCGATCAGGATGATTTTTTTATAAATTTCCAGAAAAAATCGATCGCTGAGGGGTCGGGGGTAAAACTCATTTCATAAGCCGGCACTTGGACCACGAGGCGCTTGGCGAAGGCGATAATGGGGGCCGCCGTGTCGGGATCGTACCAGGGGACCGAAATCATGGGCAGCAGGCGGTCGGCGGCTGCAATGGCATCGAGCTTTTCAATGCGGTTGCTTTTACCATGCTTCAGGAAAAAGATCCCGGCCAGCGGCGCACTGCCGTTGCGGGCAATGCCGGCCGTGCCGGCCCAGGGCGTGCCGAAGGCGATCATCTTGCCCTCGATCTCGCGGACGATCATGCGCTCGTCACTCAGCATCTTTCCCGTCTTGGCCGCGGCCAGCAGCTGGGAAAAAGTGCTTTTGCCCGCCCCCGAGGCGCCCGGGAAAATAAACACTTTTCCTCCCCTGACCATGCCCGCCGCGTGCGCCAATATCCCCCGGCGCCGGGCCAAAAAGTACATTAGCAGCAGCTGGTCGAGGGGATAGACCAGCGGCAAGCTGATCACCCGCTTGCCATTTTTTTCTTCTGGCCCGGCCTGGCAATACAGGTCGACGCGCCTTGCCCCGCGATCTAAGCGGGCGATCCATAACGGGCTTTCGCAGCCAAGTGGGGCCAGGTTCAACCAATAGCTCTTCTCATCACGACAAAGGGACCAAGAGTCCCGGGTGTCGAATACCTTCTCCAAGTCCTGCATTAGCGGCCAGGCATCGCATAGCACGCGAACGGACATACGGGGACTGCGCGCAGCTCCGGCGCTTAGGTTCAGGAACGGTCGATAAAGGGGATTGGCGATGCGCAACCTTGTTGAGGAAGGGGCGGAAAATTCGATATCGATGCCGCCGATTCGCAAATTCCCGCCCCGAGACAGGAATAAAATCGCGCTCAGCTTCCCGGGGTGCCGGCGCAAACGAGGGCCACGCAAGGTTGGTCGTAACTCATGCCGGAGTTGATCAGCTTGCATCCGATCCCCAGCGTCTGGATTCCGGGGGCGATGTTCACGACGCGCAGCAGCGGCTTCGCATATTTTTTTTTCGTCGTTTTTTCCTCTTTCTTCCTTTTCATCTATCCTCCAGGTGCTTCGGAAACTATCTTCTCGAACCGGCGCTTGCCTATCCCGCACATATATTCTGACGGGGTTAGATCGGCGCCATTCTCCATCTCGAAAAAGCCCGGGCAATAACCGCAAAGCAGTTTTTTTTCGCAGCCTCGGCAAGGGGCATGGGCCTCCGGGACTGCCTTCCTGAAATCATTGAAGGCCTGGCCCCATCCATCCTGGAAACGACCCGAGCTGAGCGAATAGCTGGCATTCCTCACCATCAGGCAGGGGAACAACTGTCCCTGGGGATCGACATGGAACGTATTCACGCCGGAGCCGCAGTTGAACAAGCCGTCCCCCCCGGGATCCTCACGAAAAGATCTGAAGAACTCCCGCCATTCCCGGACTCTATCCGCATCGGCCATTTCCAGGTCGACGGCCCGTTCAGGCGCAACCCTCAGGTCGAGGGGACCGCGGTCGCCGGCCAGGGTGGGAAAGATCGCCGGGTCAAAGCGGAACTTGATACCACGGCTACGGGCCAGTTCCTCTATGGCCGGGAAACCTTCATTATTCAGAGTCATCAGAACGCTCTTGAGCCGCACTTGCATCCCTGCGGACAGTAGCGCCTCAATCCCCTGCAGGGCCCTGTCGAACGATCCCGGGATGCCGGTAATGCGGTCGTGGGTTTCGGCATTGGCTCCGTAGAGGCTGATCTCGACCAGGCGCGGGGGGAGATCTTGGAACAGTCCGATGATGCGGTCACTGACCAGTGTGCCGTTGGTGAACACGGTGACCAGGAAGCCGCTTTTCCTGGCGAAGGAGTAGATTTCCGAGAAATCATCTCGCAGCAGCGGCTCGCCGCCGGTCAGCAGCAAAAAAAGACAGCCCGCTACTTTGATATCGGCGATGATCTTCAGCCACTGGCCGGTGCCCAGCTCCGATCGGGTGATATCCCCGCCGGGCTTCTCCCCGGCATAGCAATGAACGCACCCGAGATTGCAGCGGTGGGTCAGGGCCAGGCTCCCCGAAAAGGGGACGCGCTGGCCGGCGATCCTTGCGGACATCAGGCGCCAGAAATGCTGGTCGTCCAATCCGGTCGTCTGCTCGCAGATCGAGCTCATGCCACTTCTTCCACCAGGCCTTTCTGCTGCAACTGCCCGACAAACTCACGCGCGTCGGCGCCGGCCTTCCCGGCCGTGACGTCGAACTCGGCGATGATCTCGGCGACGATCGCATCCAGCGTCTGCTCGCCGTCCAGGCGCTCCCAGATGAAATCGGCCAGCGGGTTCAGGATGAAGATGTTCTCCATGTCCAGCGGTGTGCCGCAAACCGGGATCAGGAAAGACTCGCCGGCGATCCTGCGGCCGGCGATGCGCTCATTCCTTCGGAAACGCCTGCCCAGGTTCATTTGAACGCCAGGGCCGGATCGCCGAGCCAGTTGTAGACGTTCAGCAGCGAGGCCTGTCCTCCCGTCTGCAAGTATTTCTTCATGGCCGCGAGCAGAGCCATCCCAGCGCTCTCTTCGCGCCCGCGGTACACGGCTTTATAAAATTCTCCGCCCAGGCGCAGCGAGTCGGAGTTCATGGCCGCCCCCGACGGCAGCAAGCCGCCCGCCATACCGCCGTTGGTATTGAGCAGCAGCGCCTCACCCAGCGAGGTATAACCCGGCAGCTCGAAGCGACCGGTCACGCAGGTGAACATAGTCGCCATTGGCAGCCGGGCGTCATTCTGCAGCGCCTTGGCATCAGTCACATTGAAGATGTTTTCCGTTGCCAGCTGGTTGATGCCCCCGTGTCCGCAATAGTTGACCAGCGCCGCTCCCTCGTTCCAGGAAGCGATGATCTTGGAGCGCGTCTCCTGGGCCAGGCCATTTAAATAGATCTTTTCCACCTTGAGCCCTGCCGCCAGCATGGCTAGTTCATTGCAACTTTCGGCGAAATCTCCTCCGCTATCGGCATTGTCGGCGATGAAGACCGCCTTGTCCGTCCAGTCGCCCCGGCCGCTCTCATAGGCCTTGATCTTGCTGATCATGGCGCCAAGCTCGGCACTGGTCACAGCCGGCAGGCGGCCGATCGCGATCTCCGGCAGACCGTCCCTACCCTTAACATCACCGTATATCTTGTCGGCCGCGCACAACCCCTCCGGCGTCCTGCCCAGGATCGCCGGCACCAGGTTGTCGCCATAGCCCCGGTAGTCATTGTAGTCATAGGTACCTTTCCCCGCCAGGACCGCGTATCTCAACTTCTTGCCACTCCACTTCGTGTAAGCATGGACCAGGAATTCGCGGATGGCATAGGGGCTGGGCACACCGTAGCTGAAGACGTCGTAGATCTCCTCCAAAGTGACGACAACCGAATTGAGTTTCCGGCCCTGGCGGTACTTGGCCAGCTGCTTGGCTGTCTCCCTGAACTCCTCCGGGGCTATAACGACGTACTCGGCCGAATGGCTCGGCCCTTTCAGGTCGGCCGGCTGGTCCCCGACCACCGATGCCGGCCGCAGCGCTGAGTTCAGGCCGCTCACCAGGTAGACGCTGCTCGTTGAGCGGGGAACGAAGGAAACGCGGCCGGAGACATCCGGGGAGACGCCGGTTAGATGCTTCGGCCGGAGCGGGTTGCTGACATCCAGCACTACGACCTGCGGCTCCATAAGGCCGCTGATCGAAATGGTGGAGTTGCTATCCCCGCGGCAGATCAGGCGGTTCTCCACCGCCTTGTAGTATCTTGGATAGCTCAGATCAAAGGCTTCCACATAGAAAGTGCTGTATGGCGCCCCCATGTCCAGAGCGCCGCGCACCGTCAGGGTGTTGGCACCATCCTGGAGCAGGGAGGCGTCAAATTCGACATCGAGCACATGCGCCCGGGTACCGTCCCAGACCGTTTCCCCGATCTGTTTGCCGTTGAGGCTGATGATGGCGTGATGGTCGTTCTCGGCGGCCGTATCGGTCGCTCCCTGCAGGCTTGCCTTCAAAGTCGCCTTCCCCGATGCCAGGCCGGGCACCTCGATGAGG
>JALHTJ010000253.1 GCA_022865785.1 Candidatus Aminicenantota bacterium
GCTTTCGTAATAGGAGACCGCGTTCAGGTCGCCGTCCAGATAGATGTTTTTCATTTGGCTTTTCAGCAGGTAATCCAGGGCTTTTTGAAAAAGTATTTGGCCAATTCCGAAAACACGCATATTCTTGCTAACGACCAGTTCACCGATGAAGCCGTTGTTAAGATATTTGCTGGCTACGCATATGCCGGCTTTTTCCCCGCCTGTTTCGGCGATGAAGCAACCGAGCGGATCGTACTCCAGGAAAGCTTCGAAAACCTCCCGGCTTTCGCTGGCCCAGCCTGCTGTATGGGTCAGGGCGGTGGCGAAACCGAGATCATCCTGGGTCATCTCCCTGACGCGCACATCCCGGTTCCCGGTCATGGGGAAGCTCTCAATACCCCAAGGTTTCCCCTACCATTACCACGGTGATGCGGCCCGGGGTCATGCTGGCTTCGCTGATCACGAGCTGGCAGCAGATGCGGTTGGGCGGTTGGCAATTGGGATCCTGGCAGAAACCCTTCAGGGAGCAGGGCGTGGCCACACCGACACGCAGGCTGTTGGGCGGCGCGGCCTGGTTCTTGACACGGGTGATGGCGGCTTGCACGTCGATCGCGACCTTGTTCATGCCGGCCACGATGACCACTTTTTTCGGCCCGTAGATCAGCGCTGCCACCCGGTTTCCGGTGCCGTCCATGTTGACCAGTTTGCCGTCGGCCGTGATGGCGTTGCTGCTGCAGATATAAATATCGGCCGCCAGGCCCTGGCGGCGCATGTCGTCCACTGCTTCCTTGCTGACGCCTTCTTTATAGCGATCAAGCAGGCGTATATCCATACTGCGCAGGGCGTCGACCAGGCCCGTTTCGAGGATGGTTTCCGATCCACCCATCCCGACCAGCGATCCGGCCGGGATCATGCGGCAGATCGTTTCCACCGCCTCAGCGCTGTTGTCGCAGTAGATGCCCTCGAATCCCCGCTTTTTAAAATTCCGGATAAGCTGTTGGGCCTGCAGCTTGTGGGATGCTTTTTTGTGATCGGTTTTTTCTTTCATTTTTTCTCTTTTTAATAAAAAAATTCTCTGTCTTTGATTTTACCTGAATCAGATGGAATTTGAAAGCAAAAGGTCAGTTTCTATTTCAATCCCAGCTTGCGCCCGGAGCGTAGAGTGGCGAGCATCTCGACCAGCCTTTTTTGCCGGGTCTCCTCTTTTTTGGCACTGGCCACCCAACCGATATACAGGCGGCGGTAGGAGGGGGCCAGGCTCTCAAAGAAAATCCGGGCTTTTTCGTCGGCGGCCAGGCCTTTTTTGATAAAAGCGGGAATTAGTGGATCGCCGGTAGGTGGAGCCGGGTGCGGTACCCGCCTGCTGCGAAGCAGACCGGGATCGATGAGAACTGATCCGGCAGGCGTCATCAGCCCGGCGGTGATCATTTTCTTCGCCCGGGCGATGTTCAGCTCCGACCACTTGCTGCCGCGGTTTCGCGGCGTGAATTTCCGGGCGTAGGTCTTCTCGTCGATGCGCTTGATGATGCTGTCGATCCAGCCGAAGCAGAGTGCTTCCTCGACCGCCTCTTCGTAGGCCAGGCTTTTTTTGCCCGTGTGCTTCTTGCAGAAGACCAGCCAGATCTCTTTTTCTCTTTTGCCGTTGGCCTGCAGCCAGGCCCGCCATTCACGGCGCGCGATCACATGCAGTGTTTTCATTCTATAAGACTTCATTCATTTTATTTGCCCATTATACATCGGGTTGAAAATCACTTTGCCTAATGACCGAGATTTCTTGACTGAATTGTGGCCGCTTCGCGGGCGATGGCGTCGCAGATCTCCTTGACCGGCGCGCTCTTGAAGCCGTCACCGGGAGGAGGGCCGCCGCCGCGCGGGTCGAGCAGGATGCGCTCATTGACCCGGGTGACTTTCTCCGGAAACAGGGCTGGGCCGTAGGGTATTTCGACCAGGCCAGCAGCTGGTTCTTGCATCCAAGAATATTTTGCATTTTTAGTCCCAATTTCTGACCCGATTGCCTGCCTGTCATTTGAAAAAGAACAGGTCGCCCCTTTTTTCATCTCTTCCTCCATTGCCTGAGTTCCCTGTGTTGATTTCTATATTTTTATTTCCTTGAGAAAACTCTCGCCTCTTTCTCCTTTGCCGCTACTTGCCGCTCTCGGGAGCGCCTTTAAAAAGCTTGTCCATGACTTCCAGGGCAAAGCGGCCGTTGACGGTGGCGGGGCCGATGCCCATCTCAAAGGCCACCTCCACGGCTTCCAGGATCTCCTTTTCAGTGGCGCCGTCCTTTACGGCTTCGCTGATATGCCATTGCATGCAGGACTCGCAGTTGGTAACAACGCTGATGCCGACCGCGATCAGCTCCTTGATCTTTTTCGGCAGGGCGCCGTCGCAAAAAGTCGCCTGTTCAAGCTCCTGGATGATCTTGAAAACCTTTGAGTTGTACTGGATGAGCTTGCCATTGGCCCATTTCCGCTGCAAAATAAGCTGTTCGATTTTTTCCATGAAGGATCTCCTTTTTATTATTTTTGTTTGTTAACTGCTTGGCGCTTCTTCCCCCCGCTTGGACACGATGGGCGTCCGCTAGCATTTAAACCAGAAAAGAGGTCGGGCCGCGCTTTTTATTTTTTCAGCTCTTTCTCGATGCGCTCGATGAATTTCTTGCCGTTTTCGCTATTTGGGTTCAACGTCAACGATTTCCGGTAGAGTTCCAGGGCTTTTTGTTTTTCGCCCTTTTCGTACCAGGCTTCGGCGAGGCTGTCATAAGCATTCCATGACGCGGGATGCAGTTCGACATTGAACTCGAACAGCATGACGGCGCCTTCGACCTGCTTTTGCTGCTGCAGCAGGAAATATCCGATGCCGTTCATCTCCGCCTCCGAGATGAAATACTTATCCCTGGCCTTCAGGACATCCCCTTTCAGCTTGGCGAATCCGACTGCGAACGTTTCGGGGTTCTGGAACAATCCCTGCAGCGCATCCGCTAACGATATCTTGCCGGAAAAAGTTTTATAGAGATGATTCATGGACATCATGTGCCCCTGGTTGGTGATGCCCGGGCTGCCGACCAGCTGGGGGAACTTGTCTTTCAGCGAATAGCCCGTGACGAATTGATTGAAGTCGCCGCCCGGCTTGCTCACGGCTTCGACGTCGGCCAACAACGCTTTCAGGTAAGCGAAGCGGGCCTGGAATCCCTCGTGGCTCAGCTCGCCGTTCCAATGGCCGGTGATATAGTGTTTGATCTCGTCCTTGCGCTCGATCAATGCTTGCCAGTTCTTTACCAGCACGGGATAGTCCCCGACCTCGCCGGTGCGCACGGCGAAAGTCGCCAGGCAGCCGGGAGTGTCGGTCAGCCACTTGTCGGCCATCATGTCGCCGGTGAACAAAATACCTTTTTGCGGGACCAGGATGAAGATGTCGCTCCGGGTGTGGCTGCCGCCGCTCTGGTACAGTTCGAACGTGACGTCGCCGCAGTCCAGCACCAACCTGTCCTGAAAGGATTTTGTGGGGAAAGTGGGTTTGCTGTCGGAGTTCAGGAATTTGCTTTTCAGGGTGCTGATGATCAGCTGCTCTTCAGCGGCCGCCTTTTGTTCTTCGTTCAATTTGCCGGACGCGATCTGCTCCTTCTGCCGTTGGATATTTTCCTTAACCCATACGATCGACCGGGAATGATTGCTGAAATTCTCCTGCATTATGGCCGGGACGGTTTCATGGGCGATGATCTGGCAATCGGCATACACGCCGTTGCCGTTGGTATGATCGCTGTGGCCGTGGGTGTTGATCAGGTACTTGAAGTCGCTGCGCCCCAGCTCGCGGGCGATGACCTTTCTGAAGGCCTCATCCAGCTTGGGGATGTCGGTGCTGTCGATCACCACGATCCCCTTCTTGGTGGCGATGGCGCAGACCGCCGTGGATGAAACATGGTCCCCGACCCAGACACGGACCACGCCGGGCTCGATCTTCTGCATGTGCAGGGGCAGGCCCTCGACCGTTTCGGCCGCGCAGGGCAGAACCATCAGTGCCGTCATCAGTACCATGAAAAAAAAAGTTTTTTTGAACATTTTGTTTCTCCTTGGTTTTCACCAGAATATTTCATTTGCTACTACCTTTTTCTGCCGGCGCATCTGCGCCGGGCTCATGAGGAAAGTTAAAATATGAAATCAAGGGAATAGGCGGTAAGGGTGTTGTTGTCGAAACTGGGGATGATCA
>JALHTJ010000254.1 GCA_022865785.1 Candidatus Aminicenantota bacterium
GCAAGCCGGGGCAGTAACATCTGTTTCAATTCAAGGCATTTTTTCATCATTTAATTTTTTTTGCTTGCAAATATGAAAAAAGTGAAAAACTGAAAATTGCTTTTTGATTTTCATTCGTTTATAATTAAGACAATGAAAAAGATACTGGGGTTTTTGCTTTTCTTGATCCCTTTCTGGATGCAGGCCGAGATTTACACTTTGCGCGTGGATGGTCCCATTGATACACTGCTGGAAGAATATGTGGTGGATTCTTTCAAGAAAATACACCTGGCCGGTAACGCCCGCCTGGTCATCATCGAAATGGACACCCCGGGCGGTTATGATACTTCGATGCGGGTCATCATCAAGGCCATTCTTAATGCCGAGATCCCCGTCGCCGTCTATGTTTCTCCCAAAGGAGCCCGTGCCGCTTCAGCCGGATTCTTCCTGCTGCTCGCCTCCGATATCGCCGCCATGGCCCCGGGCACCAATACCGGCGCCGCTCATCCCGTTTCGGTCACGGGCAGCGACATCGAAAAGACCATGAAAGAGAAAATCACCAACGATGCCGCTTCCTACGTCAAGACATTGGCCAAGAACCGCGGACGCAATATGGAAATGGCGGAAAAAGCCGTACGCGAAAGTCATTCTTATACCGCGGAAGAATGCCTGAAAAACGGATTGATCGACCTGATCGCCGCCGACACCCGGGATATGATCGATAAATTGCACGGCAGAACGCTTGCTTTAGCCAACAGCCGTGAGATCATCCTTAACCTGAAAAATGAAAAAATCATTTCTTTAAAAATGAGTGAAAGACAGAAATTCCTGCGCACGATCACCAACCCCAATCTGGCCTATTTTTTACTGATTTTCGGCTTGATCGGTCTATATATCGAATTCACCCATCCCGGCGTTGTCATTCCCGGTATCCTCGGCGGCATTTCGCTTTTGCTGGCTTTCCTGGCCTTTCAAATCCTGCCCATCAACTATGTCGGCTTGTTTCTCATTTTGCTTTCCATTGGCTTTTTTATCGCCGAGATCAAGATCCAGGGATTCGGCATGCTGGGAGTCGGGGGTATTGTTTCGTTTGTATTGGGATCGATCATGCTCATCAATGCACCGATCCCGGAAATGAGGCCGGCCATGCCAATCATCTTAACTTTTGCCGTGTGTTTTGGCTTTATTCTCCTTTTTCTGGGTTTGAAGGTCATTCAGGCCATGAAAAGAAGAAAGGAAACCGGCCGGGAAGGGCTAATCGGCGAGATTGGGGTAGCTAAAACCGATATCGACAACCACCAGGGCAAGGTTTTTGTTCACGGCGAATGGTGGAACGCGGTAGCCGACGGCCAGATTCCGGCCGGCAGCAGAATTCAAGTGGATACCATTGATAATTTAATATTAAAAGTAAAAAAATCAGGAGGGTAAAATGCAATCAGGTGCTTTTTTCAGTCCGCTGGTCATAGTGGCCGTAATTGCCATATTTTTCGTTTTGAGTTGGATCAAGGTGTTAAAGGAATACGAACGCGGTGTTATTTTCCGCTTGGGACGGGTTTTGGACAAACCCAAAGGCCCGGGATTGATCCTGGTCATGTCCCCCATTGACAAACTGGTCCGCATCAGTCTGCGCACAATTGTTTTTGATGTTCCACCACAGGATATCATCACCAAGGACAATGTTTCGGTTAAGGTGAACGCCGTGGTTTATTTCCGGGTAATCGACCCCAAGCGGGCGGTCATAGAAGTCCAGGACTATATGTACGCCACATCACAACTATCACAGACCACCCTGCGTTCGGTTCTGGGCCAGGCCGACCTTGACGAACTGCTCTCGGCGCGCGACCAACTTAATTCACGTTTGCAATCGATCATCGACGAACACACCGATCCCTGGGGCATCAAGATATCCATGGTGGAAATCAAACATGTCGATCTCCCCCAGGAAATGCAAAGGGCCATGGCCAAACAAGCCGAAGCCGAAAGAGAGCGCCGGGCCAAGATTATCCATGCCGAGGGCGAAAACCAGGCATCGGCCAAACTTCTGGAAGCGGCCAA
>JALHTJ010000255.1 GCA_022865785.1 Candidatus Aminicenantota bacterium
ACACTTGGAAATATCGCGAGCACGGGACTTTTGCAATTGCAATATTTTTTTCTTATAATGGGTGTTCCCAGCGAGGTGTCATGAAAAAAAAGACGGTAAAAAGCGGTGGCGTTGTCTGCAAAACCCGATCGACCAATTCGCACCGCGCCAAAACCACCCCCCATGCCAAGCCGGGCGTTCAGCGACAGGTCGAGAAAGAATTGAAATTGTACCGCGACCAGCTGGAAGCGCTGGTCAGCGAACGCACCCTGGAATTGAAACTCAGCAACCGCCAGTTGGAGGAAGAGATCGACCGCCATCGCCAGTCCGAGATCATGCAGTCGGCCCTCTTCCAGATCTCTGAAAAGGCCAGTCAGTCCGAGGACCTGGATGCTCTGTTCAGGGCAATTCACGGCATCATTTCCAGCCTGCTCTATGCCCGCAATTTTTATATCGCCCTGACCGACACTTCCGGGCAGATGCTCAGCTTTCCCTATTTTCTCGATGAATTCGACCCTACCCCAAAACCGAAAAAAGTGGGCCGGGGCTTGACCGAATATGTCCTGAAAACCGGCCAACCGCTGCTGGTCTCGGACCAGCAGGTCGAACTGATGGCCAAGGAAGGGTTGATCGAACTGATCGGCGCCCCGTCCAACGAATGGCTGGGAGTGCCGTTGAAAAGAGGTGAGCGCACCTTTGGAGTCCTGGTTATCCAAAGCTACCAGGAGGATTTTCATTATTCGGAAAGGGACCGCGAATTGCTCATCTTTGTTTCCCAGCATATCGCCGATGCCCTGTGGCGCAAGCAGGCTGAAAATGAGATCAAGGAAAGCCAGCATTTCCTGGCCGCGGTGTTCAACGGCATCAAGGACGGGATCAGCGTTCTTGACTCCGACCTGAACATCCTGCAGGTCAATCAGGCCATGAACGAATTGTATGCCCATCAGGTCCCCCTGGCCGGGAAAAAATGTTTCCAGGCCTACCACGGGCGGGAAAAATCCTGCCGCGTCTGTCCCACAATACGCGCCATCAAACAAAAAAAACCCCAGGTGGACATCGTGCCGCTGGTCGGCAGCGACGATCGCAAAGGATGGCTGGAACTGCACGCTTTTCCGCTGTTTGACCAGTCCGGCAATGTGAGCGGCGTAATCGAATACGTCCGCGACATCAGCGAACGCAAGCTGCTGGAAGAGCGCTTTATCCAGGCCCAGAAAATGGAATCCATCGGCCTGCTGGCCGGGGGCATCGCCCACGATTTCAACAACATCCTGGGCGGCATCCTGGGCTACGCTTCCTGGCTGAAGACCAATATCAAAAGCGACCATCCTTTTTTCCGGCCGGTCGACACCATCGAAAAAAGCGCCAGTCGCGCGGCTGAACTGACAGCGCAACTGCTGGCTTTCGCCCGCGGCGGCAAGTATAATACCCGTCCGTCCAACCTGAACGGTGTCATCGGTGAATCGCTGAAACTACTGACCGGCACCCTGGACAAATCCATCGTCATCGAGACGCAACTGAACGAGAACCTGCCCACGGTTGAGATCGACGTTGGCCAGATTCAACAAGTGCTGCTCAATCTTTGTGTCAACGCCCGTGATGCCATGCCCGGCGGCGGGCGGCTGTCCATCCATTCGTCACTGGCCCGTTTAAATGAAGGGGACGTTCGCAGCCAGGTCGACGCCAAGCCGGGGTGGTTCGCCGTTATGACGGTCAGCGACAACGGCATGGGCATGGACGAGAACACCAAGCGGCGGATATTTGAGCCCTTCTTCACCACCAAGGAAAAGGGCAAGGGTACGGGGCTGGGATTATCCATGGTTTACGGCGTGGTGAAAAACCACGGCGGTTTTATCAATGTCTACAGCGAAAGCGGTGAAGGATCCACTTTCAAGGTATACTTCCCTTTGAGCGGCAAACCTGAAATCATGGAAAGCATGGTTGAAGCGGAGCTGGCCCGCGGCCATGAGACGATCCTTATCATTGACGATGAAGACGCCATCCGCCAGGTGGCTTCCGATATCCTGGGCAGCTACGGTTACCGGGTCCAAATAGCCGTCGACGGGGAGGAAGGCATCGCCATTTACCACCCCCTGGCTGAGCAGATCGATCTGGTGATCCTGGATATGGTCATGCCCAGGAAAGGCGGGCGCGAGACTTTCATCAAATTGAAGGAGATCAATCCCGAGGTTCGGGTACTCTTTTCCACCGGCTACGGCCAGAACGATAAGGTGAACGAGATCCTGGGCCTGGGGGTCAGGGGTTTCATCCAGAAACCCTACCAGATCAGGGACCTGTTGGCCAAAGTCCGGGAAATTCTGGATGGCAAATACTGACGGCGTTTTTTTTGGCCCGGCCGGCTGGAGCTACGCTGACTGGCGGGGAAATGTCTATCCCGAGCCGCTGCCGCCGCGCTTCAACCACCTGGCATTCCTGGCCGGCCAGTTCGATTTTGTCGAGGTCAACACCAGTTTCTACCGCATCCCGGCCCTGACCCTGACCCAAGGCTGGGTGGACAAGACCGCGGCCTATCCGGATTTCCGCTTCTGGGTCAAACTGCACCAGTCATTCACCCACGAGCGCAAACTGGAAAAATCCATGATTCACGGTTTCCGCGACTGTTTGCAGCCCCTGGCCGCCTGCGGAAAACTGGCCGGGATATTGGCCCAGTTCCCCTATTCCTTCCATTTCAATCCCGGAGCGCTGGCCTACCTGGAGGATATGGCTGGCCATTTCGCTGCTTTTCCGCTGGCCGTGGAATTCCGCCACCAGGGCTGGCTCGAAGATGAGGTCCTGGCTTTTTTTAGAAGCAGCGGCCTGATCTGGACCAACATCGACCAGCCGCTCATTTCCCAGTCGCTGGGCCTGACCGCGCTGGTCACGGCCGGGGAAACGGCCTACCTGCGGCTGCACGGGCGCAATTACAAGGACTGGTTTTCCGGCCAGGGGCGCGACGCCCGCTACGACTATTCCTATTCCGCGGCCGAACTGGGCCGCCTGGGCACGGTTGTGGCGCGCTTGCAGGAGCAGGCCAAGAAAGTGTTCGTTTCGGGCAACAACCATTACAAGGGGTCGGCCGTGAAAAACCTGCTGCAACTGAAGGAGATCCTGCTCAAGCGCAGCCCAGGTGGTCGCGATAATTAACTCTTCCCACCCATGGCCATGAAACGGATTCTGTTTTGGGGCGCGGCCGCTGTGGCGTGCCTGGTTCTGATTGTATTTGGTCTTAACCTTTTCGACGCTCCGCCCGCTCCCCTGTCCACGGCACCGCTCCTGCCCGGCGCCGCCCTGGGACCGGACAATGGCTTTTTCATTCTCTGGGGCTTCGCCGAACCTCCGGCCAGCGACCCTGCTGGCCAGGCCTATCGCGGCCTGCTGCTGGATATGTTCGCGGCCCGGGCCAAGGAGCGCCGCAGCCGCTCGCCCTACGGACAATGGCTGACGCGCCTCAACCTGGAGTACCGGGAGCACTGGCAGGGGGCCAGGCTGAATTTCCCCCAGGGCGCGCATGAGGACATCTGCGCTTTTTTCGTTTCGCGCCGCGCCGAGATCGCCGGGCGCCGACAGCGCTTCGCTGTTTTGCAAAAGCGCTACGAACAGGTCCTGCGCAGTTCCCGCCTTGAAGATTTTTCCCCTGTCGGTTTCGAGCTGCCCAAGCTCTGCTCCAACCTGGCCGCCGGCCAGGCGCGGCTCTTCGCCGCATCACGCCTGCTGGCCGCCCTGGACGGCGAGTGGCTGCCGGCAAGCGAGGATTTGCTGGCGGCCGCTGCCGCCGGTTTCCGGCTGCTAAGTTCGGGACGCACCCTGGCGGCCAATTCCCTGGGCAAGGACATGATCGAGCTGTCGCTGCGGGCGCTGGCGGCGCTGCTCAACCGCCCGGAATGCCCATCAGACCTTGTCCGTCTGGTTTTGCAGCGCCTGCCGGTCCGGCCGGTCGGCCAATTCGGCACCGCAGCGGTCCGCGCCTTCACCTGCCTGAATTTCGCCGCGGCCCTGGCCCGGCTGAAGAAAAACAGGATCGTGGATCCCTGGCTGCTCAAGGATTTTTTCCGTGAACCGGCCGCTTTATTTGCCTTGGAAAGGTTTGTGGCCATCTCCGGACTGCGCCTGTTCACGGCGGCGCACGCCATGGCGGCTTTTTTCGTACAGGAGAACGAAACATTGACCACGGCCTGCGTCTTCTGGGAGAACGTCGGCCGCCTGGAGACAATGCCCCCTTGGCAATGGGGTTCGAAACCGGGCGCGGCGCTGCATCGCGGATTGGACACGGTGCAAGCCCCCTTCTGGTGGCTGCGTAATCCGTTGGGTAAGATGATGGTGCGATCGGCCGTGCCGTTCACCTGGCCGGTGCTGCAGCATTATGTCTACCGCAGCCATGGGTTGAAGGTTCGCTACGATTTGGTCCGGCTGCTGGCGCGGGCACGGCTCCAGGCCGGCCCGGACAGCGGTTTAACCCAGGAGGCGCTCAGGGGCCTGCTGGCCTCGGCTGCAGAACGTGACCCCTTTAGCGGTTTGCCCTTTCTTTTCAGTCGCGAGTCGGGCATGTTGTACAGTATCGGCCCCAACGGCAGCGATGACGGCGGCCGCGAGCAGCAGGCGATATGGAGAGATTCCGATATCGCCGTTCCCATCAAGTTCGTGAGTCGTGATTCGTAATTCGTGATTAGCAAGCGGATATATAGGTTATAGAAATGCGACCTTGGAATTACTGAAAGCAGCAAAAATTTGCTATAATGGGTCCAGACAATGATGCGAGTTGTCCGCAATTGTTCTTGCGCTTTTGGACAGGAGACAGATGAGAAAGATGAAATCATCGGTATTAAAAATAGAAGATGGAGTTTTCATCATTTGAAAAAAGAGAGAAAATGCCATTATTCAATCTGAAACCGCTCGCCATAAAGCTTCTTTTTGTCTGTACCGCGAAAAAGAAAATATTGGTCTTGGGCGTGCTCATGGTTTTTCTGTTTGCCGCTCTGAATATGGCCAATGCGGAAAACCAGCAGATTCATGACCGAGACTTGTTTTTGGCCATCAAAAGCAATAACCTGGAACTTTTTCAGGGCTATCTTGCCGGGAAGGCCAATTGGAACGCCACGGACAGCCAGGGCAATACGCTCATTCACGCCCTGATCGCTACCGAACTGGTCGCCCCGGCGGAACCTGAATCCCCCCCCAGAGAAGTGAAAAGGGGACTGGTGGAAAGCCCGCGCGCGATGGCCGTGCGCAAAATTTCGGTACAAGTACCTCTAAGTCGTTCCGGAACCATGAACAACTCCTTGCCAATGCGCATGGGCATCATTCGCCGCTTGGTCGGCCGTGGCGTTGACCTGAACAAAAAGAATAACCGGGGAGAAACACCATTGCTCCTGGCGGTGAGGAAGGCGAGATTGGAAGAAGATCTGCTGCCGCAAGTATCGAAAGTGTTTTTCTCCGCAAAAAACTACAGTGGCAACTATCATGGAATTGAACCCGATTTGACCTTGTTCCTGCCTTTTTTTAATTTTCTTTTAAATCTGGGCGCCGACCCGCGCCTTGGCGATGGCGCGCAACGAACGCCTGTTTTCTACGCGACAGCCGAGTTATTCCCCTTGTTGCTGCAGCATGGGGCGGCTCTTGAAGACCGTGACCAGGAAGGGTTGACCCCTTTTTTATATGCAAAAACCAAAGCGGCCCTGGCACTGCTGCGGCTCGGAGCCGACCCACAGGTAACCGACAACCTGAAACGAAATCGTTGGCATTATCTGCAAGTCAATTTGTGGGAAGAACTGGCGCAAAAACTGATCGAACTCGGAGTGAACATCAACCAGCAAGACCTGGAAGGACGAACCCCGTTGCTGCTCTGCTGTCACGAAAGAGACGGCCGACGGGCCAAGTATCTGGCAGAACACGGGGCTGATCTCTCCCTGGCCGACAACAACGGCCAAACTCCTCTCCTTGCCGCCACCAGGGAAAGCAACCTGGGATTAATGGAATGGCTCCTGCAGAAAGGCGCTCCAATGAATGTCCGCGACCGGTCCGGTATTTCGCCGCTCCTTTTTTCCCAGTACAACAAAACAAAAATTGAATTGTTGCTGCGTTACAAGGCCGATCCGAACATCCAAGATAACAACGGCAATACGATCCTGCACCTGCTGGCCGACAGTGGCAACCCGGAAGCCCTGGAGTTGCTTTTGCTGTGCCTAAGGAATGGCGCCTCCGTCAATCAGCGTAACCGCATGGGGGAGACTCCTTTGATCAAGGCATTCAATCATGTGGATTTAAGCAAATTGAAGCTGCTGATGGAAAATGGCGCCGACCCCAATGTTTTAACGGCTCGGAATGAGACGCTTCTTGATCTTGCTCAAAAGCAAGGCCGAAAAGAAGCATTATCTCTGTTGCGACGCTATGGCGCCCAATACAAGCGTTCCTGGTTCGACCGCCATCCGCAGGCGCTTATTATCAGTTATGCTTTTCTCGGCATCATCCCTTTGTTTACCTTTCTTTTCAGCCTGAACAAGCCATCGCTTTTCACCAGGAAAATGGCCTGGTTTTTTATTGCTCCGGTGGGATTATTTTTATTGCTTCTGTTGGTGAGAATAACAGGAGGTCTTTCTTCCGGCGGGGAAGGACTGTTAATTTTAATCTTGGCCATGCCGCCGTTTGCGGCTTTGCTGATGTCTCTTTCAGGAACCCGGAATCTTGCCGAGCGCTGCCCGCCCGGTCTGGGCATTCCCTTATCGATTTTGAACGCGGCGGGCTGCATGGGATTGACTCTGGGCATCGTATTCCTGTTTTTGCCTGGAACGCATGGCGAAGGCGGCATTTTGCTTGCGTATGACGCGCTGATCGGCGGCGGGGCCGCGGCCGTCATCACCCTGGTCTTCGGATTTTTCGTTTGGAAAAAGCGCCTGGCACCAGTAAAAAAAACTGATTGCACTCGCCGATCAACAGAAATCCCGCAAGAGCAGGCAAAATGAAAACAAAGAACCATGATTTCAACCAGAATGGTAATTAGTTAAAACCGCAAACCGCGTCGTGGAGGGATTCGGACATTGCCGTTCCCATCAAGTTCGTGATTAGTAATTAGTGATTAGTGATTGGAGCAAAATTGATTTCAAATTACAAATCCCAAGCACCAAATCCCAAATAAGCTCCAATAGCCAATGGCCAAATGACCCAAACCAAGAGAGTGGGGCTCGTTAATGAGTAGATGGGGTGATGGGACAATCGCAATAACAGCGAAAGCTTGCTGTTTTCCTAACCCATTTACCCTTCAACCCTTTTACCCATCTACTTCTTCTTTTGTGATTTGGAATTTTTCTTCCGTACGCCGTACACCTTACGCCGTCAGCCAAGCGCTTGTTTTCTAAAAGCCCCAGCGCAGCCGGTTCAGCTCGCGGCCGGAAACGGCGTCCTGCAGGCTTTGCAGGAAAATGGTCCTGCCGTTCTCTACCGCGCTTTCACTGCGGCAGACGATCTCGTCGCCCAGGCGCGCTTCGCCCAGGAAAGCGGCTTCCAGGGTGAGCGGCGGCCGCAGTATTTTAGCGGGGATGGAGCGCAGCGCCCACGCCATGTAGACCGTGTTGTTGACGTGGTCGTTGAGGTCGATGTCGGCGGCAACGGCCCGGTAGGAAGCTTGGCTGCCGGCCTGCTGCCCGGGCGGCAGCGCTGGGAAATCGTCGGCGATCATTCGCTCGGGGTGGCGCGTGAACACTGGCAGGTGGGGATCGAGGCGCGCCGGTCGCCGCGTCTCCATGTTCATCAGCGCCCAGGCGCTGCTGGCGCGCAGTATCTCGTTGTCGGAATCGTCGCTCAGGCGGAATTCACGCAAGGCGAAGAGGCGGTGCCTGCCTGCCGGCCAGGTGGCAATGTGCACGGGTTGGCCTCCCCCGGGGATGATGTTGACCTTGACGTGCAGCCGGGCCAGCACCCAGGTCAGCCCCTTGGGGTGCAGGTCGCGCACGCCCACTCCCAGTATTTCGGCGTGGCGCCCGGCCGTCTCCATCATCTCTTCGAACAGGGCCAAAAGTGCTTTCAACCGGGAATCGTCCGCCGTGGCCGCTGGCAGCTCAAATGTTTCGTTATAGGCGCTGACTTCCATGACATAGCATTATATCCCGGTTGGGGGAAAAAGAAAATATTTCACTTTGCCGTTGACAAAATGAAACAGCTGCATTAGTATTATTATACGGAATATAAGGAGTAATATAATGATCACGTATGCCCGTAATGAAATATTTTCCGCCACCGAGGCGGCCAAGCGTTTCGGTGCCATCTTGGAAAAATTCCAGAAAAAATCCCTGGCTCGCGCCGTTGTCTCCAAAAACAACCGCATCGAGGCGGTGATCCTGCCGGTCGAGGCCTATGAAGAGATGCAGGAAATCTACGAATGGATCGAGCTGATGGATATCGCCGAGGCGGTGGACAAAAGGAAAAATTCGGCTAAAACCCATTCATTGAAGGACGTCCTGCGGGAAAACAAAATTGACTACGAGATTGTTAAAAGGAAATCGCGGTCAAAGTGATTACCATCGGCCCGCGCCGGGAGATGATCGTTTATCACGAAGCGATCCGGCGCCTGGGCAAAGGAAAATAAAACAGTTCACCCACTGCTTCTGCATGCCGCCGTACCCGCGGTTCCTCAGGTGATGATAGGCACCGAGCCAAGTCAAGTGTGCATGTCTCATGGAATCAATACAGCCTAGAATTTACAAAAATACAAAGACCGTCCCTAATTTCTTCAACCATCTGTTGTAATTTCAGCAAAATTTTCTTAAAATCACATCCTGGATAGAGATGAGAGCAAAGACCGTCTTTTAAAAGGAGGGTTTTATGAAACGAATCACTTCTTTCTGGTGTAATTGTTTAACCATTCTTGTATTCATATTTATTTTTTCAAGTTCCCCAATATTTGCCACTGTGGGTCAAGTGCGTGTTTTTGATGCAGGAGTAAATCTGGGCATTGCAAAAGGAAGAGCCCAGTTCTTCGATCGTGCAACTGTTGAGAGTCGGATTCTTAATGACCTCATCCAGGCCCGGGATAATATTATTGCGGGAGAAACTGAGTTTGCCCGGTTTTTTACTATTTGTGAAACAAGGAGAACTCAGATTGCAAGGATCGTTAGATTGCTCAATGATTATTCCACAGCAACCCGAAATCTGAATCAGCACAGAAAAATGATCTACATAAAGAACATCTTTGACATGTATCGTAAAAGCCTAGCCCTCACCCTGGATAGTTCCCGGCCTGATACTTGCCGGGCGCAATCAAATTGTGATGAACATCTTGCCCTGGCTGCATTTAGTTTTGGTCAGGCATGGATCGTTACGCTGGCACAGGGAAGCCGGTTCAGGAACTTTCAGAGTGGATGGGTTGGTCTTTTAAGAGATCAGGTAAGACAGGGCATATGGCTATCCATGGATATTCCAAATCAGCGGATCCTTATGACCGGTATCAGGAAGCTCTGCTGCAGTTTCGGAGCGAAGGCTGAATGGGATCAGCATGTTGCCGGGCTTACGAGCAACAGCCCTCCACAGGCATTCAATAATGTCCTCCCCCGGATTCTGGATACAATACGCAGGGCAAATCTGAATGGAACTCCCTGCCAGTCGGAAGAGCATCTGGAAATAGGAAATCTCATGACGGACCAGTGGTATTATTTAAACGGTGTCATGTCGGCCAGACTGGTCAGGTTCAGATCGGATGGGACGGTAAATTTCCGGGAAAGAACAAACCAGATTGGCCATTGGTCCCTGGACAGCCGGACCAACGTATTGTCTTTTTGGGGCACCAGCCATGGCCGGTTTTCCGGCCAGGTTTACGCGCGCCACGGAAGTGGATTCCAAGTCGTTGGAGCCTGGGACAACGGGAAAAAGGAAACTCTTTATTTCATTCCCATGGAGAGAATAAACCCAGGATGAGATTTGTGATAACAGCGATCGGGAAATTTGGAATTTATCATCCGGAAGGGCATTGCTGCCAGGTCTTTCATTATGACATTTGCTCTGACATGATGTTTTAGCGCTGAGTCTGTGCGTAGCGGCGTCTCTGAAAGGGCATATCAAATCGAAGGTAAGAAGCATGGGAAAGAAAGGAAAAAGTAATAATGTAAGACCTGACACCGGTTTCCTACGGAACTAATAAATCTATAATTACTTTTCTGTTTCTGCAATTCCTTCTTCAATCGCTCTGAATACCTGGTGATCCTTATCGAAAACTTTCCTGAAAGTGTTTTTTGCTTGTAAAAAATATTCCTTGGCAACTTTTCTGTCTGAGGCAATATAATTTTTGCCTAAGTAGAAAAAAAGATTGCCAAGAACATTTTCATTTTCTTTAAAGACAGGCAATTGTTCTTTGTAAAAAGCGGATAAGTCATCTTCTCTTTTAGAGCTAAAAAATATTTCTTCAAGGTCATTGTATATTGTTGGTTTGGTTGGTGCCAAATTGAAAAAAGATTTTGTGGTTTCCATTACTTTGGGACTATCTGATTTTATATACAAATATAGAAGCGGCTTTAAATTATAATAATTGCCAGGATCAATTTTATCTGCTAACTCATAATATGCCAAAGCGTTTTTTTCGTCATTCAATTCCGTATAGATTTGTCCCACCATTCTTGCCGCATCACTTTTATAACTCATGTCAGTGTAAAGATCGAAAGAAACCTTTGCATATTGCAATGCGCGCTCTCTTTCGTTTGAGAAAAGAAAAGCGTAGGCAACATTGTAATATGAACTTGCAAAATCTTTGTTTAACTCAATTGATTTTAATAAGTAAGGTATTCCTTCCTTGAATTTTTCTTGCGAAATAGTTATGTAACCCATAACATAATAGGTTAGATAATCTGCACAATTGCCGCTCATAACTTTCTCATTATTTGCTTCGATGAGTTTAAAAAGCTCATTGTCGCTTTTGAGCCACTCGCCGCCATATTTGAGGTGGACTTCATAATAAAAATCAGCAAGGCCTTTATAGAGCTTGCAGTTGTTTGGAAAGTTTTTAACCAGGTTTTCAAGAACTTTATCAATTTCAAACTTCTGAATTTCAAATGATCCATTCTTGCCCCGGTAATCCATAATGTTCTCGTTTTTATCCAGGTCTTTGAAGGAAAACATTTGATGCATAATGCTGGTCACGAAAAAATTTAGTGCGATGTTCTCTTTAAGCAAAACAATTTCCGGCTTTTCGTCGCTCGGGTCAAAATCGCAAAGAAGTTTGAATGCAGATTCATACTTTTTATTTGCAATCAAGTCATTTGCTTTCGCTACGGTTTCTGTTTCTGTCTGTCCAAAAACTGATAACGTGAAAACTGTGAAAATCAGAAGGATTGCCAATTTTCTCATACGTGTGCTCCTCAGGTAGATTTATTATTCGCAATTAAAAATTGTTGAACATCCTTATTCCGCCATCCCCCCGGTTCATCCCATGATGAAACGCCCATTTATACGTTATTCCCACCTGCTGCATTCTTTAAATATCACTGTTTCCTTTAATTTTGTCAATATTCGAGGGTTGAGCAGATCGCGATCACGTCTGCATAATGTAAAGTGGTCTTGACAAGCAAGATCAGCCCATTTTGCCGGAGAACTTCAACGACGGGCTGTAGGTGTTCACCCATTGCTTCTGGAGGCCGCCGTAGGGATCGAACACGGCGGAGTGGGCCACGGTTTCATGGCAAATCAGGTAAAATGTATGAAATAATTTTTCCATTCATTTTATCCACATTAATCCCTGTTTTTTCTTTTTCCAGTTCATTATCTTTTTTATTCAGAAAAAAAACAACAATACTTTTATTAAGGACAATGTTATTAAATTCAAAATAGTCCCCTGTTTTGGGATCCTTAATCTCCCCCTGCTTCCATTCAAATGCGCCTGAATCGAGATTGATTTTGGAAATGAATCCGACTCCAGCCTGATACAAATAATGACCTTCTATTATTCCATACGAGGGATTCATGGATGGCAATTCTGCTTTCCATTTGACCAATACCTTCATGAAATCTATTCGGCATACAACAATATTCCCGTTTTCATCATTAGATCTAGAAAAAATAAGGATCAAATCATCCTCAAAATTGGCATAGAAAACCTGCAAAATATACTCATCCTCGGAAATTGTGAGATCTCTCGCTGAAATCCTATAGGACTTATCCTTTTTTAATTTTAAACCCAAGCAATCAAATTCGATCTCTTCATTTCTAATAATTAAATTATATTTTGCTTGCTCATAATTTAATGGAAAATTTGCGTGAGTTGCTTTAATTGTGCGAATTGGAGATGATTTTAATTGAAAGCCGTTCATTAGAGCCGATAAGCATGCCAGCAAAAAAAAACATTCTTTTCATTGCATCACCTGTTATTAAAATAATTAATCATCTTCATTTTATTTTGAATGTGGATGCAGGATGATCTTTATCATTAAGCCAATTTTCTGCACTAATTGAATTTCCCCTGGAATCATTAACTGCAAGATGCAAATGAACAAAATATCCCGGTAATGGATTCCCATTATTATTTGCATTTCGCGACCAATTTTTCCCCATTTTATGATTATCTCATCAAATCCTCATCACTGGCCATTCATTTTGCCTGTCCATTCGGCATGATATTCCTTGATTTTATCTAAAATGTCGGAGTCAGTGAATATTCCATATAAAATCAATGGTTTTTTGTTTGGATGAAAGAGTATTACTCCTACAACATGCGGTTTCATTTCACGATGAAAAGTCACCGGTTGCATTTTCGAAAATTTAAAAATTATATTTCTATCTGCTTTTAATAAAATCTTCACATTTGTTTTTGAAAATAAATATTTAATCCTTTCAAAATACGTATAGTGATCAGTCAGCGCTTCATCGATTTCCATCTTATCATTCTCCTGCAAATTATTGTATTCGTTTTTTGAAATAGTAAAAAAAATGATGGCGTCTGAATTCACAACAAATCCCTCTTTTTTATTTGCAGATTTACAGTCCAAGGAAATCCCCAAACTGACAATTATAAAAAAACCAACTTGGAAAAATATATTTCTTTGAAAGGTCATTAAAAGTTGTATAAAATCAACTTAAATCTATTGTCGTTCGGTTTAGGAACTTTCACTGATTGAATTGCCATATGATCATTACAATAAACAATGGGGCCTATTATTGGAAGATCAATTCTATTAGATATTTTTTCTTTAAAATTATATAGAATTACAATATCTGAAATAGCAATATAAACATTGCCTCTCTCTCCTTTTCCCAAATAATCGAGCCTAAGCTGTTCTTTGTCCGACTTGATTGCCGGAATTTTTTCGCCACTTTCTAAATTGTATGCGTTTATTCCCATGCTTTTTGCATAAAATAGAAGTCCGCTTGAAAAAATAATTTGATTCGCACTAGGTGCGATATCCTGATCTATTGTTTTAATAGTTTTATCTTCTAAGGAAATGGATAAAAGTTCTCTTTGCATGTTAATAATGTAGATATTTTTAGGTTCATCACCAAAAAAAACATAATTAACATTGAAACCCCCTCCCATACGTGGGTCATAAATTCTATATATTTCTTCCTTTTGATTTTTTTTTATGTCCATTAAATAGACAATTTGATAAGCTTTTTCTTGAGTGTCATCTAATATATCAAAAAGCATTCGTGAACCATCTTTTGAAACCGTGAAGTCATAAATTAATGAATCTTTTGCATGAAATATCAATTTCTCTTTCTTTTTGTTTATGTTAATTTGAATGATTTTCTCCCCTTCCGAGATCATAATATTTTCAGAATCCAGCCATTGGGTTTTTACAAATTCAAAGACACATTTTTCTGGATAAAACAATCTCAGGTCATGTTTTATTAAATCGTAAATATATATCCAACCGTTATCAAAATCGCCATCTATTGAAGTTTCTTCATTATAAAAAATAAGCAAGTGTTTTGCATCCGGACTGACGGACAATAATATGCCGTTATCGCAAATTTCTATTCCTTTTTGAGTTGCATTTAATGAACAAGACCATAAGCCAATAAAAATTAATATAAATAATAAATTTATTTTCATTTTATTTTTGTTTCTCCTCTTGCTTTACACTCCAATGAATATGACTATCATGTTCTTTAATAGTGGTTTTATCTGAAACAGCAACTCCATTTTTTTTATTCACTTTTGGTCCAAAATTTCGGAATTTATTTGGTTGAAGTTCAAATTTATCTTGTAAGGCCTGAACTTGTGATTCTACACCAGTTCCATTTTTTAGGTTTTTGCTATTTATTAACCCTATATCAAGCGCCCAACCTTGAGGATGTTCTATTTTGTTTTTATGTTCTCCATTTGTTGTACATGTAATGTATATTGATGTAATATCAGCACCACCTTCTACTGCAGCTTTTATGGAAGCTTCAAATGCAATTTTAAGTGTATCTTTTACTGGGTTATTTGCTCCTTCTCCAAAAGTAACAGTTACCGAATAATCTTTATCACTTACCTTCCATGCAATATTTGCTAGATTTACATCGGCACGTCCATCCGGATCTAAGTAAGTCACTGGATTATTCCG
>JALHTJ010000256.1 GCA_022865785.1 Candidatus Aminicenantota bacterium
ATCAGTGCGCTGCATCCCCTGCAAGCTGATGCAGCCGATCATGAAGGATATAGAAAAGGATTACGCCGGCCAGGTCAAGGTGGTCTTCCATGATGTCTGGACCCCTGAGGGAGAACCATTCGCCCAGACGTTCAAGATCCGCGTCATCCCCACCCAGGTCTTCCTGGATAAAGAGGGCGAGGAATATTTCCGTCATGAGGGTTTTTTCCCAAAGGATGAGCTAATCAAGATCCTGCAACAGAAAGGCGTGAAATAATGCTGGAGGCCCTTTTTACCTGGGTGACAAAACTGCTCTCCGGCAATCCACTGCTCGGGCTTTTTGGCGCATTCATTTGGGGAATTCTGAGCATCCTGTTGAGCCCCTGCCATCTGGCCAGCATCCCGCTGGTCATAGGTTTCATCAGCCAGCAGGAGAAACTCACCACGCGCAAGGCCTTGCGCATCTCGCTGGCCTTCGCCCTGGGAATTCTATCCACCATCGCCCTGATCGGCGTTGTCACTTCGCTTCTGGGTCGCATGCTGGGTGACATCGGCCGCTGGAGCAATTACCTGGTGGCCGGCATTTTTGTGCTAGTCGGGCTTTATTTGCTGGGCATCATCAAGTTGGACTTGCCCGGAGCCGCCAATGCCAAAACCCGTGGCAAAGGCGTCCTCGCCGGATTCTTCCTGGGGTTGGTCTTTGGCCTGGCTCTGGGCCCCTGCACTTTCGCCTACATGGCGCCCATCCTGGCCATTGTTCTGGCCAAGTCGTCCTCCAGCCTGGTTTACGGCATCCCGCTGCTCCTGGCTTACGGCCTGGGGCATTGCGCGGTGATCGTATTCGCCGGCACCTTTACGAGGGTGATCGAGAACTACCTGCATTGGAACGAAAGTTCGAAAGCTCTCGGACTGGTAAAAAAGATCTGCGGAATTCTACTGATCGTTGCCGCGGTGTATATGATCTGGAGTTGATCTATGGCTCATTGTAACCGAATGCGGGAGAAGCCGTTTCCATGGATGATGAAATGACAGAAAACCAGAATTTACAAAGCCGGGATCAGGTGAATTTGTCTCCCGCAAAATATTTGGGAGTGACGGTCCTGAACGGGTTGATCACGGTCGTTGAAGTGGTGGGCGGGATCATGTCGGGCAGCCTGGCGCTCATTTCCGACGCGGCGCACAACCTGGGTGATACGGTATCCATCCTGATGAGTTATCTCGCCTGGAAGATCGCGGGGAGAGAAAAAGACGTCCGCAGGACGTATGGGTACAAGCGCGCGGAAATCATCGCCGCTTTCGTGAATGCTTCCGCCCTGGTGGCGATTTCCTTATTTCTTGTGTTCGAAGCGCTACGGCGTTTCCGCAACCCCGAAACGATAGACAGCGGCCTGATGATCGGCGTGGCGCTGTTCGGTCTCCTGGCGAATTTTGTTTCCATGCGGCTATTGAAAAAAGAGTCGCACGGCAACATGAATGTGCGATCCAGTTATCTGCATCTCCTGGGCGACACGGTCTCATCCATCGGCGTTCTCGGCGGCGGCATCGCGATCCGTATCTGGGGCGTTTTCTGGATCGATCCGCTGGTTACGGTATTGATTTCGGTCTATATCATGCGGCAAAGCTGGGTGATCGTTAAAAACTCCGTCGGCATCCTGATGCAATCTGCCGCCGATTTGGATTATGGCGCCATGCAGCGCGAGATAGAAGCCATCCCGGGAGTGAGGGATATCCACCATGTGCACA
>JALHTJ010000257.1 GCA_022865785.1 Candidatus Aminicenantota bacterium
ATGTTGACCATCTGTTCTTCAAAATATTGCAGGTCACTGGAACGGCGCATGTACAACTCCTTGGCCTGCAGCAGGGTTTCTTTCAAAACTTCGTAAAGGTTTTTGTTTTTAATGCCGTCATCCACGACTTTCTTGTTGTACAGGATGATGTCGTTGATGATCACCCTGGCAAAGCGTTCTGGATCATTTTCCCGGACCGGAGCCGAAGTTTTTTCTAATTCATCAGCATGGTCGAAAACTTTGGCTTCCACCTCGGTTTCTTCTACAAACTCGTGGGTTTTGATTTTGGCCAGCATTTTCTGGCGGATGGGGAGCATGTCCAGGCTGAGTTCACCTACCGCAGCCAGGATCTCGATGACCTTGTGCTGGATAACGGTACCTGCCAGCGAATCGGCGTAGATGACCGCCTGCGGCTTGCCCTTGACAAAAAAAGGCATAACCAGGATTTTCTTGGGTTTGCCGCCGCCCAAACGATTGTAGATCAGGAAATCGTCCGGCTTGTGTATGGGTTCGCCTAAATAAATTTTCTTGGTCTCGATCACGCTTTTCAGAACCGTGTTGGCCGAAAGCGAAAAGAATATTCTCTTCAATTCCTCATCGTTGATCTGGCCGTCTTCGCCCGAAAAGCCCTTGCCTTTCCAACCGACCAGCTTGTCGTCGCGCAATAGAAAAAGGGCGGCCCGGTCGCAAAAATGGTTGATGCCTTCGATGATGCCGCCAATCAGGATCAGTTGGTTGGAAGCCGCAGCGATTTTTTTCACATATTCGTTCAAGATCGTGATTTCGCTGCCGCTCTCGCCGGCTCCATTGCGTCCGGCAAAATCCTCAGGCACCTTGAATTTAACCAACTCGTCGAGATCCTTAAGTTTTTCTATGTCCCTGAACATATTGCTTTGAAACGTATCGATACGGTTCAGCAGCGTTTGAATTTTTTCGTTGATCACTTTCTCAACGAAATTTCTGATTTCATCGTTTGTCATGGCTTTCCTCCTTGTAGGTTAGATTCCGGCTTCCAGGCGGCTGGCCAAAAGTTCAGGCAGCCCGGCTGCCCTGATTTTTTTCTGGGTTGCGGTCACATCATAGGCAAAGCGGATGAAGCTGATCTCCATCTTGCCGGAATCGAATATGATAAAACTGGAAGCCGGGTTCTTGTCGCGAGGTTGACCTATGGAACCCGGGTTGATCAAATAACGGGTGTTGGTATCGAGTTTGATGCGAGTGTTTTCAGTCAAAGGGACGATATCGAGTTTTTCATTGCGCAGGAAATAAATGATGGGGAAATGAGTATGCCCGAAAAACCCGATCGACGTCTCCATGAATTTAAACGATTCAGTGGCTTCGAACTGGGAAAAAACGTAATAATCTTCGTCAAAAGTGGAGCCATGGCAGATGGTGATGAAGCGGTCAATGATCTGCGGCCCCTTGGGCAATTGCTTCAAGAACTGATAATTTGCCGGGGCGATTTTCAATTTGCTCCACTCTGCGGAAAAGGCCGCGGCCGGGTTAAACAACGAAGATGATTCCAGATCGGCGATGACCTTATCGTGATTGCCGCGCACGGACCGTACATTGGGCAATTCCTGGAACTGGCCGATCACTTTATCGGGGTCGGGCCCGTAACCGACCAGGTCGCCCAGAAAAAGGATTTTATCGACATTTTTCAGCTTTTTATGGCCCAGGAACTTTTCAAAAGCCTCGTAATTGCTGTGAATGTCACTGAATATGAGGTAGCGCATGGATCACTTTTTTGCAAAGTTGTTCGGCATGGTATGAAGTTCGGACGAACGGTCCGGATTCGACAGCAATAAACTCATGGCTCAAGGCCGTTTCTGGCAAAGAGGATAATTCTCCAGGGTAATAATAGCGGCTGTCGGGCTGCAGATACCGGCCGCGAATCGCCTCTGAAACTGTACTTCGCTTCATTGATTTGTTTTCAGCAGATACAATTCCCGCTGGGGCTGCGAAAGGTACTCGGCGCCTTCGGCGCTGATAACCACCATTTCCTCAACCGTGGCCACGCCGAAGTCCTTGATGTAGATCCGCGGTTCAATGGTGAAAACCTGGTCCTTTTCCAAGGGCATGAAAGGCAGCTTGCCGTAGCGTTCCCAATCCGGGGCCAGCAGAGCGCCGCCGTCGTGTGCGTAGCGGCCCACCTGGTGGCCAAGGGCATGGGGATATTCTTCATAGCCTTGCGAGACGATGTAGCCGCGGGCGATCTGGTCGATATCCAAACCGCGCACGCCGGGCTTCAGGGCCGCAAAAGCCAGGCGGATCGATTCGATAAGTACTGTAAATCCTTTCTGCACGTCCGGCGGAGCTTCTTTTTCACCAGGGCGCAGAATGTACCAGGTCCTTTGCAGGTCGGAACAATACTTGTCCACCACCACCCCGAAATCGACGTTGAAAACATGGCCGGGCTTGAGGATGTTGGCGGTTGGGGCCGAATGGGCGCCGATCTCCTGGGGACCACTGAACACCGCCGGGCAGCTGCTCACTTCCCAGGCGGCGGCCAGGCCCATTTTTTCCCGTTCAGCCGTGATCCAGTCGGCCAAATCCTTTTCGCTCATACCCGGCCTGATTGCCTGACCTAGCCTCCCGTAAATTTCCAGGGTTTTCTGGCAGGCCAGCTTCAGCCGGCGCAGCTCTTCTGTTGATTTTTTGCCGCGAATCTTGGCGATTACATTTTCAGCCGATACCAAGCGCGCCGGGAATTCACTATCTTGCAACAGTTCCAATAGTTTCAAGTAATTGCCGTGGGTCAGGCCGTCGGCGGCAGCCGAATCCGGGGAATAATCAATGGCGATTTTAGCGGGATTATGGTGGTTCAACAATTCAAGCAGGTCGGTTCTGGGACTGCCCTTATAGGCGCTCACTGTATCGAAAAGGCCGGTACGACGTATTTTTTCGATATCCAGATTGCCGACCAGGGCGTGCTTCTCCCCGTTTTTGAAAAACAGGAAAAACGAAAGCCAGGTCACGCCGCTGCCGACGACATAGTCCATGACCGGGTCGGATATCAGACCTGATTCACGGTCGATCACCATCCATAGATCGATATCCAGCTCATGCAGTATTTCTATTGCCTGGGCGATCTTTTCTTTTTCCATCAATCTTCCTTTTTGGCACTGCGCGAGTCGAAATAGAGATATATCGCCAGGGCGATGAACATGACCAGGGCCAGAGGCTCGCCCCCACCATTTTCAGACCAGCCCAGGCGGACGAAGCGCTCGAGGTTGAAATATTTCATGATGGCGCTGACCACACCGATGATCGCCCCGCCGGCAATGAAGCCCGAGGCGATGAGAATGCCCTTGTCATAACGTTTGGTAGCCAGTTCCTTATCCTTGCTGGAGCGCATAACCAGGTGGGCGATCAGGCCGCCGATGACCAGCGGCGTGTTCAGTTCCAGCGGGATATACATACCCAGGGCGAAAGCCAGCGGCGGCACGCCTATGAATTCCATGATCAGGGCGGTCAGGACACCTACTCCGTAAAGTAGCCAGGGCACCTGTGCCCCCGGGTTCATCAGCGGCTGGATCAGGGCGGCCATGGCATTGGCCTGGGGCGCGGCCAGGGCGTTTGAGCCCGAGAAGCCGTAGGTCTGGTTCAGCAGAAAAATGACCAGTCCCACGGTCAGCGAGGAAAGCAGAATACCGAGAAACTTGTATTTCTGCTGCTTGAGCGGAGTGGAACCCAGCCAGTAGCCGATCTTCAGGTCGGTGATGAAGCCGCCCGACATGGACAGGGCGGTACAGACCACTCCCCCGATCAGTAAAGCGGCAAACATGCCGTATTCACCGGTCAGGCCGGCAGCCACCAGCACCAGGCTGCTCAGGATCAGGGTCATCATGGTCATGCCGGAAACGGGGTTGGTACCGACTATGGCAATAGCACGGGCTGCCACCGAGGTAAACAGAAAGCTGATCACAAAGACCGTGACCATGGCGATCAGGCCGAGCTTGAGGGGATGCGGTACCGGGCTCAGCACCGAAAAGCTGAAAAATACCCATATTACCAGCGCCGTCACTGCCAGTCCAAAAATGACATACTTCATGCTCAGGTCGGTCTGGGTTCTGGGAGTTTTTTCATCGCCGATAGCCGTTTTGCGGAGCATCTGTTTGAAGCCCATGCCGAAGGCCTGGACGATGATCTTTGACGATTTCAGGATGCCAATGATGCCGGCCATGGCGATGGCGCCGATGCCGATGTAGCGCACATAGTTGCGGAAAATTTCCTCGGCACTCATGGCCGATATCAGCTTGGGAGCGTTGCCGACGATCTCTGCCGGAATGAACTGCCCGAAATAATAGATCAATGGCACCAGCAGGAACCAGGACAACAGGCTGCCGGCGGCGATGATCGACGTGTATTTCAGGCCAATGATGTACCCGAGTCCCAGGACGGCCGAGAGTACGTCCATTTTTAAAACAATCTTGACCTTTTCAGCGAGCACCTTACCGAACCCGAAAATGCGGGTGGTGAAGACTTCGTTGAAAGCGCCAACCGAATGGACCATGAAATCGAAGATGCCCCCGATGATCATGCTCTTGACCAAAATCCTGGCCTGGGCGCCGCCTTTTTCACCGGCAACCAGAATCTGGGCGGTGGCGGTCGCTTCCGGGAAAGGGAACTGGCCGTGCATTTCCTTGACAAAGTATTTTCGGAAAGGAATTAAAAATAAAACTCCCAATGTTCCGCCCAAAAAGGAGACCATGAAAATTTTGAACAAATCAAAACCGATTTTTTTGTCCAATCCCAGGATGAACAATGCCGGCAAGGTAAAAATAGCTCCGGCTACGATCAGCCCCGAGGCACCGCCGATGGACTGGATGATGACATTCTCCAGAATGGTGTTCTTTCTTTTGAACAAAGGTGAAACGCCCACGGCAATGATAGCGATGGGAATCGCGGCTTCAAACACCTGGCCGATTTTCAAACCCAAAAATGCGGCGGCTGCCGAAAAAACCACGGCCATGATCAGGCCTAAAATGATCGAGCGGGAGGTGACTTCGGGGATGATCGTATCGCTGGCAATATACGGGGCATATTCCTTGCCCGCGGGCATTATCTCGAAGGCCCCTTCAGGCATGCCCTTGGCTTTCTGTGGCTGGTTCATGGTTCCTCCTTTAGCGGAATTTGGAAATCACGTATTCCTTGATCTTTTCGAAAATCTCGGCGTTAAAACGGATATCATAAGCGCCTTTTTTACTCAACAGATAAGAGCCGAAACTGTTGTTCTTGGCCTCGGCCAGTTTTTTGCGGTAATAACCGTCCCGTTCTTTGTTGAAGTCCCCGTCAGAAACGATTTTCTTGCTCTTCAGCTTGACGATGACTGCCGCCGTTGATTTTACAGACAGCGGCGCCGAATAGACATTCTCGTCCATGGCGAAAATGGTTTCATCCAATCCCGGCGTTGCCGGCAGATCGCCCAGGCTGCCTCCCCTTTGATAGGTGCTGGCTTCGGGTTTCAGGTTCTCTTTTGTCAGGTAGGCCTCTAATTTGCCGGGGTCGGCAAGCATGTTCAGATCTGCGGCCACGCTCCGGGCCCGGGCCAGCTGCAGCTGCAGCTTTTTCGCGGCTTGCAGCTCTATTTTTACTTTGTCCCTGGCGATCTCATACTTCTCAACTTCCGGCCTGACGATCTTGGTCAAACGCACTACGGCGATCCCTTCGGGAAAATCCAGGGGCCGGGAAAGTTCGTTTTCACTCAATGTGAACAGTTTCTGGGAAATATAGCCCATCTCATCGATTCCTTTAATAGCCTGGCCCCTGGTCAGCAAGCCGGTGGCCGTGACTTTTTCGGCAAGATTTCCGGCTCCTTGCTTCATGTTATCGGCGGCTTTGATCTTTTCATATATCGCGGCGATCCTTTCGCCGGTCAGTTTTTTCAATTTATCATTTTCCATTATGCTTTTTATGCGGGTTTTGACCGCTTCATAGTTTTCCTGCTGTTCCGCGATCTTTTCCTGGGCAAACAGAATTGAAAACCCCTGGCCGGCGTCCACCGGGGAAGAGATTTCACCCTGCTTGAGGTTGTTAATCATGGACTGTTCCTGGCCGGAAAAATTTTGCCAGCCCCAGTATCCCCAGTCACCGCCATTCTTGGCATTTTCATCCCCGGAAAGCTCCATGGCTTTTGCCGCGAAATTGTCAGGGGTCAGCAAAGCCGCGGTGTCTTCCATTTGTTTCAGGACCTGCTCGCGCGTCTGCGCATCATAGGCGATCCAGATCCTGCTGATCTTGGTTTTCCCGGGAACTTTGAACACACTTTTGTTGTTTTTGTAATAGGCGAACACTTCTTCTTCCTTGAGCGTGATCTCCTTCTTAAAATCGGCAAACTTTAAAGCCAGGACCTCCCCGGCCCTTTTTTCCATGCTCTGAAAAAGATTTTTATTTTTCTGATAGAAATCAAGCTGCTCCGCTTCAGTGCTGGCCGGTTCCTCGCTGATGGCGTCACTTTTGAAAGTGATGAAATCCAGCTCGGCCTTGTCGTTCTCCTTGCGGTATTCCTCCTTGAGCACGTTCAGGTCCAGAACCTGGCCGGCGGTCACCAGTTCCTTTAGTTTGTCGCCGAGCAGGTCTTTTTTCAAGCCGTTCTCGAAATCACGCACCGTCATATGGTTGTAGGCCAGAAGCCTTTCGTATTCATCTGAACCGATGAATTTGCCTTCATTCTGAAAAGCCGGATAAGCGCGTATGGCATCCTGCAATTCGCTTTCGGAAATATCAAGGTTGAGTTTTTCCGCTTCACCCTGGATGATCAAGCCGCTGACCATTCCCTGCAGCACCTGTTCGGCTATACCGAACTGGTTGATCATCTGGCGGGTCAAACTGTTTTTGAACTGCTTGCTGTACATTTCCAGGCTTTTGCCCAGATTTTTTTGGAATTCCTCGCCGCTGATCTTGTAGCGGCCAACGGCGGCCACGTCCCTGTCCAGGCCTTCCGATTCAAAACGGCCTGAACCCCATTGCACGAAAATAAAGCCGATAAAGGCCAATATAACCAGCCATAGGGTCCAGGAAAGAGATTTTACGTTATTCCTCATGGATTTGAGCATTATTTTTCCTCCGCTCGATTTTGGTTTTTGAATTTCTTTTCGGTAATTTTCAGGTAAACCGACACTGTGGCCCCGTTGGTCTCATTATTTTTAATGACAATATTGCCCTGATGTTCATGGATAATGTTGTAAGCCAGGGTCAAGCCGATGCCTTTCTTCTGGGTGCGGTTTTTGGTGGTGTAAAACGGGTCAAAGGCCTTGTCCAGGTTTTTGAAGCCGCCGCCGTTATCGCTGACATCCACTATCGCCTGTCCCCCATCCATGGATTTTTTCAATTCGATGGAGATCATCCCTTTGCGAATATTGTTTTCGCGGAAAGCCTCAAGGGCGTTTTCCACGATACCTTCAAATACTTGCCACAGGGCAAAATGGTTGCCCTGGATGGTGATGTCCTCGTTGAAATTGTTTTTGATAATGGCGTAATCACTGTTTTCGGGGCGGCTGGATATGACCTTGATCAGCTTTTCCAGCAAATTGGACAAGCTGATCTCCATTTTGACCTGTTCCATGTCCGGATTCAACTGATTGAGTTGATCGACGATATTCTTGATGCGCTCCGCCTGTTTCTGAATGCTGCCCAGCTTTTCCTTGACATAAGGGCTGGAGTCTTCGCGGATGCTGATAAGATCGACATAACCCAGGATCCCGGTCAGCGGGTTGTTGATCTCGTGGGCGAATCCCGAAACGATCGCCGTCAGGGATTTTTGCTTTTCCGATTGGATGATATGACGCTGCGTATCCCGCAGTTCCTGCATGGCGATCTGCAGTTTCTTGTTCGATTCGTTCAATTCCCTGGTTCGCGACGTGACCTGTTTTTCCAGTTCCTTGTGGGTGGCCTCGATCTCGGTCATCATGCTTTCGATTTTTTCCGCCATTTCGTTGAACTGGCTGCCGAGATAGGAGAATTCATCGTTGGAACGGATATGGATGCGGTGTGAAAAGCTCCCGTAACTGATCTTTTCCAGGCCATTTTTCAGCAGTTGAATGGGCTGGGTCAATTTCCTGTTGATAATTACGATGAGAATGATGAAAACCGCCAGCAGCACGGCAGAAATGATAATGATAAAAAGACGCAGTTCAGCGATGATCGCCTGTTTTTCCTCGTTGGAGCGGCCGAAAAGGATGCTGCCCCAAAGGGTGTTCGCGGCGGCTACTTTCACCGGCAGGCTGATCAGGTAATAAGGCTGGGAATCGAAAACGGCTTCCCGGACCTGGTCATCCGCGTCCGCTTTGTAGGGAGCGAGCCTAGCCTTGATCCAGTCAGGGCCTTTGTAAATGATTTCCTTGTTTTGCCCATCAAAGAGCATTATGAAATCATTGGGGTTTTCCTTCAGGATCTCTTCAGCCTGCGAGGTCAGTTTTATATAGTTGAAATTGATGAAATTCGGTTCCACCATGGTTTCGAAATCCTTGGCCCAGTGCACGAAATTGATCTTGCTCAGGCGGTTGTTGGTGGAATTGATCATATTCAGTATGAAAAAAGAGGAAATGGTGATATAAGCCAGGCTGATCATTATAAAAGAAAGCAGGAACTTGGAGCGCAGCGTATTTATTTTGAACATTTTTTAGATACTATTTTATTATATTTAAGGATAAATAGCAACCGTTTTATTTCTG
>JALHTJ010000258.1 GCA_022865785.1 Candidatus Aminicenantota bacterium
CTGTCGGGAATGGCAGAACCTTCCGGCATAATAAACTTCGCTGACGTGAAACCGGCCATTCTCTGGAAGTCGTTCTTTCAGGATGACGTCCAGGAGATCCAGTGGGATGATGGCCCCGTTTATCCTGACGATGCCGGCGACCGGTATTTCCTCTTATACAGGGATCGCGCGAAGATAGATAAAACGAAAAAAAATGAGAAAGAGATCGTTGCCCAAGCCGACAAATATATAGAAATTCTGAAAGAGGAGAGCAAAGATCGCGAAGGCCTATTTTCTGGTGTGAAAAAAGCCGATGAAATCCACAATATCCCCGGGATGGTGCTAGATCGGAATTTTTATTACGTAAACAGGGGGGACTTCGATAGTATCTATCTTGTCGGCGACCTGCACGGCAGCAAGTTGGCCTTCAAGAAAGCGCTTAAAAAAGCGAACTTCTTTGAAGCCGTAAAAGACCGGCCAGGAAAGATTCTGCTGGTTTTCCTCGGGGATTTTATCGATCGGGGGGAGGAAAGCCTTTGGGTCCTCTTCCATGCGTTGAAGCTAAAAAATACTTTCCCAAAGAACGTGATCCTGCTGCGAGGGAACCACGAATTCTTTGTAAATAACAAAGATGGTGGAATAAGGAATTCGGCGAGCCCGGCCGACCTTTTCGAGCATGTGGGCGCCGCCAGGGTCGCCGGAAAAGCGGAAGAAATTGGCGCCGCGGGACTCACTGGCCTGGAAACGCTCTATTCAGAAACCTTTACTAAATCGATTTTCGGTGACCTCTTTAAAAGAATGCCGACCGCCGCTTTTATAGTCGGACAGAAGACAATTCTGGCGGCCCACAGTGGGTTCCCAAGGCCAGATGTAAATGTCGAATGGGAGCTTCTGAAAGAGACGGAATTTGATTATTTCAAACTGAAGCGTGCCCATCCGGAAAAGGCGGACCGATACACCGGGACGTCTACGATCGGGGAACTGAACGGTGCCGGCACAATGGAAGACCTGGTATGGACCGAACTGACAAGAGAAAAATATCGCGACAGCCGGGGAGGCGGGACGCGGAAAGAAATATGTACCTATTGCCAGGCAAACTTCATGGACAAATTCGGGATCCAGGCCGTCATCCGCGGGCACGATCACCCGGAAAAAGGCGTCGACCAGGTCCGGATCATGGACGGGGGCTTTGACGTCTATACGGTCTTTACCGCGGGAGGATTCGCCGATATTTACTTGGAATATAAAAAACACAAGGCCGGCCTGGTGATGATCGACCCGCAGGAGAACATTGTTCCAATTATGATCAAAGGGGGGGGAAATGGTCCAGACGTTGATTAAGCCGAAAAAAGTCAAGCAGTTGGCCAGAACAGACATAGTTTTCTGCATTGACATTTCCGATTCGATGAGGCCCTGCCTCGAAGGGGTCAGGCAAAACATCGAAAACTTCGTGGACCTGGTCGGCAGCGATCCCGAAACAGCGATCGACTGGCGGCTGGGTCTTCTCTGGCATCAGGTGGATGTGCGCAATAATTGCCTGAGCATCGACAAATTACCGGGGGAATTCACAACGGACATCAATGCGTTCAAACAATGCCTGAGTTACATCTCTGGCAAGGTCGGCGGCGGGGAGGCGAACCTCCTGGCCCTGGACTGGTGCCTCGACTTCGGCTGGCGGAGCGATGCCCACAAGTTCATCGTTCTGTTCACCGACGAGGGGGTGGGATCGGGGTTCGATCCGCTATTAAGCCTCAGCAAGGTCGACCAGTTGATTAAAAAAATTGCCGCCGTCGGTGCTTCGGTCCATTTCATAACCTACGACGGGCCTGAATTCGACGACTACAGGAAGATCGCCCTCACCAACAAGTGCCACCACATCGAAGTGCCCGCCGGGAGCGGGTTCGCCGAGTTGAATTTCGCCGAAATCATGAGCAAACTGGGGAAGTCCGTCAGTTCAGGGTCACGGGGCGCCGTTCAAGGCCAGCAGGTCGTTGAGCGTGACATATACGGGATCCTCAAATGGCCCACCAATGCCTTTGATATTGCAAAAAGCGGAGAAAACTGAAATGGTACAGACACTAATCACGCCGAAAAAAATGAAACAGATGGCCAAGACCGACATTGTCTTTTGCATAGACATATCGGGATCGATGGAGCCTTGCATCGCCGGGGTCAAGCAGAACATCCACGGATTCATCGACCTAATCGAAAAGGACCCCGAAGTGACGATCGACTGGCGGCTCGGCTTCCTTGCCCATATTTCCCTGGGTTTCTTTGTCAGGGAATTCACCACCGACGTGCAGGAATTCCGCCGCGCCCTGGACAGTTTGCAAACTGGGGGAGATGAAGCCAACCTGCCCGCCCTGGACTTGTGCCTCGATTTCCCCTGGCGCAGTGACGCCCACAAGTTCGTTATCATGTTCACCGACGAGGGGGTGGCCACCGGTTGGGAGCCGGAGCAAAGCCGTAGCAAAGTCGACCAGTTAATGAAAAAAATCATGGATATTGGGGCATCGGTCTATATCATCGCCATCGACGCACCGGAATCCGATGATTACCGCCGCATTGCCACGGCCAACAAATGCCGGTTCATTGGCATTCCTGCGAGCAGCAATTTCAAAGTCGTCAATTTTGACGAGATGTTAGCCAAGCTCGGGAAATCGGTCAGCACTGGTTCGCGGGGCATCGTCAGCAGCCAGCAGTCCGTAATGAATGACCTCTACGGCGTAAAAAATTTCGTTTGCAAAATCAATACATGATAATTGAAGGAGGACAAAATGGTCCAAACAGTAATTGAATCAAAAAAACCCAAAATCAAGGGCAAGGCCAACGTGGCTTTCGTCCTGGATGTGACGGGATCGATGCAGGATTGCCTGGAGAACCTGAAATCCAGCCTATTGGAGTTGTCGGGCCAGATCGCCACCATATCGGCTGAACAGTATGGCGCCGCTGAACCCGACATCTCCTACAATGCCTTGGGCTACCGCGATCTGACCACCGACGAGCCCAAGGAATACATGATCGTGAAACGGGATTCCGCTTTCACCAAGAGCCTGGACGACTTGAAAAATTTCTTTTCCGAAGAAAAAATGAATGCCGCCGGCGGCGGCGACGAGCCGGAGAGTGCCCTCGATGCCCTGGCCATTGCGGCCCGCGAAATGGCCTGGGACCAGCCAGTCCGCATGCTGGTGCTGTTTACAGACGCCTCGACAAAGAAAACGCTTCACAAAACGACCACCGGCGGCAGCCAGCTGGATGAGGCGGAGTCCATGAGTGTGATGCTTGAAGAACTTACCTCGCGGAAAATCCGCGTTATCATTTTCGGCCCCCCCAACGTCGACGAGTTCATGAAGATTGGAACACTAAACAACTGCCAATATAAGCCGATGGAAAAGGGGACGGAAACCTTGAAAAACTTCAAAGATGAACTGCTTTTCAAAGAAGAGATCGTCAAGCTTATCGCCAGGTCTGTTTCACAAAGCGCAAGCACGGCCGTTCCCTTCACCTTATAAGGAGCCAAAAATGAACGACGATTTCACGGTCGGGAAAACGATCAGTGGGAAGATTTCAGAATATAAGTTAACCCAGGAAATAGGCGGGGGGGCCAATTCCTCGTTCAAGGCCCATGACTTGGCAAAAAAGATCGACGTTTTTCTGAAAATTTACAACCAGGAACCGAGAAAATCAGATCCCCGGTTCAAAGTGTTTTGGAACCAGCAGAAGGAAATCTCCAAAAGATTACAGGACCTGAGCGCGATCACCGACGTGATGTACGAGGATTTCCTCATCGATGATCTTTATTATTGCTCGGTAAAGGAATTCGTCCAGGGAAAGAACCTGGCCCGCCTGATCGAAGAAGACATGAACTCGCTTCATGAGAAACAGGTTCTCGGCCTTGCTGCGGTATTCGTAGGGGTCTTGAAGGCCATTCACTCGAAAGGCGTCACCCATACCGACTTGAAGCCTGGTCAGCTTTTCGTCACCCCCAACCGATCCATTGGTCTCGGTTGGGAGCTGAAAGTCAAGGATTTCGACGCGGCCCATGTCGAAGGCGTTGAGCCCTATAATGTTACTGGCACCGCCTTTTATCTTTCACCCGAACACATGAAGGGAGACAAAATCATCCGCAAGCCTTCCGACGTATTCACGACGGGCATTATCCTTGCCGAACTGCTCACTGGCGCCATTGGCAGCACCTTTGATGTAGGTGGAGTGGATGATGGCAGTAAATATAATAAGCTTGTTATGGGATACAAGGTCAATGCGGAGATTTTGAATGCGATTAAAAAGATGTATTTGGAGGGCGATAAAATCGCCGATCTGATTCACACCATGCTAAACCCAGACCCCGCGAAAAGGCCGCTGCTCGACGAAGTGCACCCAGTTCTTCTCCAGGCATTCAAATCAAATGGCGGCGGCGCTGCTTCATCCCCAGTTGCTGGTGAAGCAGCCGCTCCCCCTCTGACACCCCCCTTGGAAACAAGCGCACCGGAGGAAGCGAAGACGGATGGAATCGTTACTGTTGCGGATGAGGGGAAACCGGTCGTTCCTGCCCTTGTCAAGCTGGAATGCGATGGACAAACACTGATCGTTTACAGCGATAAGACTATGGGCCGTGACAATTTCCGGATTTTTCCCCGCGAAAAATTCCAATATGCCTCCAAGGAACAGTTTTCTTTAAAGAAATCGACGGAGGGATGGATGCTCTCGGGGAGCCCGTCGGCCATCAACCCGACCAAGCTTAATGGCGAAATCTTGAGTGGCAAAGAAATCTTGCTGAAGGAAAGCGACCAGATCCAGGTCGGTACGCTGGTGTTTGGAGTCAAATTGAAATAGAGATCTCATGGCAAAATGCAAGATCTGCAACGAGGAAAATTCCGCCACGGCAGTCAAGTGCTCTTACTGCGGTACCCCGATGAACATATCGGGAAACTTGGAAAAAGAGGAATTAAAAAATGCGGTCAGGTTAATCAGAAAAGCGCTTGAGCGCGAAGCTTATGATGAAGCTATTAAACTTACCGACAAGGCGTTGCAAGCTGGAAAATTTCCTGGTGGTGCCGCTTTCACAAAAGAAAAATTAAGGCAGATCCGAGAATTGGATGTCAGAATCGATGAGGCTATGGCGGCAAAAGAATTTAAAAAAGCAAAGATTTTCGCAGTACAGAAGTCAGGATTAAACCCTGATGCAAAGAAACTTACTGAAATTCCAAATGAAATTGAACTGGTTAAGGAAATATGCGATGCGCTGAAAAAGGGAAAGGATCCCGACGAGTTGTCTTCTATAATCAAATCTCTTTCCGCCAAAATTGCCCAGGTCTCTCCAAAATTTAAGAGTCATTTCGAAAATGACCTGCGGGAGGCCGAGACAGCGATCCGAATTGTCAGGCAACTAAAAATGGCGCTTGCGGGTGAATATTATGAACGGGCGATCAAATTGAGTGAAGAAGCGTCAAGAACCGTAAAACTTGCCGAAAGCATTATTTTTACGAATGAAAAACTCGGCAGGATTCAGGAACTAGAAAGGAAAATTGGCGAAACCCTGGCCGCGAGGGATTTCACAAAAGCAAAGCGGCTGGCAGACCAGAGGGTTTCTCTGAATCCACATGCCCCGAAACTCGGCGCTATCGCGAAAAAAATAAAACTGGCTGGGAAAATTGCCGAGGCGATCAGGGGGGTGATGCCTGCCGATGAATTGTTTTCCATGCTCTCGGGACTTCCGCCTTCCTTCATTGAAGTGTCTCCGGAATTCGATAAGTATTTCGAGAATACCTTGTGTACTGCCCGTAAAAAGATCGAGAACGAAAAAGCTCGTCTTTCAAGTATATATTCAACTGGAATGAAAAGGGAATCCGCAGCAAGCGCTTGGACGGCCATCATACTATGGGAAAGCCTGACCATTGATCCTTCCGAACTGGATAATATTAGAAAGCTGAAACACAAGCTGATGGAAAAGGAAGCCGAGTGGAACAGAAGGAGGCGGAAAAGAGTGTTGCGATTTACCGCCGTCGGCTCGGCAATACTCGCCCTTTCGATTTACATTGCCCTTGTCCCCCTGCCTCAGTATTTGGGAAAAAGGGCGATTGTGAGAAAAATTGCATTTATAAGTGCCCTTACGGTTGGGAAGAATTATGGGGAGATACCTGGGAAGGCACGTGAAATTTTCGAGACAAGAAAAAAACTAAACGACGACGAAGCTCTGGACAAAGAAATTTTTGCCGCGCTGTCGGTTCCATTCCAGGAATTGGAGCGTTTAAGCATAGAGGCAGAAAAAAAAGGCGACATGAACAGGGCTATCAAGGATACCGGCATATGCGTAGAAATATTCAAGTACTCGCTGTTTCTTCCAGGTAATGAATTGTTTGCCCAAGCTGATACAAAACTGAAAAAACTGGTGTTCCGCAAATATTTTATTGAAGGTCAGCGGTTGTACAGCCAAGAGAAACTGGAAGAGGCCTTGAAAAGCCTGCTTATCGCGAAAAAAGCTGTCCCCGGCGAAGAAGTAGACCGGACAATCGACTCTGTGCGCAGGAAGATCAACCTGCGGGAGCTGAGCAACGCCCTCAAGCAAGCGAGGCAGAAGCGCGACATCGAAGATTTCCTGAAGGCATTGATGGAGATCGAGGTTTTGACCGGAAAACGTAACAGCCATTTCGCCTACCTTAAGGAATTTGCATCGACTGGCAGGAACGGCGGCCTGAGAATCATCCTCCGCGGAGTCCCCTTTGTTCTTGTACGCGGGGGTGAATTCCTTATGGGGTGCATGGAAGCCGATTGCTCGGGAAATGAGGATGCGCTTCCGCGACACTCCGTAAGGCTGAACGATTTCTGGATGTCAGAGACCGAGATCACGGTTTCGCAATACAACGGTTCCCCAAGCAGCCTGCCTGTGTGCGTAAATTGGGCTGAGGCAAAAAAATTCGCATACGGGATAACCCGTGAGTTTTCCATCGGCTGCGACCTGCCGACCGAAGCCCAGTGGGAATACGCAGCCCGAAGTGGGGGAAAGGAAAACGTGTTCCCTTGGGGAGCTGCTGCCGAGTGCCGTTTCGCCAACTATCGCTTATGCGGGCCCGCGCCCAAGCCGGTTGCCTCGTACCCGCCCAACGCGCTCGGACTGTTCGATATGGCGGGCAACGTGCGGGAGTGGTGCCAAGACATATATGTTGAAAACTCCAATCCAACCGTGGACTTTGTGAGAGCGGCCGTGACAACCATGCGGTCGGTCCGGGGCGGGAGCTACGGCGATGGCGCCAACGCGCTCAAGACTTTCTCCCGATACTATCTTCCTGAAAGCCAACGGGACAACAAGACCGGGATCCGATTAATAATCGAAGATCGAGTAAAAGACAAACCTACCGTGCCCGAAGTTTCCCTCATTCCTGAAAAACCCGATGGCAGGGAACCCGGAGAGACCGTAGCAGGCAAATCTTTTTCGTCGGCTGACAGCTCACCAAAAACGCCGGGAATAATACCTGTTGGTGGGGAGGCTATAAATAAAACATTGGACGAGGCACCTTCCAATGCGGAAACCGATATCAAAGAATCAGTTAAAAAAGGTGACGTTACTGCGGTGGAAGGTAAAGGCGAAAGCGCATCAAGAGGAGCTTCCCCTTCGCCGGCTCCAGTACTGGGCACAGATTACGAATCGGGCATGAAATATTTTCAGAATTCAATGGTGGAGAAAGCGGCCGGGAACCTGAAAGGCCAGGAAGAAAATCTGCAGAAAGCCTTCGAGATATTCAAGAACTTGGCGTTGTTCGGCAGCAATAAGGCGCTTTTGATGCATTACCTGACCTCCGTTTATCTTGGCAAGTATTTTTACATGAACGATGACGTGGAACTTCTCGTGGAAAAGGAATATCCCGGCTACAGAACCATCGGGTCCATCGAAGTGATCGACAACACAGAGAAAGCGATCATTAGGGAAAAATTGAATCAGATCGCGATAAAATTGAAGATGGACAAAAAGAAAGTTCCCACACCATAGGCAGTTTGTCCCGGTAAATTGTAATAAATTCCCTCCTGTTTTATAATGGTGGATGTAAAAATTGGTGAAAGGGGGTTGCATGAAAAAACGATTTGCCTTTTTTACAGTTGTGGTTTTCGCATTCAGTCTGATCGCCCAGGCTGGCGTTTTCGAGGAAGGTTTGAAATACCTAAAGCTTTCCAGAAAAGCGAAATTAAATGAAAACATAAAAGAAGAAACAGATTTTTTTCAAAAAGCTTTCAAGGAATTTAAGCGTGACGCAGGCGGTGAATCGCTATTACTCCTTCTTTATACGGGCTTACGGCTCGACCGGAAATCGGAAATCGACCGGACTGCCGCTGAATTCATCAAAAAGGACCGGACAGGTTTTCTTCAATCAGTTTTTCAATATACTTTTCTGAATCTGGACGAGAAGCAGCGGCTGTCTGATTATTTAAACAGTGTAAGTGAAAAAATCCCGTTCATCAGCAATTTCGCCATAACGGGGAACGGCTTTCACCCTTTTCAGAAGGAAAGCCCTGCCGTCCAGTTCACCCTTCAGGCGGACGCCGCGTGTTCTTTCACTTTGGAGGGGAATATGATCCGGGAAACGCAATACAAAAAGGGTGACATTCTTTTCCCCTTTGCTTGGCAGGAAAACTTCTTTGGAAAATCCTGGCTGGAAGCCGGTTTTAATTCAGAAAATGCATTGACTTCATATGCTGTAAATAAAAAATTAAAACTTTTTATGGACATGCCGACGGGGTTGCATTATAAAGATGGTTCCTTTGGCATCAATGGGAAAGAATTCAAAATTGAAACGAAAACAGTCCGGAAAAGAAATGCTCTATATCTCCTGGGAACACTAATATTCGCTTCCGGAGCGATCGCAAAAAAATCACCCGATGCAACTACAACCGGCGTCACCATAAAAAGCAGTACTTATATAATTATAAGCGCTATCTGTGCCGGAGCTTATCTCTTTGATGCAAAAAAAATGAGTGCGCCGGACAAAAAAAACATCAAGTTCAACCGCGAATTAGCAGAAGAAATCGAAAAAATAAAATCGGATGTCAAGGTGAACATCGAAATCGAAGAAGAAGATTGATCTGGCCCCTCTTAGAGTCCAACTTGTTAGATTCAGGCCAATTTTTGTGAAATTCTCTGAATTCAGAAAAACTTTTTCTAATTTGGTTTTGCAGCAAATATGTTCGCTATCATCTTTAAACTTTTTTTAAAAGATTTCCTGTCACCGCAGATCGCATACAATATATCCTTTTCCTCCAATCTCGCGATTTCATGCCGAGTTGGGTTGATGTACGTCTTTTTGTTGCGATAGATTGCAATGGGAATGAAATGCATGTTTTTTTCTCTTAGATCCAGGGCCAGTCGAGCAATTTCCTCGAATCTTCTTCCTGCGAATATTTTTGACAGTTCGCAACCATAGATCTCATTTGAGTGAGACCCGAATGTCAGCAGATCATCATAAACCCTGGTCAATCCCGGAGTGATCGCAACTTGAGCAATAAGGTTCTGAACCAGCTTCATGGAGGAAACGATCTCCACGCTGCCGTCTTCAAGGATCCCGGCATATTTAGCCAGCTCCACCCTTTGCGGCTGCAGTATTTCGGCGATTATTTTGGGATGCCTGTCTTTGCTCCCGAGCTGTTTCCAGATCGCCAGGAGAATCAGGATCGTTTCAGCATCCGCGGCATCATAACTGAGCGTTTCATCAGCAAGAATAATAATGGCTTTTGCTTCATGAAGTTTGACCTGCTGAAGGACGGAATCGCCGATATTGATATCATGAAAATGATGAACGGACTTAAAAGCTGAAATGCAGGGGGGAGGATCTTTCTTTTTGGTCATGACAAATATCGACTCCTGCTCCACTTCCGGATCACGTAATTGTGCGATAATCCCGCCGCCTTTGTTGTTCCAATTTATGATAACATAATGATCCCTGATATGCTTCGTCATCAGCTTTCCTCCCAGTTTTTTTGCCACAAATATGGAAGCGATCTCCGCGGTAAGCCAGGCAATGCACCCCGCGCCCAGAACGATCATCACCACTGAAACGACTCGGCCGGTTGTCGTGATCGGTTCTTTGGAGCCGAAATTCAACCAATTGATCAGCGAAGACCAGATCGCTTTCCAGGGATTCATATAGCTTTCATTCACCAAATGTTCCGATAAATACAGCAGGATTGATCCTGCGATCCAAATGCCAACGACCAAAACAATAACGCGGGCAATTATGCGTTTCTTGAAGAAAAAAACAATATCCTTGGACTTCAATATGACAAAGCCAATTATGGATAACAACAAAACCGACAATCCCGCCAACTCGAGCAGTTTCCAGCGATACAGTCCCTTTTCCTGGTAGAATTGATAGGCTCCCTGGTGGAGAAGGATCGGGACGCCCTTGGGAATAATGTTCTTTCGAATAGATTTGTCGGCAAACACGATCTTGGCAAGCTGATAGCCCAAATGCGGATCCAGATCACTGCGGGCGACAAGCAAAGCCGGGACTCCCAGGGTCGTGATGTCCTCGTCCTGGCCGGCATATGTCCGCGCCGGGATGGTTGTAACGACAAAGAATGGGGACATGGACAAAACACGTTCCAGAAGCTCGGATTCAGGTTCAAAAAAATAAACGCCGTTGTTTCGGGTGATGATCTTAACCGCGGCATTGGGATACCCGGAAGTAAAAAAAACGATGTCGATCCTTCCCTGTTCAATGGCCTCGATGGCTTCATCAAAATTCAAATGGAACAGGTTAATTTCATTCGTTGCGATCCCGGCAGCTTCGATCAGCGCCCTGGCATTGGCTTCC
>JALHTJ010000259.1 GCA_022865785.1 Candidatus Aminicenantota bacterium
CGCCCGCATGGGCGGCAGCAACACCACCCGCATCCCCGCCGAGGTCAACCAGAAGATCAGCGCCTTGATGGCCGCTGCCGGACGCTACATCTCCGATTACAATATCTTCATGGGCAGCCTGCTCGATCCAAACCTGGCGACAATGTTCCCGCCCGACATGAAGTTGATCAGCCACTGGGGACTGCGCGACGAGCTCAAGGCCCGCTACGTCGACAGGCAAGGCCTGGTCAAGCAGCACGCCATCTACCGGGTGATGGAGCGCATCATCCGCCAGGAGATCCCGGCCGTGATGATCAATTCGAACCGCTATCAATGGAACCCGTTCAGCAACTTCGTCTATGACCAGGGCCAGTCCGTGGAGGTGGAAAGGGAAGCCGACGAACGCTACAAGACATTCCTCGACACCTTCCAGGCCATGCGCCTGATCGACGCCTACAGCCCGCTCTATCCCAACCACATCAGCCGCAGCTTCGACGTCGGCCGCGAGATCCCCGAAAAGGAGGTCGAAGCCATGTTTAGGGAGCTGCTGTCCTCGCCCCAGGTTAAAAAAGTGGCGGCGCTGATCCGCCAGCGCCTGGGCCGCAAATTACAGCCCTTCGACATCTGGTATCCCGGGTTGCGTACCGGTGCCAACATACCCGAGGAGGAACTGGACACGATCGTCCGCGAGAAATATCCCGATGCCGCTGCCTTCGAAAAAGACCTGCCCAACATCCTGGTCAAGTTCGGTTTCAGCGCGGAACGAGCCGCCTATATCGCACCCAAGATCCAGGTCGATCCGGCCCGCGGCTCGGGCCACAACGCCCAGGCCCAATCCAAAAAATTCAAGTCCCGGCTGCGCACGCGCGTCCCGGCCGGAGGCATGAACTACAAAGGCTTCAACATCGCCCTGCACGAGTTCGGCCATGCGGTGGAGAACATTATCGACTTGTATCTTATCGATTACTATTCCCTGGCCGGGGTGCCCAACGGCGCCTTCACCGAGGCCTTCGCATATATTTTCCAGGAGCGCGACCTGGAGGTGCTGGGCGTAGCGAACAAGGACCCGCGCCAGAAGGAGCTGAAGGTGCTCGATACTTTCTGGGGCGCCTATGAAATCATGGGCGTCTCGCTGGTGGACATGAAAGCCTGGCACTGGCTCTACGACCATCCCCAGGCCACACCAGCACAGCTGCGCGAAGCAGTGCTCGCCATCGCCAGGGAAATCTGGAACAAGTATTACGCGCCGGTTTTCGGCAAACGCGACCAGGTGATCCTGGCCGTCTATTCGCACATGATCGACTACACCCTCTACCTGCCACATTATGCGCTGGGCAACATCATCCAGTTCCAGCTGGAGGATTACCTGCGCGGCAAGGTGCTCGGCCCGGAAATGGAACGCATGTGCCTGGCCGGCAACATCATGCCCCATCAATGGATGAAGAACGCCGTGGGCAGTGAAATATCGGTCAAGCCCCTGCTCAAAGCCGTAGACCGCGCTTTAAAAATCGCAAAGCAATGACAATCCGACAGATCGGAGGCGGATATTAAAACCCACGGTCTGCCGGTCCCTGGCAACCGGCAGTTCTATGGGGAGTGAGAATGCGAAAATATCATCACCTCGGTATTCCCACCGATAAGGCTCGCAGCGGGGAGTACTACCTCGAAGAATTCAAGGTTCATGTGCTGCCCTTTGACAGCAACCCCTTTGGAGTGGAATGGATGCGCTATGAACCGGGCAGCCCTGTGCCCGAACTGGTTCAAAAGGTTCCCCATATTGCTTTCGAAGTCGATGACCTGACAAGTGAAATCTCCGGCCAGGAGATCCTGATCCCGCCCAATTCTCCTTCCCCGGGGGTGACCGTCGCTTTCATCGTTTGCAACGGGGCCCCCATCGAATTCCTGCAGTACGACCAACCAGGAGACAGACCCGAAACCGAACCGTGATTCCGCGAAACACTTTTCCAAGCAAATCTTGCCGCCGCTATCTTTGCCAGGCGCAAAAATTTTCCATTATTTTGCAAAATCAATTCAATTTTTTGAGGTAAACTTAAGTCACCTTTTGGAAATTGTAACTTTCTGCCCATACAAATAATTGAATTTATATTATATAAAGAACACGGGAACAATACGGCTGAAACTTACAGGGAAAATCAAAACATGCGATTCAAGCTTCCCGGATGCGAAACCTCAAGGGCTGCGGCGGCAGCCTGCGGCGAATTTTACCGATCAGGGAACCGATCAGCCCGCTTCGCCAGAAGCATAGAGGAACCGCTGATAATGGAAGCAACAACCGACAAAGCAATTCTTTCCAAAAGAGGAATTTCATGAATACAAAAGCAAACCGCAGCCAGATCGGGACCGGGGCGAAAACATTATTGGTAAAACCTGATTTTGTCAGCAATTGTGCCGGGGACGTGAAGCAGCCGCAGATCGGGAAATCCCTGGGCATTGAAGCAAAATCCGTTAAATCCCTGGAAAAATCCACCAAGTCGCTGGCCTTAGCCTACCTGGTCGCCAACATGAATTTCAAGCATATCCCGCTGAAGGAATTCATGGACACTTTCGAAAAAAAAATACTGCTCGCCTGCCTGCGCCTGACCCGCCGCAACCAGAAAGAGGCGGCGGCGATGTTAAGCCTTAAACCTACCGCGCTGATCGAAAAAATGCACAAGCACGGCATTCAGGGACGGCGAAAGAAATTGTCCGGAGAACCGCAAAAGCACGGCTTCAAAGAAGTGGGCCGGTTCATGGACGTAACAAAAAAATACGGCGAATCGATCGATGTGGTATGGGTGCAGAAAAAGATTGCTGAAAAATAAAATCAAATAAGGAGGTTATGCAAATGAGTCACGACATCATCGCATATCAAGCCGTTGACTGGACAACCATTCCACGAACGGAACACCAAGGAGAAACAGGAATCGCCTATTGGCAGACCCTGCAATTCCCCGGCCTGAGAATCAGGATCGTGGAATATTCCCGAGGCTACCTGGCCGACCATTGGTGCCACAAAGGCCATATCGTGCATTGCCTGGAGGGTGAATTCGTAAATGAACAGCAGAATGGCGAAAAATCCGTATTGAACAAAGGGATGACCTATGTCGTATCCGATAATGCGAGTTCCCACCGCTCACGGACAGAGAGCGGAGCAAAACTAATGATCATCGATGGCGATTTTTTAAAAATCGCCGAAGCGGATAAAAGAAAATGACCGATCGAGCGTCAATAAAGGAGGCAAACAATGCAGGCAAGTAAAACATTTTCAAGCAAACCTTCGAGTTCGTCTCGGTGACGGAGATGGTGGACAAGTGGTTCCAGAACGCCTTCGGCCCCTGGCGCCCCGGTCACGTGGTGAATTTCAAGGCATCGGCCTTGAGCACAGGCAAATAAGCAAATGGAGTTCTCCCCATGAAAGCCAACAAACGCACAATGGCCGGATTTCTGGCCCTATTTCTGACATTCGCTTCACAAGGATCGGCATATGCCCAAAAGAAAGCGGCGGAATTCGACCCGGCGCTCTGGGACCTGGAGCGGGCCAAGATCGTCGACCATCTGGGAAGGAAGGCCCTGATCGGGAGCGCCTTCCTGAAAGATGTCCGCCTGCAGAGCGGCGTCATCGAGGTGGACATCGCCACCACGGAGCGGACGCGGTCGTATCCCGGGCTGCTGTTCCGCGTGCAGGACGCCGCGAATTACGAGCGCGTTTACATCCGGCCGCACCGCTCCCCTTTCTATGACGACGTGCTGCAGTACGGGCCGGTCTTCAACGGCGTAGACAGCTGGCAGCTCTACAACGGCCCGGGGCTTACCGCCGGCCTGGAGGTCCTGCCCGGGCGCTGGAACCGCCTGAAGATCGTGGTCGCCGGGACCCAGGCCCAGGTCTTCTGGAACGATGCCGCCGAACCGTCCCTGGTCATCGACGACCTGGCCCGCGGCGACAGCTCGGGCACCATCGGCCTGGTTGGCCCCATGGACGGCACGGCCTTTTTTTCCAACCTTGACTATAGAACCGACGACGGCCTGACCCTGCCGCCCCCGGCCCCGCGCGAGGCGGCGTGCGGCCTCATTTCCGTATGGGAGATCTCGGCGCCCTTCGCCGCCGTCGGGGTTGATTTCAGGAAATATCCGGTCGAGGCCGTTGCTGCCGCCTCCTGGAAGCCGCTGGCGGCAGACCGCCGCGGCCTGGTCGACGTCTCCAGGACCTTTCCCAGGAAATTCAGGGCCGGGGACTGCGTGCTGGCCAGGACCACGCTGGCGGCGGAGAGCGACTCCCTGCTGCGGGTGGATTTCGGCTATAGCGACATCATCACCGTCTTCCTGAACGGCCGGCCCCTCTACTCCGGCAATGCCATCTACCAGTCGCGCGACAGGTCGTTCCTGGGCATCGTCGGTTATCACGACAATTTGTTCCTGCAGTTGAAAAAAGGCGACAACGAGCTGCTGCTGCTGGTCGGAGAGACCATGGGCGGCTGGGCTTTCTGCTTCCGCCGCGGCGATGAAGTGTTTTCCCATGCTGCGTTGAAAAAAGAATGGAGCACGAAAAACGGCCTGGCGTTACCCGAGGCCGTTGTATTCGACCCTAAGAACAACGTGTGCTACGTCTCCAATTATTTCAACGAGGGCCGGGAATTCATTTCCAAAATCTCTCCCTCGGGAGAGATCATCGAGTTGGAATGGATCAAGGGGCTGCGCATGCCTACCGGCATGCACCTCAAGGGAAACACCCTCTACGCGGTGGACCGCTCCGGGCTCAATGTCATCGATATCAAAAAGCGGGAGATCACCAAAAAAATTCCGCTGCCCGGCCTGCGCATGGCCAATGACGTGGCCATGGACCGGGCCGGGAATCTCTTCATCTCGGATACCGCGGCAGGCATCGTTTACCACTATGCGGGCGGCAAGCTGGAGCCCTGGCTGGAGAACCTGAGCCGTCCCAACGCCCTGCTGTGTGAAAAAGACCGCTTGCTCGTCGGCCAGAACGAAAAGCTCATCGCCGTGAACCTCAAGGACAAGGCAACGCAGGTCCTGGCCCGCTTTGAGCCAGGCGCCAACATCGACGGCATCGAGGCCGACGGCAGCGGCGGCTACCTGGACGGCGACCACAACGGCAGGCTCTACCGGCTGGCGGCGCAGGGGGAAAGGACGCTGCTGCTCGACACCACCAACCCCGGGGAGAAGATCGCCGATTTCGCCTACATCCCCAAGCTGAAGCGGCTGATCATCCCCAGTTTCGACAACAACACCCTTACCGCCTATTCCCTTGATTTCATATTTTAACTTTCCTCATGAGCCCGGCGCAGATGCGCCGGCAGAAAAAGGTAGTAGCAAATGAAATATTCTGGTGAAAACCAAGGAG
>JALHTJ010000260.1 GCA_022865785.1 Candidatus Aminicenantota bacterium
GCCATGAGCATGGACGAATTTCCCGGCGGTGAGCTGCAAACCGGAAAGGTGAAAGTCGATCCGGGCATCAGCGCCCGCTGGGGCGTGACCCCCAACCTGATGCTCAATGCCACGGTCAACCCCGACTTCTCGCAGGTCGAGACCGACGCGGCCCAGCTTGACGTCAACACCCGCTTCGCCCTGCGCTACCCGGAAAAACGCCCCTTTTTCCTCGAGGGCGGCGACTTTTTCCTGACGCCGCTGGAAATGGTCTTCACGCGCACCGTGGCCGATCCGTTCTGGGGCGGCAAGATGACCGGCAAGATCGGGGCCAACGCCGTCGGCGTTTTCGTCACTCAGGACCGCATCAACAACCTGCTCTTTCCGGCCAACCAGGGCACCGGCATGGCTTCCCTGGACGCCAACGTCTGGGGCGGGGTCTTCCGTTTCCGCCGCGACGTGGGGAGGAATTCCACCGTTGGCTTCCTGTACACGGGCCGGGTGGGCGATGAGTATGCCAACCACGTGATCGGCGCCGACGGTTTCCTGCGCCTGAGCCGCAGCAAGACATTCTCCTGGCAGGCCCTGGCTTCGCGGACCGTATATCCCGAAGCCACGGCCTTGGCCCGGGGGCAGGATACGGATCCCTTCTCCGGCTATGCCCTGTATGGGAATTTGCGCCACGACAGCCGCAACCTCATTTACGCCCTGTCCTATGAAGACCTGGGCAGTGATTTCCGCGCCGACTTCGGCTTCATGCCGCGCGTCGACACCCGGCGCCTGACCCTGAACATCAACCCGGTGATCTGGGGCAAGCCCGGCGGCTGGTTCGACCGCCTTGCCTTCCAGGTTGTCGGCAGCCGCGTCACCGACCATGATGGCAAACAAACCGACATCTCCGGCCAGATGGGCGTGGGCTACAACGGTCCGCTGCAATCGGTCCTGCAGGTCTTTCTGCTCAGTGAGAAAATACTCTACCAGGGAGTGGAGATCGAGCGCACCTTCAACTCCGGCTACCTGGAAATGAAACCGCGCAGCGGGCTGTGGTACTGGCTTTACTGGGAGGCGGGCGACGCCATCGATTACGCCAATGCCCGCGCCGCCAGTTCACTGCTGCTCAACCCCTCGCTGGAGGTCGCCCTGGGCCGCCACCTGAACCTCAATTTCAACCACATCTACGAAAATTTGACCCTGAAGGGCGACCGCGTCTACCTGGCCAACCTTTCGCAGGCGCGGCTGGTCTACAATTTCAACGTCCGCTGCTTCCTGCGCGCCATTGTCCAGTATTCCGACGTCAGGTACAACCCCAGCCTCTATGCTTTCCCGGTCGAAGTCCGCGAAAAAGGGCTCTTCACCCAGCTGCTTTTTTCCTACAAGATCAATCCGCAGACCGTGCTCTTCCTGGGCTACACCGACAGCGGCATCGGCACGGCCAACATCGACCTCACGCGTGCCAGCCGCACCTTCTTTCTGAAGATCGGCTACGCCCTGGTGCTGTAAAAATATTTGTGCTTAAAAAAATCCGGCCCAGACAGATCAGCGGCGGCGTGGTGGCCGTTGTCTATTGAAAAGTCAAAAAAAGATCTTTGGATTTTGTCGAAGCGGCGATCTCAGCCAGGGGATTTTTTCGCCACGATCAGCCAGGTTCCGCAAAGGATCAGAACCGCCCCCGCCGGCATGGCCGATGTGATGGCCTCGCCCAGGATCAGGCGTCCCCAGGCCATGCCGAAGGCGGCCATGAGGAAAGTCACGGTCAGGGCCTTGGTGGGGCCGGCTTATTCCGGCAATTTAAAAAAAACATCCCGATTGGGCAAACCCAGTATTTTTAATAGTTTATTTCATACAATTTTGAGATAAAAGTTAAAAACTTATATTACATTAATAGAAAAGGAGGAACAATGAAAAAAACAATATTGATTATTGCATTAATCGGAGTATTTTTCGGGGCGCTCTCCGCCCAGCAGATCACCGTAACCAATCCCGTCCAGGGAAGCTCCCGGGAGGCCGGGAAGCTCTGTGTTATCACCTGGACTAAAACCGGGGTCATGGGGGATCGGGTCCTGATCCGTTTGCGGAACACTGGCGGCATCGCACTGGATATTACCTTGGATACGGAAAATAACGGGTTGTTCTGCTGGACCATTCCGGCCACGCAGGCGCCAGGGCAATATTATGTCCGAGTCAAAACGCTGGAAGATTCAGCGGCAAGTTCACCTGTCAGTGGAGACAGCGGTGTCTTTACAATTATTCCTTACACGCCGCAGTCTTTAATGGTGAATGCGCCCCACGGCGGCGAGAACTGGGAGATCGGCAGCACCCAGCCGATAACCTGGACCGCGCTCAACATCGCGGCGAACTGCCGCCTGCTTTTGCTGAAGAACGGACAGATCCTGGGCACCATCCGCGATTCCTTCGCCCCCGGCCAGGGCGGAGGTTCATGGACTTGGAAAGTAGGCGACTACCAGGGCGGCCCCGCCCCCATTGGGAGCGGCTACAAGGTGCGCATCCAGACGGTGAGCGGCGCTATTATTTACAGTGCCCAAAGCGCCAATTCCTTCACGATCATTGCCAAGCCAATCATCTTCCGGCCAATGAGGGTGGAAGCCACGAGATTTCTGATTTTTCTTCCCGACCTGGCGGTGTGCCTGGTTTGGGACGGCCAACGGCCATACGTCCAGGAGAACAAAAGGATAAAAGTGCGGGTGAAGAACATTGGCAAGGGCGCTGCACCTGCTACGACCTGCAATCTTTATGTCGAGGGGCACGGTACCCGTTCCATTCCCGTGCCGGCCCTGGCCGCCAATACGGAATTCATCATCTACAGCCAGCAATTCAAGTGGGCGACCTTGGGGCACAAGACGGTGCGAACGA
>JALHTJ010000261.1 GCA_022865785.1 Candidatus Aminicenantota bacterium
TCACAAGGATCTCCCCGGCAATTATCCTTGACACGTAACGCGTGAGGGGTGAAGGGGGAAGGGTGAAGGGTGAAGAGAGAAGAGTGAAGAAAAAATTTCAAAGAGATTTTAACGGATTATGCTGACGGCGATGGTGGAGAAGAAAAAAAAGCAGTGAAAGGCGTGTCCCCTTTGTGGGGATCGCGACCTGTCACTACCGGACCTACTGACAAAGTCAAGCACCGAGTAAGATTCCCCGGAGTAAGATTCCCCGGAGTAAGCTTCCCCGTATATTTGTTTGGTTTTTGTTTGGATGACTGCTATTGGGGAATATGGTAAAATATAACCATGGGCAATAAAGCGAATGGCACAATTCTTTTGCTAAACAAAGACAACGAAAAAAAAGAAATGGATTTTGAGCTGCAATATCTCCTTTCTCTGACAATAAAGGAAAGGTTCCTACTGATGCAGAAAAAAAGCCGGGAAATGAGGGACTTACTGGAGCAAAATGGACACCGAAAAGCTGCTGAGATCCTTAAAAGAAAATAAAGTTGATTTTGTGGTGATTGGCGCCACCGCTTTTCCGGTCTACGGCTATGCCCGCGCCACGCTGGACATCGACATTTTTGTCAAAGCTGAAATGGAAAACATCAAAAGACTGAAAAAAGCGCTGCAAAATTTCGGCTATGATCTCAGCGATGTCAGCCACGAAGATCTGCTGAAAAACAAGCTTCTGATCCGTCAATACCTGGTGGAAACCGACATTCACCCTTTTGTCAAGGGCGTCACTTTCGATGAGATCTGGCGGAATAAGATTCGCGCCAAATTCGGAGAGACCGCCGTTTATTTCCCTTGCCTGGATGACATGATCCGCATGAAAAAAGCGGCCGGCCGGGCCAAGGATCTGGAAGACCTGAAATATTTAAGAAAGATTAAAAAGCATAAAAAATAGTTTTTGCAGCCCGCAGCTCATCGCCGCTGCGCATTGTTTCCCTGGTGTTGACGGCATCTGCGGCGGCTTCAAGCTGCAGTGGGCGTGGGCGTCGGGCTGGCTCGCAGGCCAAAGCGCCGCCGGCGGTTAAACCCCTGATGCGGAAATATTCGTGCCCCAAAAGCAAGGGCTCTTCCGTAGGGGCAAACCTCCGTGTTTGCCCTTTTTGTTTAGATTTTTTTTCATGAACATGAATGGAAGGGCGGACACGGAGGTCCACCCCTACAAAAAAATGAATTTTATCAGATCAGACGTAAGGGCGAAAAATTTTTCGCCCCTACCGAACTCCTATGACTTCTTTCACCATGTTTCATTCTTCGTTTTTTCCGCACATGCTACAATAGATCCGACACAAGGAGGTCTTTCATGAAACTCGATACGGAGAAAATCGATCGGGTTGTCCTGGCCTTGTTGCACCTTGGCCTGCATGACGATTTTCGGGCCTGGAAATCGTTCGATTGGGATGCCATGGATCGACTGCACAAAAAAGGATTCATTTCCAATCCAATAGGCAAAACAAAATCGGTTGCCTTTAGCGAATCCGGTCTTCGCGAATCTCAACGCCTGCTTGCCGAGTTGTTTGCCGCAGCAGATGGAGAAGAGTAGGGATTAAAGACGGTGTTTGCTTTGAGGGTGAAGCTCGCGATCTCCGCAAACAAAAACCTGCCAATTCACATTCTGACACCAATGCCCATAATAATGCAAAACGTCGGCTAGTTGTTGCAAGTGCCGACATTTTGTTTTATAGTTGAAACATGAAAAAAAAGGAAAAAGAGATTTTTTTTCGTGCCCGTGATTTGGAATCGACAGGTTTGACACGGGGAAAACTTCAGGGACTAATCCGGCGCGGAGAGGCTAAGCACGTGGCTCGCGGCATTTACCGCTGGGCGGACGCCGAACCGGGCGAGCATTATACCCTGGCAGCGGCCATCAAGGCGATCCCCAATGGTGTCGTCTGCCTGCTTTCGGCGCTGCGCCTGCACGAGATCGGCACCCAGGAACCCCATCAGGTCTGGATCGCCATCGATCGCAAATCCAGGTTGCCCAAGGCCTCTGGCCTTCCCATCCGTGTGGTCCGCTTTTCAAAAAAATGCATGACCTACGGAATCGAAACAATGGAAGTCGAGGGCTCGCCAATGAAAATCACCGGCCCGGCCCGGACCGTGGTCGATTGTTTTCGTTATCGAAACAAGATCGGCATGGATATCGCCCTGGAAGCATTGAAAGGATCATTGCAACAAAAAAAATCCAGTCGGGACGAAATCCTGCGCACGGCCGAAGCCTGCCGGGTCATCTCCATCATCAAGCCCTACATTCAGGCGATCAGTTGATGACAAAAAGAGATATCCGCGACATGGCTGCTTCGGTTAAGCAACGGCTGTTAAATGTTCACAATGAAAACAATATTGATTTTAATTTTCTTTTAACCCGTTATGCCGTGGAACGTTTTTTATACCGGCTTGACCGCTCCCGCTACAGAGAAAGTTTTGTTTTAAAAGGCGCCATGCTTTTTTATGCTTGGAAAGGCGAATGGTTCCGCTCGACGCGGGACCTCGATCTTCTCGGTTTTGAGAAGAACGATCCCGAAAATTTAAAAAGGATTTTCCAAGAAATTTGCGCGACAAATAGCGAACAGGAGGATGGGCTCGTTTTCGTTTCGGAATCGATTACAACAGAAGCGATCATGGAAGAAACGAATTATCCGGGAGTCAAGGTTCACATCGCGATGCAATTGGGTAAAGCGCGCAGCATTCTGCAAATTGATGTCGGGTTCGGCGATAAAATCACACCCGGGATCAAAATGATAAAATTTCCATCTGTTTTAAAAGACAGGGAATTGACGGTCAGGGCCTATCCAGTTGAAACGGTGATCGCCGAGAAATTCGAAGCCATGGTCAGTCGCGGGCAGGAAAACAGTCGCCTGAAAGATTTTTACGATCTTTGGGTCATTGCCGGGACATTCCCTTTAAAAGGAAGTGTCGTAATCAGAGCTATCCAAGCCACTTGCAAACAACGGGGCACGGCTCTGTTTCCGGAATTGCCCCAGGCGCTCACAACAAAATTCTATGAAAATAAAGCGCCTCAATGGCTGGCATTTATAAAGAGAAACAATTTAAAAAATATTCCTCTGAATTTTTCCGAAGTTGGCGAATGCCTCATTGTTTTTTTTGAACCACTCCTCTCGGCCATCGTCTCCCAGGATGTAAAATCATTCAAAAAAAATTGGCAGCCAAATGAAAAATGGATCCTTGGGAAGGAAAAGATCACCGGGGTCGGGGACACCAATTAGAGGCAAGTGTCGAGAGATGGACTTACATTTTCTGTTTTTCTTAACGGAACAGCAAATCCAACACGTTCCGCGCAGGACTTTTACATAGCCGTATCGATTGCTTCGCGCAAAGTCACAAAGTCAACCACCGTCCCCGGTTCCTCGGGAAGGAAAAGATCACTGGGGTCGGGGACACCCATTAGTAACTTAAAGCAAATTAACTTGGTAAAAAAACAAGATAATTTGCTTTCTACCCAGCCAAGCTGGATAAGAGCATTAGAAAAAAATGAATTCATTTTTTTAATGCTCTTAAGTTACTTATCCTGCGCAGCAGGGTTAGAGAAAAGTTCAAGAGTTGGGCACACAATTTCTGATTTATCTTAACGGAACAGCAAATCCAACACGTTCCGCGCAGGACTTTTACATAGCCGTATCGATTGCTTCGCGCAAAGTCA
>JALHTJ010000262.1 GCA_022865785.1 Candidatus Aminicenantota bacterium
AAAGTAAAAAATGATTTTTTTTTTGTACTTTTTGAAAAACAGCCGTCCGACCAGCAGGTTCGCCATTTCCGTTAACCGCAAGATCGGCAACTCGGTCGAGCGCAATTTTATTAAGAGAAAAATGAAAGAATGGTTCAGGTTGAACAGACATTTGCTTGCCGACCCTCATGACCTGTGGGTTTCCATGAAAAACAAATTCGACCGCCGCAACGCGGGGCAGGTGGAAAATCTGTTCCTCGACGCTTTGGTCAAGATCAATTACCGCTAAAATGAAAAAGGTATTGCTTTTACTGATCAAAATATACAAAATGGCCCTTTCGCCGCTGCTTGGACGCCACTGCCGCTTTTTGCCGACCTGTTCCACTTATACCTATGAGGCGGTGGAAAAGCACGGTGCTCTCCTGGGCGTGTTTCTAGGTCTCAAGAGGATTCTCAAGTGTCATCCTTTTCATGCCGGCGGGCATGACCCGGTTCCCGAATTATTAGAGGTGAAATCAAAATGGATACAAAAAAATTAATTCTGGCCATCGTCCTCTCCGTGACGGTTCTGCTGGTCTACCAGTATTTTTTCATACCCAAGCCGGCGGTGCCTCGTCAGGTGCCCTTGAACACCGAGGCAGCGCAGCCGGAAAAATCAGCAGCGGCCACTGAAACCGAGGTGACGGCGGCACCGGATATCGGCTCGATCCTGGGCCAGGATGAACCGGTCGTTCAGGAAAGTGAAGCGATCCTGCCGGCGGTGGAAAAGGACATGATGGCCGCTGACGAACAAATCGTCACCGTGGACACCGTTGATTTTACCGCCGTGTTCACAAACCGCGGCGCCGGCCTGACATCTTTCGTATTGAAAAAATACAAGGATGACTCCGGCAATGCCATGGACCTTGTATCGCGCAGCGCCAAGGAATCCAACTTTTACCCTTTCTACTTTTTTTCGGAAAAGGACGATTACTCGAAAATTCTGAACAAGTCCCTTTTCCAGTACCAGGGTGAAACTACGGTGCGTATTAACGGCCGCCAGCAGAAAGAACTTGTTTTTGAATTTGCCGACCTGGCCCAGAACCTGACAGCTACCAAAAAATTCGTCTTCAGCGGCGACAGTTATTTGATCCGTCTCGATTTCCAGGTCAGCCGCAACGGCCAGGTCATCGACGACTTGCCAGTGGTTTTCGGTCCCGACCTGGAAAACAACGACAGCGGCGACCGTTCCATGATGATGGACCTGCAGATCGCCGCCTACGCCAACGAAAAACTGGAAACCGTTGTCTTTGCCAAGCAGAAGACCGTGCCCCAGGCCGGGAAGTCCTTTGAAACGATCGCCGGTGAAAAAGGCTCCGGTTTTTACTGGGCGGCCTATGAAACGACTTATTTCGCCGCTGTATTCAAGACCGACCCGCTTAAATCCAAACTTTCCTATCAGGTGATCAAGCAACCCCTGGCCAAGAACCAGGACAAGCTGTATTCCTACATGATCGTCACCAACCCGACGGCGCTTTTCATCGGCCCCAAGGATGAAAAAATCCTGGCCGCGGTGGAGAAGGAATTTCCCGATCTGAACAAGATCATCGATTACGGCTGGTTTGGTGCCATCGCCAAGATCATGCTCAAAGGCATCGTTCTAATCCACGGCTTCCTTCCCAACTACGGCTGGGCCCTGATACTCTTCACCCTGTTCCTGAAGCTGATCCTTTTTCCGCTGACCTATTCTTCCAGCGTCTCCATGGCCAAGATGCAGAGCCTGCAGCCCAAAATGAAGGCCATCAAGAAAAAATACAAAAACACCAAGGACATGGAACAACGCAAGCTGATGAACATGGAAATCATGGCCCTCTACAAGCAGGAAAAGGTCAATCCGGCCGGGGGCTGCCTGCCCATCCTGCTGCAGCTGCCGATCCTGTTCGGTTTTTTCCGTTTGCTCTCGGTTTCCATCAATGTCCGCCATGAGCCCTGGATCCTCTGGATCACCGATCTGTCAAAAAAAGACCCGTATTACGTCCTGCCCATCCTGATGGGGGTGACTCAGTTCATCCAGCAGCGCATGGCCCCTTCAAGTGGCGACGATATGCAGAAAAAACTGATGTACATCATGCCGGTCGTCATGACCGTTATGTTCGCCTCCTTTCCCAGCGGCCTGAACCTGTACTGGTGCTTCTCGAACGTGCTGCAGATCGGCCAGCAGCACCTCATCAACGAGAAGATCCATAAAAAGAAAAAAGATGAGGAACACGAGATCAAAATACTGAAGAGGAAAAAAGGAGCCAAAGAAAAATGAGCGACAAAAAGGAATTCGTCGCCAATTCTCTGAAAGATGCCATCCAGAAAGCAGCCGAAGATTTCGGCATTGAAGAGGATAAACTGAAGTATCGCATCATAACTGAAAAAACAAAATATTTCGGGCACAAACAAAGAGAAATTTTTATCGAAGCCTGGAGTTCCGACGGCAGTGAGCAAAAGGGGCTGGAGGATTTTGTTAAATTGCTGATAGATGAAATGAAAATGGATCTGCAGTTTGAACTTGAAAGCAAGAGCGAATTTTTGCGGGTCAATTTTTCCGGTGAAGACTACAAGCTGATGCTTTACCAGAACGGCAACCTGCTCAACGCCGCCCAATACCTGCTTAATCGGCTTTTTGCCGACGAAATCGGCAAGAAGATCTATTGCGAGTGCGAGAATTACCGCAAGAAAAAGGAAGCGGAACTGAGCACCCAGGCCCACAGGTTCGCCCGACAGGTCAGGCGCAACGGCAAGGCCATCCAACTTCCCGAACTGAACCCTTTTGAACGGCGCATCATCCACATGACCATCAATAAATACTTGGATCTGGAATCGAAAAGCGACGGCGACAATTTTTTGAAGGTCATCACTATCCGCAAAAAGCTGAATGGATGATGATACGATCGTAGCCCTGGCAACGCCGCCGGGGCGGGCCGGCATTGCCCTGATCAGGATTTCCGGAAGCCAAAGCGAAGGCATTGTCAGAAAAATCATCGGGCCGCTGCCGGCAGAATTGGAGGCCCGACGCAGTTACCACGGTTTCATCCATCACCAAGACCGACGCATCGATGAATGCCTGACGGTCATTTTCAAAGCTCCGCGTTCGTATAGCGGTGAGGATATGGCTGAAATTTCACTGCACTCAAACCTGTTCGTCGTCGAGGAGGTGATTGGACTGATATGCGCCTGCGGCGCCAGATCGGCCCTGCCCGGCGAATTCACCTTCCGTGCTTTTAAAAACGGCAAGCTGGACCTGCTGCAGGCTGAAGCGGTCAACGATCTGATCCTGGCCAATTCCCGGGCCGGGGCCCTCATGCAATTCAATAATTTGGAAGGCCGGCTTTCCAAAACCGTTGCCTCACTCCGTGCCGCCTTGGTTCAGGCGGCTATCCAAATTGAGACCCGGATCGAATTCGCCGAGGACCAGCATATCGAAGCGACAGAAACCGCCGGCGATCTGACTGCCGCGGCTGTCGCTCTGGAAAAGATTCTGGGGCAAAGCCGTTTCAATGAGATTCTGAATCAAGGGCTGCATGTGGTCATCGCCGGCCGGGTTAATGTGGGAAAATCTTCTTTGTTCAATGCCCTGCTGCTGAAAGAGCGGTCGATCATTTCCGCGCTTCCGGGCACCACCCGTGATTATATCCAGGAAAATCTGGTTCTGGACGGTTTTCCCTTCCATATCACAGACATGGCCGGCATCCGCGCCGGTTCAGGGGATGATATCGAGAAGCAGGGCATGGAGCTCAGCCTGGCCAAGATCGCCCAGGCCGATGCCGTGTTATTCATGGTCGACGCTTCGCTGCCGCTTGCTGAAACCGATATGCAGATTTATAAGTTGCTTGCAACCAAAAAGCGGCTCCTGCTGGCCAATAAAAGCGATATGGCGCATGCCGATATCGTGAGAAGCGTCAAAGACGCATTTCCCGAAGAGACCGTGCATCTGATATCGGCCAAGAACGGGGACAACCTCGATGTGGCAGTGAATTTCATGAAGAGCCTGCTGAGGCAGATGCCGGAAGCCTGCGGGCAGACCGTGGTGAATTTCAGGCAAAAGATTCTGCTGGAAAAACTTCTAAAAAAAATGAAGCGCATCGAGCAAATGCAGATCGAGGGACTGGAAGCGACCGAAGTGGTCGCCGAAGAGATCCGCCAGGGGCTTGGTCTCATCGGCGAATTGACCGGAACGATCACACCTGGCGACATCCTCCAGGGCGTGTTCGCCAAATTCTGTATCGGCAAATGAGGGTCGTCGTCATCGGCGGCGGTCACGCCGGGATTGAAGCCGCATTTGCCGCGGCCAAGATGGGGGCCGATGCCGTCCTGCTGACCATGCATCTGGACACCATCGCCCAAATGTCATGCAATCCTTCCATCGGCGGCATCGCCAAGGGACACCTGGTCAAAGAGATCGATGCTTTGGGCGGGATCATGCCCCGGGCCGCCGACGCCACGGGCATCCATTTTAAAGTGCTGAACCGCAGCAAGGGCCCGGCGGTGCGAGCCACGCGCACCCAGAACGACAAGGTCGCCTACCGCGATTTTCTGAAACGTTTCCTGGAAAATGTCCCGAATCTGAGCCTATACCAGGCCATGGCCGACGAGATCGTAGTGCGCAATGGCAGGGCCTGCGGAGTCAGGTTGAGCGATGGTGAAGTCCTCGGCGCCGACGCGGTGATTGTCTGCTCCGGAACCTTCCTGGCCGGGCGCATATTTATCGGCAGCGCCTCCTACGCCGCCGGCCGGGCCAACGAGCCCCCTTCCCTGCAGTTGGCGGAAAATATCCGCGACCTGGGTTTTGCAATCCTGCGCTTGAAAACCGGAACGCCCATGCGGCTGCACGCCGACAGCATCAACTGGAAGAATTTCTCTCCCCAACCCGGTGATGAACCACCGCTGCCCTTTTCCATGCATACCCGCGCCAAAGTGAAAAACCGGGTGTGCTGTTACCTGGGCCACACCACTACGGCGGTCGCCCGCGTCATCGGCGAAAATTTGCATTTATCGCCTTTGTATTCCGGACAAATTCGGGGCGTCGGTCCTCGCTATTGCCCTTCCATTGAAGACAAGATCGTCAAGTTCCCCGACCGCGAAAGGCACCATTTTTACCTGGAACCTGAAGGGCTGAACAACAAGGAAATTTACGTCAACGGTCTCTCTTCCAGCCTGCCGGTCGAAATTCAAATAAAAATCCTGCAAGCCATCCCCGGTTTGGATCAGGCGCGGATGATGCGCCCGGCTTACGCCATCGAGTACGACGCCATTCAGCCCAGCCAACTGACTGCCAGTCTGGAAAGCCGGCAGATCGGCAACCTGTTTTTTGCCGGCCAGGTCAACGGCACATCCGGTTATGAGGAAGCCGCCGGCCAGGGGCTCATGGCCGGGATCAATGCCGTGCTCAAGGCCAGGGGTGAAGCGCCGTTCGTCCTGGACCGCCAGGAAGCCTATGTCGGGGTCATGGTGGACGATATCGTGCGCAGCGGCGTCGATGAGCCGTACCGTTTGTTCACGGCGCGGGCCGAATACCGCCTGCAGCTGCGGGAAGACAACGTGTTTGAGCGCCTGGGCGGACACGCCCTCCGGCTGGGCCTGGTTTCCCGGCGCGATCACGACCGCGAAATGCGCAAGCTGGATAAGCGCCAGCGTCTGATCAAGGAATTGTCCCGGACCAGGGCACATATTGAAGGCAAGTCGGAAACTCTATTCAAGATACTGCAAAGGCCCGGAATGGACTTTGCCGCCCTGGAAGCGCTGTACGGCCAACCGTTGCTGAAAAACAAGACCCTGACCGATGTCTCCTACATCGAGGCTTGCGTCAAGTACCAGGGCTACATCGATATCCAGAAACGGGAAGTCGCCAAAACAAAAAAATTGGCAAAGACCGCCATTCCTGCCGACTTGGATTTCATGATGGTTGACGGCCTCTCCAGCGAAGTCAGGCAAAAACTGGCCAAGGCGCGACCGCGAACCCTGGGCGAAGCGGCGCGCATCCCCGGCGTCACGCCGGCCGCCGTCAACGCCATCAGCATCCACCTGACTTTAAAATACAAGCATGGGTCGTGACTGCTGCGCGGCGATCATTTTTTAAGTAAATCACGCTTTTCCCTGAATTTGTTCATTTTGAGTATCTGAGATTTGATATTTGCCGTGTTTTGGTATATGAAGAGCGTTGATGAAATTTCTAATCCTTTTTCTTTCTGTCTTGCCGCTGCTCGGCGCCACAGACTACACTACCGGAAGGAATATTAACCTGTCTGGAAAAAAAATACTGCTAATGGATCAATGGCAGATCCGCATGGGCGATCAATTGGAATGGGCGGTGAATCCCGGGGAGGACTCTTCGTGGAAACCTGTCATTTTTAAGTGGCCCCCGCCTGAAGGCGATCAAACCTCGGCGCAGGGAAATTTTTGGCTGCAGACCACTATTACCCTGCAAGGAAAAAAAGATGAAACCTACCCGTTGATGCTTTTTTTTATCCAACTTCCCTCGGCTTTTGAGATTTTCTGGGACGGCATTCCCTTCGCCCGCAACGGCCGGGTGGGGAAAGACCGTCGTGAGGAAACGCCTGGGAAGATACGCGGTTTCATACTCCTGCCCATCCACAAAACGACCAGCGGACCGCATCGGCTTTCGATTCGCGTATCCAATTTTCATATCCATAAAAAAAATCATGACTTCGAACTTCTTTGCGGATATAGTTCCGTATTGAATGAATTGACCAGCCAGAGAAAGGAAGAGAATCTTCTATATATGGGGCTCTTTTTGACCGCGGCCCTTTTTTCACTTTTTCTTTTCCTGGGAGGGTGGCGCTATTTCCCGGCCATATTCTTCAGCGCCTTTACATTTTTCCATTTTTTCATAAACTTCTGGTACTATCTCCTCCGATCCAATGCCCTGAAGGTGTCCCTATATTACTGGCTGAATCCTGTTTTTACATCGGCCGGCACGATCTCCTTCCTGTTGTTGAACATCTTCCTTCTCTGGCACCTGGAAATCCCGCGGCGAAAAGTTTTTTCAGGCATATTATGCGTTTCCTCCTTATTGCATGTTGTTAGCCCATTCCTGTTCCGATGGGAGTTCTGGCATTCGGATCTTATTGTTGCCTTCGTCATGTTGGCATTGATATTTCAACAATTCCGCAGGAAGAAAACCGGCAGCGCTACCGCTCTGCTCGGATATTCTTTTTTCCTGTTCGATTGGCTGGCTTACCTTCTGCTGCCGCTGCTGCCCGTTCTGGCGTTTCTCGATGAACCTTTTATCAGTCTGCTGGCCTATTCCATTTTCCTGGTCGGACTCATGGGCTCGGTCACCCTGAAGATGCGGGAACAATTCCGCACCCTTGACGCCTTGCGCTTCCGTTCGCAGCGACTGGAGGCGGAGCTGCTGAAAAAATACATCCAGCCTCACTTCATCATGAACACCCTGCAGTCGATCAAATCGTTCCTGGGCCGGGACAGTGCCAAGGCTGAAAAGCTGATCGAAACCCTGGCTGGAGAGTTCCGGCTCATCAACCGCATATCGGGAGAAATGGAGATCCCCCTGGAAGAGGAATTGCGCTTGTGCCGGCTTCACCTCGAATTGATGGGCTACCGGCGCGATGCCAACTACCAATTGCTGACAGATGGGGATTGCCTCGGTTTTTCGATTCCCCCCATGGTGCTGCATACCCTGATCGAAAACGGCCTGACCCACGCCTTCAAACCAAAGGAGAATGGGAACTTTCGATTCCATTGCCAAAGAAAGGGGCACAAAACCGTTTATCGCCTGGAAAACGACGGCTCGAACCTGGCGGAAATGCTGAAAGGCTCCAGTGCGCATATCGAGGAGGGGATGGGGATGAAGTATGTCCGGGCCCGGCTCGCCGAAGCCTATGCGGGGAAATGGCGTCTCGATTATGGTCTGGCCAGGGGCATCTGGTTTGTGCAGATTGAGAAAGAGGATGGATGAGGATTCTCATCGTCGAGGATGAACCGCCCATCGCCGATTATATTGAACGCTGCACCCGATCCCTGCTCAAGGAGAAGATCCGCAGGATCGATGTGGCCTATACCCTGGAGGATGCCAGGCGCCATCTGCGCAAACAGGCGGTCGACCTTTGCCTGCTCGACTTGAACCTGAGCGGCTCCGACGGCTACGATCTCCTGAAACAGGTCCTGGCCCTGCCCTCTCAGAGCATCATCATTTCCGCCTATGCCGAAAAAGCGATCACCGCGTTTGAATACGGAGTTATCGATTTTGTGCCCAAACCTTTCACCTTGAAGCGTCTGCAAAAAGCTTTTGACCGCTACCTGGGCAAGGGCCCCGGGTCTTCTCAAATGAAATTCCTGGCTTACCGCCTTGGCAGCGAAAACCGCCTGTTGGCTGTAGAAACGGTCGCCTTTTTCAAGGCGACCAGGGTTTTCGTGGAGGCCTATCTTCAGGATGGGCGCAAAATTCTCCTGGAAAAACATCTGAACCAACTCGAAAGGATCCTGCCCGAAGGTTTCCTGCGCATCCATCGCTCCTATATCGTGAATATCAGCCATGTCGGCTCTTACCGGCATTGCGGAGCAAGCCGCTACCGGTTGCAGTTGAAGGATGGAACGTTCCTGCCGATCAGCCGCTACCGCTACCCGGCCCTGCATCATCTCCTGAAAAAGTAAGTTTTGCTTCCGGTCATTTCCTGGTTTTGGCAGGAATCCCCCCGGCCAATCGGCCGATCTCTACCATTGGGAAAAACATATCGCGATTGGGAAAAAAGCAAGCACCATTCCATGTCCTGATAGCGTAATGTGTTATGTAGCTCGCCAAGCGGGCCGGGAAAATAACACATGGTTCTTGACGAACATTTTTTTCGTGGGGCCGGGCGGAACCGCAGTGGCGGCAGTTTGCCTGAAGTCGCCGTGAAAAAAAATGAAGCAGATGCCAGGAGGAAAATCCCATGGATACAAAATTGAGCAACAGCCAGGCCGGGAGGCCGGAAAAATTATGGAAAAACCCGGACTTTATCATTGATTACACTTGGGCCCGGGTGCAGCCGCAATTCTGGCAATCCATAGGCAATGAACCGCAGGCAGCGAAATCCTTCGAGGCGACCACGGAGTCACTGGTCTACGCCTACCTGACCGTCAACCTGAACTTCAAGAAAATTCCCCTTAAGGGATTTATGGACGATATCGAAGAAAATATTCTGCGCGCCTGCCTGCGCCTGACCCATGGCAACCAGAAAAATGCCGCTGCGGTATTGCACCTCAAACCGACCACCCTGTTCGAAAAAATGCGCAAGCTCTGCATCAACGGGCGGCGCATAAAACTGTCCGGAAAACTCGAGACGCAAACGATCGAGGAAAATTACTAGGCGATCTCTCTGCCCGCCTTGACAGCGCGGCGGCGATTCTGCTGGCAAATCCAACCGGGGTCCAAGATGAACTTCATCCAGAACCGGGACCTGGGTTGTGATCGAGAGCAGGTGTCGGCATCTACATCTACTCTGAACCGGCATCGGAATTTCCCTCTTGAAAGAGGCACTCCTGCAAATTGCTTGTTCTATTCAAAGGGCCGCGGAGAAGCCGAACCAGATTTCCGAGTCCTCGTTGACCTCGTCCAGCAGCGGCATCATCACGTTGAGCGAGGGCGTCAGCGTCAATTTGCCAGCTTTCAGCGGCAGCCTGGCGTAGAGGCCGATGTCGGAGAACCCCGTCTTGTCGATATACTGCCTGCTGTTGAAGCCGATGAGCCCGCCCACCTCCACGTTCACCTTTTCGCTCATTTTCCATTCCTGGCTGCCGCCGAGGGTGACATAAAGGCCGCTGCCCAAATTCAAGTCGTAATAGACGCAAAGCTCCGGTGACAGCGGCAGGTCGGTCCTGGCGACCGTGGCGTACACCTCCTGGGAGGTATGGTCCTTGAATTTGAAATCTTCCGCGAACCAGTAGCCGTAATGGATGACGCCGGCGCTCAATTCCCAGCCCTCCGGCATCTTAAAGGCGTACTCGAGAGTCAAGTCAATCTCGTCGGAGTATTTGAACACGCCGCGCTGGGCCAGGGCGAAACTGCTCCAGACGTTGAGCGAAAAACCGCTCTCGCCCAGGTCAACGGTAAACGCCGGTTGAATAGCCGCGTGGTTGTCGGGCAGCAGATCGAAGCCGCGCCAGATATAGCGGCTGACCAAGTCCACCTGCGCGGAGACCGCTCCCGGCAGCGGCAGCATGGCGCTGCCCAGGCAAATGAGCAAAAACAAAACGGACTTCTTCATGCACCCTCCTTGAGTCGTCCGGGCAATCTGTCAACGTCCGCCCGGCAAATCATATCACAAGAGGAATAAGGGCGGGAATCATATTACGTGGGACAGGGCTTATTCCGGTTCAATTGTTCACGACGCTCCTGGCATGCGGTTCAGACAAGGCGCTTTTTTAAATGGAGAAAGAGTTGACAATCGGGAAAACGTTGCGCAAAATTAAATATGTATGCTAATAGTGGAGTGCAAGAATGGAAAAATGCGAAAAAAGAATCATGGCTCGGTCGCAAATGACAAGGGGTTAAAATGAGAATAAATTTCTCTTTAGGTTCTTTACTTTGTACGACCTTGGGTTGGCTGCTGTTTTCTTTTGCTGCAGCCGCTTTTGTGGAAGCAGCTCCTGCTCAGGCTGATGCCAGGGAAATCGTTAAAAAGATGGATGAACTGTACCGCAGTCAATCCGGCTCGCTGGTGATGGAGATGGAAATTGTCACCCCCCACTGGCAGCGAACCCTGAAAATGAAAGCCTGGAGCATCGGCATGGACAAAACCTTTATTCGAATTCTTGAACCAAAAAAAGAGAGCGGCATGGCCACGCTACGCGTGGGCAACGAGATGTGGAATTTTCTTCCCAAAACCAATAAAGTAATAAAAATTCCTCCCTCCATGATGATGGGATCGTGGATGGGGTCGGATTTTACCAACGATGACCTGGTTAAAGAGTATACTTTCCTTGAGGATTACACCTTTGATTTCACGGATGTTGACAATCCGCAAGCGGGCGTTGTGTATGTGAAGTGTGTGCCCAAGGAAGGATTGCCCATCGTTTGGGGACACATTGTCAGCGCGGTCCGCGAAAAAGATTCCATTCCCCTTTGGGCAAAATATTACGATGAAAAGGGGAAGCTGATGCGAGAAATTGAATACAAAGACATTAAGACCTTCGGGAAGCGCACCATCCCGGCGCTGATGGAACTGGTGCCTACTCACAAAAAGGGGAATAAAACCGTTGTCCGCTACCTGGAAGCCCAATTCGATACCGTCGTGGATAAAGGGATTTTTTCCCTGCGCAACCTGAGGTCAAGGGATTAGCCGAATAAATAAGTAATGGAGAAGTCATCATGATCATGTGGAAGATAGCGCTGCGAAATATCATCCGCCAAAAAAGACGCTCCATACTGACTGCTTTAAGTATGTTTGGCGGATTTGTGTTGGCGGCGTTTTTTATCGGGTTTTCCGATGGAACGTACAATGGAATTATTGACACCTTTACCCGCAGCCAGACAGGGCATATCCAGGTGCACGCCAAAGATTACCTGGCCCATCCCTCTCTGTATAAAACCATCGACCGCCCGGCGGAGATTGAAAAGATCTTGGAACAGATGGATAAAGTGGATTCCTGGACGCCGCGGCTCTATTCAGCGGGTTTGGCGTCGGTTGGTGAAAAAAGCGCCGGGGTACGGATTATCGGCATTGACCCTGAAAGAGAGGTGCTGACCACAAAGTTCGCTGAAAAAGTCATCTCGGGGTCCATGTTTGCGGCTGAGGATGCCCATGCCGTGATGATCGGCAAGGGACTGGCAAAATTGTTGCATGCTGTGGTAAACGAGGATGTGGTGATTGTATCCCAGGCGGCGGACGGTTCCATTGCCAATGACAGGTACAAGGTCGTGGGGATCCTGGAGAGCGGCGATGAGATAAGCGATCGTTCGTCATTTTACCTTCCGCTGGCCGCAGCCCAGGAACTGCTGGTAATGGGGGCGCGCGTCCATGAAATCGCCCTCACGGTCCGCAGTTTGCTTGATGTCGCCCCGCTCCGCGAAATCCTGGAGAAAAAAATACGCGTCGGGGAAGCAAACCTGTCGGTGGAACCCTGGCAGGTATTTGCCAGGTCCTTTTATATCGCCATGCAGGCCGATAAAGCCGGCATGTGGATCACGCTGCTGATCATTGTCCTGGTGGTGGCCGTGGGTGTATTAAATACCGTGCTGATGTCTGTACTGGAACGGCGGCGGGAGTACGGTGTTTTAAAAGCCGTAGGAACCAAACCGGGCCAAATCATTGAAATGGTGCTTCTGGAAGTCAATATCCTGGGGGTAATTTGTATTGTCCTGGGAACCGCTGTGGGATTGCTTTTGAATTACATCTTTTCGATTCACGGCATTTCCATGTCAGAACCCATGACCTACGGCGGCATAAAATTCCAGCATATGTTCACGGAAATCAATGCCAGGAGTTTTATCATACCGGCTGTCACCGTGTTGCTGTCCGCCACCCTGGTGGGATTTTTCCCGGCCCTGAAAGCCGCTCGTACCGACCCGGCCAGGGCCATGCGTATCCATTAAATTGGAAAATGAGCAAGCATAGCACTCTGCACCGGGCATCAATCACCGCCTGCCTGCCATCAGCGACAAAGGAGGCCATGAATGTGGTTTTATATTAAATTGGCATGGCGAAATATATTCAGGAATAAGCGCCGGACCATTATAACCAGTATTGCCATAGGCATTGGCCTGGCGTCCCTTATTTTCACTGCCGCATTGATGGAGGGCATGATCAACAACATGATTCAATCCGCCACTTCATCATTTTTGGGACAAGCCCAGGTTCACGGCGGCGATTTCCGGGAAACCCAGGATGTCGAGAAGACGGTCAATAACCTGGGCCAGGTGACGGCGGAGTTGAAGCAAGACCCGCTGGTGACCAATTACACCCTGCGTACCCTCAGCATGGGGATGATTGCGTCTCCGGCCAATTTGAATGCCGCCCTGCTGGTGGGGGTGGAACCGGGGAATGAAAGGTTTCTCTCCAAAATCGCCGACACCCTTCAAAAAGGCAGTTTCTTCGATGGTGCAAATCCCCGGGACATGGTGATTGGCAGTAAACTGGCAGAGGACCTGGAAGTGTCTCCGGGTGATCGCGTGGTGGCCACAGTGTCCCAGGCCAAAACCGGTGACCTGGCGCAGGAAATGTTCCGAATTTCCGGAATTTACCAATTCGGAATTAAGGAAATGGATTCGGGAATGGCCTTCATCCGGCTCAAAAAGGCACAACAGATGCTGGGGATCGGAGACCGGGTTCACCAGATTGCCATAAAATTCAAAGATCTTAAAACTGCAGACATGCCCGGCATTTCTTTCTGGAAGAAATATTCACGGTTTGATAATGAAGCCGTGCCCTGGACCATACTGCTGCCCCAGATGAAAGCGGTTCTGGGTATGGTCGACATCTCTTTGCTTATTATGGCGGTGATTCTTGGCTGTGTGGTGGTTTTTGGTATTATCAATTCGCTGTTCATGTCTTTGTATGAACGGATGTTTGAGTTCGCCATCATGAGGGCGGTGGGAACTCGACCCGCGGGGCTTCGCAAGCTTATTGTCCTGGAAGCCGGCGCCCTGGCTGTGATCAGTATCATTTTGGGCAGTGCTCTGGGGATGATTTTGACTTTGATTTTTGCTCATAGCGGCATCGATTACCGGGGCATTGAATTTGCAGGCACCACCTTCCACGAACTGATCTATCCGGTGATGAATAAGTGGCATTACGTTGTCTTTCCTGTCGGAGTTCTTTTTTTTACGATGCTGGTGGCAATTTACCCGGCCTGGGTGGCCGGCCGCTTACGCATCGCCACTGCCCTGAGAAAAAGTTTGTGATGGAGAAAAAAATGGAGAAACAAACGCCTATCATCGTGACCGAAAATGTAAAAAAAACCTATGAAGACAATGGGGTGGAAGTACGAGCCGTACGGGGTGTGGATCTGACGATCTCCGCCGGTGAATTTACCGCCATTGTGGGGCCATCCGGTTCCGGGAAAACCACTTTTTTGAATATCATTTCCGGACTGGATACCCTTACATCAGGGAGAGTCGTGCTTAATGGAAAGCCGTTGTCCGATATAAAAGGTTCAGAGTTGTCGGATTTCCGGCGCGATCATATCGGTTTTATTTTTCAGGCGTACAATTTGATTCCCGTATTGACGGTGGAGGAAAACGTCGAATACATTATGCTGCTGCAGGGGGTTCCCAAAGCGGAGCGGCATAAGCGGGTAATGGAGATATTGGCGGATGTGGGATTGCGGGAATATGCCCAGCGACTGCCGGCGAAACTATCCGGGGGTCAGCAGCAGCGGGTGGCTGTCGCCCGGGCCATGGTCTCGAATCCTGATCTTATCCTGGCCGATGAACCCACCGCCAACCTGGACTCCAAAACCGGCTCCGAACTCCTGGATATGATGAAGGAATTGAACGAAAAAAAAGGCATGACTTTCCTCTTCTCTACCCATGATGAGATGATCATGAAAAGGGCCAGGCGGGTCATTACCCTGAAGGACGGCATAGTCGCCGCTGATGTGCTGAAAAAGTAAGCAATAGATGAAAAAAGTATTGATATATCCGGTCTTGTTCATTACGTTGTTATTTTGGGCGACCAAGGCAATATCCGCCGGCAGTGATTTTATCGATATCAGCGGCTATTACAAAATTTTCCTTACCGCTGTTAAAACGCCTGTTTACCGGTTGGGCTTGGAAGAGATCGGCGAACCTGCTGTTGGTGCGGTGAACAATCGCCTGCGCTTGAAGCTTTCCAGCCAACCTTGCCGTTGGCTGTCTTTTGAGGCGGCGTATGATTTTTCTCCCCGCATCCAGGACCCGCTGCTGTTTCAAGGGGATATTTTTTTTGCCGCCCTTGATCCCGGCACGTACCGCGTGGGTGATTTCCCCGGCCGCCTTTATCCCGGCCAAGGGAAAACGGCCGGCAGTTTCGGGATTTTTCAAAACCTGGACCGCTGTTTTGTCACGATCAAAACCGCACGGGCGGACATTTTTATCGGCCGGCAGGCTATTGCCTGGGGCAGCGGCCGTTTTATCAATCCAACCGATGTCATCGCACCGTTTGCCTTTAATGAGTTGGACAGCGAAGAGAGGCGGGGGGTGGATGCGCTTCGCGTCCGCATCCCCTTGGGCATGATGGACGAATTGGACCTGGGATATATTCCCGGCAACGATTTTGAGTTCAAAAACAGTGCGTTTTATCTCAGGGGCAAGACCTACCTGTGGAAAACCGATATTGCCCTTCTACTAATGGGATTCCGGGAGAACCTCTTGATCGGGTTGGACTTCAGCCGTGCTGTCGGAGGTGCCGGTGTCTGGCTTGAAGCGGCCCTGGTGGATCCGGATTATTTTTACTCGAATAACGAGCCTTTTATTGGGAATGAAAATGACAGCCAAACATATCTCCGGGCTTCGTTGGGCATGGATTACAATTTCGGCGGCAAGTTTTATGGATTCTGCGAATACCATTTTAACTCCGCGGGAAAGAAAAACCCGGAAGATTACAGCAGAGTTTTTTCCAGCAAGGCCTTTACTGAAGGGGCAACTTACCTGATGGGGCAACACTACCTGAACCTGGGTATGACCTGCCAGATAAGCCCGCTGATTCCTTTCACTGGTGTGGTGTTTGTCAATCTCGGCGACGGTTCGCTGACACTTGCTCCCGCCTTGGAATACAATATTGCCGAGAATATCTACCTCGGTGGCGGTGCTTATTTCGGCCTGGGCAAAAAGCCCGAAAAAATAGCGCCCGGAGCAGCCAAGGGCACGACCCTTTTCCACTCTGAATTCGGAGCCTACCCGGCGATGTTTTACACCTCTTTGCGGATCTATTTTTGAAGAGTCCGTGAAAAGAACGCCGGGCCGCTCACTTTGAAGTCCGCAAAGGGCGGATACGGCAATCCGATTCTACATGGCATAGATAAAGAAAAAGCAGGAACAATTATTGGTCAGGGGATGATGCCGCGCTGACGTTGTTCCCGCCGTTTTTCGGAGCGGTCGACGATCAGGGCGGTCGCCGAGTCGCCCAGGACGTTGAGCACGGTGCGGCACATGTCGAGGATGCGTTCCACGCCGATGATCAGGCCAATGCCCTCGGCGGGAATATTGGCCGCGCCCAGTACCATGGCCAGCGTGATGATGCCGATGCCGGGAATCCCGGCCGTGCCTATGGCGGCGAGAGTGGCGCTGAGAATGATGATCAACTGTTTTTGCAGGGGCAGCGAATATCCGAACACCTGGGCGATAAATACGACGCTGACACCATGGTAGATGGAAGTGCCGCTCATATTGATGGTGGCTCCCAGGGGCAGGATAAAGGAGGTGATGTCACGGTTGACGCCCAGCTTCTGCTCGCAGCTGATCATGTTTTCAGGCAGAACGGCATTGGAACTCGAAGTGGAAAAAGCCAGCAGGCCGACGGCGCTCAGGTTGCGGAAAAAATGGACGGGGTTGGTGCGGGCCAGAAACAAGACGGCCAGGCCGTAGTAACCGAACAGGAACGTCGCCATGACACCGATGGTCACCAGGGAATAGCGCAGGAGCGAAAGGAGAAAGTGGAAGCCGAACTGGGTCACAACCGAGGCGATCAGGGCGAAGACGGCAAACGGCGCCAGTTTCATCACCCCCTTGACCAGAGCGATAAGGGCATCATTGACCGCCTGCAGGAGTTCCAGCACTTTTTCCCTTTTTGAAGAGGCGATCAGGGAAAAAGCCAGGCCCAGAAGCACGCTGAAGGTGATCACGGCCAGCATGTCGCCCTGGGCCAGGGCGGCAAAGGGATTGGCGGGGATGAGATCGAGGAAAAAATCGGCGGGTTTCTTCTTTTTGTCGACGCTGGAGCCGATTTGTTTCTGAAAATCCGCATTCGTCCGGATCTCGGCCATGAGAGCCTGTTTTTTTTCGGGATCCAGGTGCTGGCCGGGTTTGAAGATGTTGGCCGCTGTCATTCCCATTGAAACGGCGAAAATCGTACTGATCAGGAAAAAGGACACTCCCTTTAAACCGACTCGGCCCAGTTTTTTCAGATCGGCGAATCCGGCCGTGGCGGCCATGATGGAGACCATGATCAGCGGGATGGTGATCATTTTCAGCAATTTGATGAAAAGATCCCCCAACGGTTTGATATAGGCGGCGGCCTGCCCCAGTTTGAGCATCGCCAGCAGCGAACCGACGATCGCTCCGCCAAGCAGCCCGATAAAGATCTT
>JALHTJ010000263.1 GCA_022865785.1 Candidatus Aminicenantota bacterium
AAGTTGCCGGCTTCGATACGGTAAAGGAGGCCGGGCAGGTGCGCCGCCACATCGGTTTTCTCACCGGCTCCACCGGGCTTTACGAGCGGCTGACGCCGACCGAGATGATCGACTACTACGGCCGCCTGCACGGCATGGACGCGGCGCTGCTGGCCAGGCGCAAAGCAGACCTTTTTCGCCTGCTGGGCATCGAAGCGTTCGCCGGGCGGCGCATCGGCAAACTGTCATCGGGCATGAAGCAGAAGGTCTCGATCGCCCGCACCATGATCCACGATCCGCAGGTGCTGGTGTTCGACGAGCCCACGGTCGGCTTGGACGTGATAACCGCCAAGAGCATCATGCAGCTGATCCGCCAGTGCCGCAGCGACGGCAAGACCGTGATCTTTTCCACCCACATCATGGGCGAGGTGAGCCTGCTCAGCGACGACCTGGCCATCATCCACCGCGGGCGCCTGCTCTACAACGGCAGCTATGACGTTTTCATCAAGGAGATGCAGGCAAAATCGCTCGAGGATGAATTCATCCGCCGGGTAGAGGAGGCGTAAAATGAAAATGATCGCCATTATTTTCCGTAAAGAGCTGAAAGATATGCTGCGCGACCGGCGTACCCTTTTTTTCATGATCATCATGCCTTTTCTGATTATTTTCCTGATTGTCAACCTGTCGATGCGCCTGGGTATGGATATGGAAAAGCGGGCCCAGGAAAAGGAATTGCATGTGGCCGTTTTTTCCGCCGTGCCGCTGCCGGCATTTGTCAATCTGCTGCAAACTATGGAAAAGGTTAAAATCGATACTCGGTTACCAAGGTCTGAGATCAATCAGGCAGTGAACGACGGCCGGCTCGATTTCGCCATTTCCTTTGCGGATGATTTTTCTGAAAAAATCGACTTAGAGAGAACGAACGAGGTGGCTGTCTTTTACAAGGCTTCCACTTCAGAAAATGAGCGAGCCCTGGGTCGCATTCAAAAAGTCCTGGAGGCATACGGCAAACAACTCCTGAACTTGCGCCTCGAGAAAAAAACCCTGACCTCTGCTTTTGTGGAACCAATAAAAATTGTCGAGATGGATATCTCCTCGATCCGGGAAAAAATGGGCCAACGCGTCGGCGGCATGCTGCCCTACTTGTTGGTCATCTTCTGTTTTCTGGGTGCCATGTATCCGGCCATCGACCTGGCGGCCGGCGAAAAGGAGCGGGGCACCATGGAGACGCTGCTGGTATCCCCGGCCACGCGCCTGCAGATTGTCTTGGGCAAATTCCTGGTGGTTACGGCTTCGGGTATATTCACGGCCCTGACCTCGGTGCTCTGGCTTTTCCTGGTATTCAGGCAGAGCAAGATGATTCCCCCGGAAATATTGAGCGTTGTCCTCAAACTGATTGAATGGAAGTCATTACTGCTGTTTTTTTCGATGATCATCCCCCTCTGCGCCTTTTTCGCCGCCATCCTGCTCTCGGTTTCGGTTTTTGCCAAATCGTACAAGGAGGCTTCGAGCATCATCGCTCCGCTTAATATGATAATCATCATCCCCGTCCTGATCGGCATATTTCCGGGTATCAAATTGAGCTCAACCACCGCCTTGATTCCCATACTCAACATCTCGCTGGCCACCAAGGAGATCATCGCCGGCACGATTTCGTCCTGGCTCATGGCCGAGATCTTCCTGGTTCTCTTCGCCCTGGCGGCAGTGGGTTTGATTTTCTGCACCCGCTGGTTCAACCGCGAAACGGTCATTTTCCGCGGCGTGTGATGATCGCCATTCCCTAAGCGAGGAGCTCCATGCGCTATCGGCGCTTTTTTGTTTTTCTGTTGCTGCTGCTGTCCCTTTTCTCCTGCAACCGGGATGAAGGCGACAACGACCTGCCGCTCCTGGAGCGGCTGCGGCAGATCCCCGGGCTGCAGGTCACGGAGATCACCTCATTGGCGGGCTACCAGCAATCCTTCCAGGTCGACATTACCCAGGCGGTCGACCACGCCGACCCGGCCCGGGGCACCTTCGCCCAGCGTTTCTTCCTTTCCTTTCGCGGCGAGGCGGCACCGACCGTTTTTTACACCAGCGGCTACGGCATCGGCCGCAACTATGAGTCCGAGCCGGCCGTCCTGCTGCAGGCCAACCAGGTGCTCATGGTCCACCGCTATTTCCCCTATGCCGTCCCCTCGCCAGACGACTGGAGCTTCCTGACCATCGCCCAGGCTGCCGCCGACCAGCACGAGATCCGCGAGCGGCTGCGCGGCATTTTTCCCGGTAAATGGGTGAGCAGCGGCGCCAGCAAGGGGGGCATGACCGCCCTATATTACCGGTACTTCTATCCGGACGATGTCGATGCCACGGTGGCCTACGTGGCGCCGGTCATGGAGCGGACCGAGGACCCGCGCTTCCTTCCTTTCTTCGATCAGGTGGGGACGGCGGAGTGCCGGGAGAAGCTCCGCCGCTTCCAGCTGGAGCTCCTGGGGCGCCGGGCGGCGATGCTGGCCCTGGTCCACGAGCATGCCCTGGCCAGACAGTATTCCTTCGGCGTATTCAGCGAGGCGCAGGCCCTGGAATACTCAGTGCTTGAGTATCCCTTCGCCTTCTGGCAATATGGGACCAGCGGCGGCTGCGACGCCATCCCCGCCCCCGGCGCCTCCGACCGCGAGCTGTTCGACCACCTGGCCGCGGTCTCGCCGCTCAATTATTACGCTGACGCCGATTATCAATACTACCGCCCGCTCTTCTACCAGGCCTACACCGAGATCGGCTATTGCCCCTTCCGCTTCGCCCATCTCGCCGGCCTGCTCCATGCCGTGCCCGCCCCCTCCTACCGCGCCTTCGCCCCGCGCGGGGTGGAGATGGCCTTCCGCCCGGAGACAATGCAGCAGGTCGTCCCCTGGCTGCGCCATCAGGCGGAGCGCATCATCTATATTTACGGCAAGGACGATCCCTGGACGGCGGCGGCCCTGGCGCCCGACCCCGGCCTCGACGCGCTCTATGTGGTCCAGCCCGGCGCCAACCACCGGGTGAAGATCAAGGATCTTGACCGCAAGGCGGAAGTGATCCAGGCCCTGGAACGCTGGCTGCAGATCGACATTGACGAGACCCGACTGGCGTCTGTGGCCGCGGAGACCGGAAGGGAGAGATTATAGATATCGGTGTACGGTTTACGGTTAACGGTTTGCGGCAAGAAAAAGACAAAGGCATCAGTAAGTGAAGAAAATTCTGAACGCAGGGGCGGTTCCCCCTGGCGGGGACAAGCGCGAACCGCCCTGGATATCAAATCCCCAGCCTCGATTTTGGCAAAATTATTAAATTTTCTAAAGACCAGATGGCATAAATTCGCTGGTGATACGTTTGAAAGGAGAATGAAGGACGAAATGGATCTTTCGAAGCGGTTGCCGGACGAGGCAGACAGCCAGGCGATGAAAAAGGACTCTGTGCCCGTGGCCCGATGGCAGCAGCTGCTGGATCACAAGGAATTGGTTTTCCGCATCTGCCTCGGCATGTGCCGCAACAGCGATGACGCCGGCGACCTGACGCAGGAAACCTTTTGCAAAGCTTTTTCCCGGCATGAGGCACTTGCCAAGTTGACCGACGATGAACATCTAAAGTTGTGGCTGTGCAAAGTGGCGCGTACCACCTGCCTGGACCATCTGCGCAAGACAAAATTGCGAACTTTTTTCTCTTTTGTCCCCGAGGAAAGCACGAGCGAGGCCAAGGATCCCGAAGCCCTCATGCTGCATGCGGAGCGAATTTCGCTATTCCGTGCGGCGCTGTCGAAATTGCCGCGGCGTCAGCATGAGGCGCTGGTTCTGAGGGAATATGGTCAGCTCTCTTACCAGGAGATTTCGGCTCTGCTTGGCATCAAGGAGGGGACCATCATGTCCATCTTGTTGCGTGCACGGAGGAAGGTCCATGCGTCCGTCCAGGAGGCGTTCCATGAAAAACAATGATGAGCGCATCATGCTCGATATTAATGAATGGGCCAGCGAGGATATCCGCCGCGAATTGCCACGATTTCGCAACATGAATTTTGAAGAGCACTTGCAGAGGCGGCTGGCCGCCAAGGTGGTGGTTCCCCTATGGCGCCGGCTGGTTCCCATAGCCACGGCTTGCGCGATTCTGGCCGCCGCCATATGGGCGGTCGTAAACTTTCGGCAACCATCGCTTCAGCCGGCAAGTGGCAGGGAGTCCATTCACACTTTTTTTGCCGAATATTCCACCTTGGGGCGCTTGCAAACGGCATTAGATGCGAGCATTCATCCCGCTCGGACCATTCAGCTGCCTGAAACGGGAGAAGAACGTCTGTCGCGGCAGGAGATAGCGGAATTGTTCAGCGCGATCATGCTTTGGCGTGACCTTCGTGCCGCCCAAATTGATGAGCCTGGTGAGCCACATACCGCTCCGCGTGAGTTAAAGCAAATGATCGATCGTTTTTTTTCCATAACACTCAAATCAATCAAGGAGAAAACATAATGACAAAAAAAATGGCCTGTATTTTGTTGCTGCTGGCTTGGGCATGGCTTCTGCCGGCTCAGGTCAGTCCAGGCAAGAATCTTCTGGATGGCTTAGTAGCTCAGTTCCAACAGATGAAGAAGCAGGGCAGCGGCGGCTACGAAGTGATGGATAAAGCCATCCAGGACCTGATGGCCGCGGCCAAGAACGCCCGCGTGCAAAAGAAGATCGAATTGCCGTTCTTCAGGCGCTATACCCGGATACTGCAGATCATCAAGCTGGCGATCGTCACGAACGAGTATGATCGAGAAGGCATACTCAACTCCCTTGTCCAGGGCGAGATCGACCGTTTCGTTGCCGATGTCAGTGGCGTAAGCGATTCCGCTCTTTCCGGACGCGGTATCGGTCCGGTGGTCGAAGCGCTTTCCGAAGAGATCATCAACCTCTATATGACCCTGGAGTGCCAGGGCAAGAAGGAAGAATTGCGCAAGCAATTGAACGGCTCTGGCGGCGCAGCGAAGAAGTGAAATTTTTAAAGGCCGGGGTACCCTGCGTGGGCTCCGGCCTGTTCCAACTGTGTTTAATTTTTCGCATTAACTTTAATTTAAATAAATACGATTCTTCATTAGAAATTTTGGGTTGCTGGTTTTTGACCTTTTTACGGTCTACGGGAATTGCTGTTTGAAAAATTGACTTTTTTTTTAACGTCAACCTGGCGCCGTGTGCCGTACGCCAAGCCCTATGCCTATGCGGATCGGTTGTTATTCGTAGCGCAGCGCTTCGATGGGGTCGAGGTTGGCCGCCTTCCAGGCCGGGTAGGTGCCGAAGCCGACGCCGACCACCACGCAGAGGACGATCCCGGTCAGCACCCAGTCAAGCGGCAGGGCCGGGGCGGCGTTCAGGAATTTGCCGGCCAGGTTGCCGGCGCCCAAGCCCAGGGCGATGCCGATGATGCCGCCGAACTGGCACAAGGTGACGGCTTCGATAAGGAACTGGAAGAGGATGTTGCGCTTCTTGGCCCCGATGGCCTTGCGGATGCCGATCTCGCGGGTGCGCTCGGTCACTGAAACCAGCATGATGTTCATGATGCCGACGCCGGCGGCCAGCAGGGCAATGAAAGCGATCACGATGGCGCCCAGGCGCACGTATTGGGTGATCTGGCCCACCTGGGAGATCAGCGATTCGTTGGAAAAGATGTCGAAATCGTTCTCCTCGCCGGGCGCCACCTTGCGAATGGTGCGCATGTAGCCGATGGCGGCGTCGATGGTGCTGTTATAGGTGACGACACTGTAGGCCATGATGGTGATGTTGAGGCTGCGGCTGTTTTTGCCGTATTTGCTTTGAAAGGTGGAGAGCGGCGTGGCCACGAAATTGTCCCGCGATTGTCCGAACATCTGCCCTTGCTCGGCGAAAACGCCGATGACGGTCAGGCGCAGGCCGTCGACCTTGACCTCCTGCTCGAGCGGATCGACGTGCTTGAAGAGCTTTTTGGCCACCTCGGTGCCCAGGACGCAGACACGCTTGTTGTGATCCATGTCATTCTGGTTGATGGCTCGGCCGCTGTCGATGGCCCAGTCATTGGTCACCATGGCCTCGGGAGTGCCGCCAACCAGCTGGATGTTGGGGTTGGTCTCGTCCCATTGCGATTTGAAGAGCCGGCCGAACTGCCACTGTTCGGCGCCGACCAGCTTCGCTTCATCCAGCATCGCTCTCAGCCGGTAATAATCCTCGACGTTGATGTTCTTGCGGTTGCGGATCTTGTCGCTCAAGCGGCCCTGCTGCATGGCCGGGAATTTCTGGATCTGGAAGGTGTTTTTGCC
>JALHTJ010000264.1 GCA_022865785.1 Candidatus Aminicenantota bacterium
CTTGATGAACGGCAAATCGTTTTCAGCATCAACGACGTCGCCGGCCACGGCATTCCCGCCTCCCTGCTGATGGCAGTCTTCCGCAGCAGCTTCATCCATCACCTGCGCTACAGCGGCGACATCACCGCCACCATCGGCTACTTGAACCGCCTGCTGGCCGAAACCACCGAGGCCAACCTGTATGTGACCTCCTTCACCTGCAGGATCGATGCGGCCGGGGGCGTCCTGGAATACATCAATGCCGCCCACCCGCCGCCCCTGGTCGTGCGCGGCAGCGACATCCTGCTCCTTGACAACGGCGCCATGGCCGTGGGCATGTTCACCGACTGTGACTATCCCCTCACACGCTTCCACTTGCAGAAGGACGATATACTGATCTTTTACACCGACGGCGTGATCGAAGCAGCCAATGAAGAGGACGAAGAATATTCACGGGATCGGCTGGCAGCCGCGGTTTTGCAGCGGCGCCTCCTGCCGGCAGCGGCTCTGCAGGCTGCCTTGATCGAAGATCTCAATGATTTTTGCCGGCGCGGCGAATTTAGCGATGACGTCACGCTGATGGTCGTCAAATATCTGGGAACCGATTCGAACGAATCGTGTCAGTGACAGTGCCAGCAAAGCCAGTAACGAAATAGCAATTAAAATAAAATCTTTTCTCTCCCCTTCACAGAATTTCGTTTCAGCTGCTTGCTGACACGGACACTGTCACTTGCACTGATCAGGTATTGAATCGAAAATGGACGATCTCGCCGTCCTGGACGACGTACTCCTTTCCCTCCAGGCGCAGCAGCCCCCTTTCCTTGGCTTTGGCAAAACCGTCGCATTCAAGGAATGCCTGCCAGTCTATCACTTCGGCCCTGATGAAACCTTTCTGGATGTCGCTGTGGATCTTGCCAGAGGCAATGAAAGCGCTGCATCCATTTTCGATGGTCCAGGCTTTGGTCTCGTCCTTGCCTACCGTGAAAAACGATATAAGGTTCATCAACCCGTAACTGGTCTTGATGAAATCGTTGCGCAGGTAGCGGTAATCGGCCAGACCATATTCCTGCTGGAACGACGGCCTGTCCGCCGCAGCCAGTTCGAGAAGTTCCTGCTCAATCTTGCCGGCGAACAGCACGGTGCACTTTCTGTGCCGCACCGGGGCGGCCAGGGCGGCATAGGTCTTCATGGTGTTTTCGTCGGCGTTAACCAGGTTGAGCAGGGGTTTGGCCGAAAGAAACTTGAATCCGCGCACCAGCAAATCATCCTTTTCCGTAAAGGGATATTCGCGCAAGGGGCTTCCGGCTTCCAAAAAAGCCTTCAGCTTCTGCAGCAGATCGAATTCTTCCTGAAGTTCCCTGGCCTTCATTTTCCTTATATCCAGGGCCAGTTTTTCCAAACGCTTATCAATGGTCAGGAAGTCGGTGGTTTTCAACTCATCTTCCATGGCGGCCATGTCGCGGGCCGGATCAATGTCCCCCTGGGGGTGGATGATCTCGGCATCGTGGAAGGCCCGCACCAGGTGCACAAGGCCGTCAGCCCGGCGCAACAGGTCGATGAAAGTCGAACTCTTGACTTCGCCCAGGGAGATGGCGCCGGCGTCTAAAAATTCTATCTTGGCGTACACCGGCGGTGTGGCAAAAAAATCGGCAAGCTTCTCAAGCCTGGGGTCGGGGACATCGACGATGGCCTTGTGAAATTCGTTGCTGGCCGTGGAGAATTTGGATAGCTTTTCCTTTTTCTCGGTAAGCAGATTGAAGAGCAGGGTCTTGCCGGTTTTGGCATAGCCGAATATGGTTAAGATCATGCCGCTGTACTTGTAACGTATTTGCGTTTCGGGCTGTCGCTGTTCATGATGTCACTTTAACACTTGAATGGGGAAAGGTCAAACGGGGATCGCTTCAACTGAAAATGAAATTGACAAAAAAAGCCTGAATGATATTCTTTATTCAATAAATGGAGGGCAACTATGTGGCCTTTTACAAAGAAAAAGGAACCCGAAGCTCCGAAGGAAGTGAAGCTCGAATGCCCGACGTGCAAGAAGGTCTTGGAAAAGTATTCGAGGACCCGGTTCAAGTGCCCCCATTGTAGGAACTGGGTTTGCTTCTGGGAGGATCGTCTGGTGACCCAGGAGGAAAAGAACCGCTTCAGAGAAGAACGTCAAAAGAAATACTATGAGGAGTATTTCAGGGAGCTATTGACGAAACTCGGCCTGACTTTCGAGGGGTTCAAGGAACGAGAGACCAAGTTGACGAGCAGTTCGGAAGAGCCCCCGAAGGAAGAGGCGGTGGTGATGTCTCTCTTCAACGAGAACATACTGAAGACGAAGGACCTGCGCCTGATGGAACAACGATACCACGAAGTCGCCCGGTACTTGGACGTGAAGGGCAACGATACCTTCCACCTCCAGAAAGCCGCCGCTCACGCCCGACTTGCCGCGCTGAAGCAGGAGAAGTTCAAGAAGGTCTACATTCTCACGAACGGAAACTGCGACGCGTGCAAAGCGCTCGACGGGAAAGTGATGACGATCGAGGAGGCCAAGAAGATGTTGCCGATCCCGATCAGGGAGGGATGCACTAACCGGGGCGAAGGCGACAAGTACTCGATCTGCGCCTGCTCCTACCAGGGAGAGGCCGATGACGAGTATATAGATAGGACCCTCTAATATGGAAAAGCAAATGACGACACAACAAGTAGTATTGATTGCAGCGGGAATATCAGCGATCGTTTCGATTATCGTTTCGATATTATCTGCCTTTCTCAATCACTTCCTCGCCACGCGACGGGAACGCGGGAAGAAGCTTTGGGATCTCGATCTGGAAAAGACCCAGAAGATCGAAGAACTGGCCGGGAAAATAACCGAAATACTTGGAAGTTATTATTCTCCCGAAAAAACAAAGGAGATGGTGGCTCCCCTACTCACGCAATTCGAACAAAACATGGGCGCGTTGCTCACATATAAAGACCTTAACCAAAGTATGCGGGACTTACAAAATGCAGCTCAAAGAGTCATCCATTTTTCATCTCTTGGTAAAGATGTTCGCCCGATTAAAGAAGACCTTCGGGCAGCATTTGAAAAGTTGAAGTCTGCCTGCGACTTGGTATCGAAAGGGAAAGGCAAGTAAACAGGGCCCCGCCCCCAGCCCATCCGCTCCCTTGCCGTCGCCTATTTAGATTGGCAACAAGTTCAATAGGTTGGCCTTTACGTAGCTCCCGGCTAACTGCGGGTCGTAGGCGATTCCGCGACGCAGGAGCGATTTCATATCAGAACAAAACCCACTGTGATTCAGACGCGCATCAAGAATACCGATAAACTCGGCACGACCCGCTTTAGTACCTTCCTTTTTCATATAGTACTGAAACGACTCAATGATCAATGTTGGATCAACTGGATGGGCAGACTGGGTCAACGCCCAATACAAATCAAATAGGTCCCGGCCCCGTTCACGTTGAAACAACGCTCGCAACTTGGTACCCAGCATTTCATGGATATCATATCCCTTAATGATCGTTTGCATTGTTTCGTCGCGAAATGGGAATCGGAAAGGTATATCGACAATAGCGCGATGAGATCTACGCTCGGTCACATTCGTTTCGACAACGAGTTCCAGCATTCGGCCAGGTTCTATGATCGAAGGCAGAGAATAAGTTAACCGCAAAATTCGCGATGGCTGGGCGGCGTTGCGTAAAGCTAACTTCAGCCAGGCCCAAGCCGAAGTCTTCGGTTTCCCCCATACCTCCTTCAATACTCTCCTGATTCCCCGGCTAGTATGGTTTTCAGGGTGAGTTCCCACAGCGACCAAGTCGATGTCTTCGCTGTAACGGGAGGCTGGCGCAAGATGAGCTTTATGCAGTAGCGTGCCCCCGCGCATGGCAATTTGTCCGCTCAAAAAGGAATCGTCGAAAAGCGCTACCATCGCCCGGCACAGTAACAGGTCTTGTTCCGCCTGATATTGCGCCGCCCACGGCACGACAGTTTGATGCGCCAGAATATCCCGGCGAGTGATGGGGGTCACAATTTTAGTTCACTGGAATTGTTAAGCACTTGCCAGCGCTCCACAATGGGTATGTCTTTCCGTTCTCCCTTCAGCGGGGATAAGGGGACTACCACCAGCTTATTGGGAAGCCAATCATGTATTGCTTGAGCAAGGTTGTTTGCACCCAAAGCTTCAATGACAAAGCCCAACCTTTGAGCGCCGGCGAATTCTCCCTCCGCTTTCAGCACTCGCTTCAATTCATTGGCGCGCAAACTAGGCAAAAGCGGCGCGATGGTTTCGGCTGCGCGTTCGATTCCGCCGATTTTCCCGGCATAGCGGACAAGATCAAAAGCAGTCGCCTCGAGCGTGCTGATGCTCAGTGGAGCTGCTGCCTGGGACAATTGTTGCATTGGTGTTCGCTCGATTCGACGCTTGACGAAAAACCTGACTTGAATTCTCCCTACTTTGATTTCCCGACAAGAGTGATCGGTCATTACTTGCGTCACCTGCAAAGCTTGTGGATTTGAACCATACATACTGGCTGCAGACTGGAGCGCCAGATAATACGGACGACCAAGCCAATTGAAGTAGTCTTGAAGCCACCATGTCACAGGAGGTGCGCCTATGCTGCGATACTCCGGCCCAACAATCAAAAAGAACGGCTGCCTTCGCGAAATTCTGACCACTTTGCCTCTAAGCCTCAATAACTGGTATTTCGCAGCGATGGCAGACAATCCCGATTCCTTTAAAAACTCAGCTAAAGAAAACGCAACACGACCTAAAGCTAAACATTTGTCAATAAACGCTTCTGCCGCTCCAATTTGACGGGGTTCCTGAGTTTTTTTTATCATTTCAATCATTTACGTAGCGTAGCGTCAGACGCTTCCTTATGTAAATGGAACAAGTAGGCAAATCTGTTTGGAAAAAAAGAACAATCATTTTCTCCCATGAATCGATGGTAGGGCGCAAATTATAAAAAGTCAAGCAAGAAACTAGCTGGCGGTTGACGGCGTGCAACTTATGGCGTAGGGTATAACGTCTAAGGAAAGGGGAAACGAAAAAAGCCCATCCACACAAATGAAGAAGTTTTGTTTTATCCTGTCGTCCGCCGGTCATGCCCTGGCGATCCTTTTTATCATGAATGCCGACGTTCCGATCAAAATGTTTCCCCGGCCGCCAAGAGTGATCAACATCGAAATATCGGCCCCAACTCCTTTTTTTATCGCGACCGGCCCCCCAACAGAACCGCTGGGGAACGATCATGCTCAACTCGCATTACAAAGCGGCGGCAGCGGCAATGACATGGGGGCAGCCCCGGCTGGCGCAAGCGCCGGGCCAACCGTCAGAGGTGTCAATGGTTTGCCGTTCCCGGCCCAAGCTGAATTCAATTTGAAGCAGGCGACCCCGGGGGAGTTCACCCTGTCATTGGCAAGCAAGGGGCCGAGGCAGCCGGCTGGATTCCCGGGGCCGAGCGGATCAGCACGCCTGGGGCAATATTCGGCCGCCGCTTACAATCCTGGCGTGGCAATGGCAGGAACCGCCTTTCAAGGCCGGGTAGCGTTTGTGCAGTTCAACATCAGGGAGAAAACGATTGCCAACTGGACGGAAGCCGTCCTGGCCCGGATCGAACGCAACTGGATCATACCGCCCATGGCTCGTCTGGCCTTTTCCGGGCAGGTACAGATCACCCTGACCATCGAAAAGGACGGCCGCCAGCAGGCGCTGGTCATGGATGATGCATCGCTGCCGGAATCGATCGCCCAATCGGCACTGCAAGCCGTCCAGGCCAGCCTGCCGCTGCCGCCGTTGCCGGAAAATGTCGCCGGGCAGACATTCGCTTTCACTTTTGTTTTTATCTACAATGGCTAAATTGCTGCTTGTGCTCGTATTGCTTCTATCTCCGGCCGCCCGGCCCGGCGCCGACGAAAATTCCCTGCTTCCGATCGGGGCCATCGACCTTAATGCCGACATGCTGCTGAACAGACCCGCCCTGGCTGCGGCCGACACCCTGGTCCTGCTGGTGGAAGCAAACCGGGAGGCCTATTACAAATTGAGCGAACGAGGCGAAATTTTGGCAAGCGGCAAGCTGCTCCAGGGACGCAATTCCCTGCTGTTTGCCCGACCGGGCTTGTTCTCTGAAAGCCAGTCACTGTTTTTTATACTCGACCTGCTCGATAACGGCGCATCTTTCCAGAAGAAAATAAACATCACCGTGACGGTCGATAGGAAATCGCAAGGGGAGCAGCTGGAAAGGGCGCCTCTCTCCGGCTCGTTCACGCTGGGAATGTATCACAACGGCCGCCTGATCGGCTTCAGGAAAAAAAACATGACCGAGCTCCTGAACCTGAAGACCGGCCTGGTGCTCCCGGTGAAGGATCCGGGGATCACGGGTTCCGCGATCCGCAACCAACCTGCCAGCCAGGGGGTTTCCCTGCTGGGACTGGGCATGGCGCTGGCCAAGTTCCTGGCGGCCAAAAAGTCCCTGGCCAATAGCAAAGCGTATATCCAGAAACTGCAAAAGAAGAAATTAACCCTGGCCTTCCAGCGCCAGGAAAAGAGCGGCGCCAAAGTTGATGTCCAAGCCGAAATCGAATTGCGCGTCGAGTAGAAAAACAGTGAAAGTGATAATGTTAGTGTTAGCAAGAAAATCACCGAAATCCTTTTCATTCGTTAAAGTGCTTGTTGCCAACACTGCCACTAACACTAACACTGCTCTCGTTTAGGACATTGGGATTTGTTATTTGGAATTTTTTTCTTCCTCGTCACGCGTCACTTGTCACGCGTCACTTGTCACGCGTTACCAAGCGCCTTTATGGCCTGATCGATAGCGACAGCTTGAATACTCCCCGCTCCTCGGAAGGGAAGAAACGACTGGCCGGGTCCCAGCGCCGTTCCCAGTTCCTGTTGTAGATCAGGGCGATCTCGTTGCCGGGCGCAACGCGCCACTTCAGTCGGGCGCTCCAGCCCAGCAGCCTGGAGACACTGTCGTACTGAATATAGTTCATGAAACCCAGGTCGGGTGAAAGGAAAACATCGGCCTTGAGCTGGTAGACATTCTCGCTGAACCTTCCTTCCGGCAACCGGCCGCGCACCAGGTTGACGTCCAGCCCCAGGCTGGCGAAGCCCTTGTGTTTGAAAGTCAAGCCTATGCTCAAGTCCTCATATCGCCCTGAATAAAACTGTCCGAAGTTGAGACCGGCGTCGAAAACAAAAGGCCGATGCGATGCGGAACTGAAATCGATCTTGCAGTTCGTGAAACCGTAGGAGCCGGCGGGCAGGACGACCCCGGCGGCCACCTCGAAATCGCTGGGCAGGACATCACGGTTGGGCGTGACCTTGAAGCTGAACTGCTCGCCGCTCTCTGTCTTGAAACTCAAGAGCGTAGCCTCGAGCCGGCTGGTTTCCAGGTTGCCTTTCAGGTCCCAGTAAAAATCGCCGCTGGCCTCGAAAAAGAACTGCCGGACCAGTTTTTTCAGGCCTCCCCGCGCCGGCCGCGGCTGAAAACCGACCCGGAGATAGAAGGTCTGGATGCCCTGGCGCAGCATGAAGCCCAGGCCGGGATCGAGCGCCTCGCCATAGTAGGCGTAGGTGCTCTGGACGTTCCAGAGGTCGTTGGGATAATTGGCCCGGAAACCGAAGCCAAGGTGGCTGCCTGCAGTTTTTTCGTTCCAGTTGTAGGCCGTCCAGGCTGCAAGATTGAGGTTCTTGTCACCGTTAAACCTCGAGGTAGCGTAGCGGAAATCCACCCCGGCCAGGGTGTTGCGCTCGCCCGCCGGGCTGCCGTTGGTTACGATCAGACCCACCTTGCTTTCGCTGAAAATATCATGGGTCAGGCGCAGGGCCAGAAAGTTGCGGCCCGGCAGTCCGGCAAATTTCTCGGTCTGCACGTCCAGGAAAGCCAGGTTGGTCCGGCCGATCTTGCCGTAAAGTTTGCCGCCAAAGAGGACCGGGATCTGTTTGCCCTCGAAAAGTCCGATCTTGCGGCTGAAAAAAGGCTGGAAGCTGACGCTGGAACTGAAAGCGAAAGTTTCCGAACCCTCCAGGAAGAACATGCGTTTTTCCGGAAAGAACAGCGGGAAGCGGGTCAGGTTGATGCGGCGTTCATCAGCTTCGGTCTCGGCGAAATCCATGTTGTAGCTGAAAGCACCCACCAGGTTGGGGGTGAAATTCTTGTAGACATCGAAGCCGCCGTCAAGTTTCCACTGGTAACCACCACTTTCACCGTGATCCTTCTGCATGCTGACCAGGCCATAGGGGCGGATGGTAATACCCCTGCCCTGCTTGATCCCGGCGATCCCGGTCAGTACGGCGGCATCCATGGGGTTATAGAAAGTGCTGTCGCGATTTGTCCCGGCCAGGCGGATTTTTTCCTGCCTGCGGGCAATGAACCTTTCCACATTGATGCCCCAGGCAATGAGTTCGGGGTTGAAGGAAATGGTCTTGAAGGGGATCCTGAATTCGGCGCTCCAGCC
>JALHTJ010000265.1 GCA_022865785.1 Candidatus Aminicenantota bacterium
CAAACATGCGGACAGCCGTTATTACGCGGCGGCGCTTTTTTACCGCGGCAAATGCCAGGAAGAACTGGGAGCAAAAAAACAAGCCCTGGAGAGTTATGAGAAATTTGTCAAAACCTCAGCAAGCAGCAATCTGGCCGAAGAAGCGCAAATTTCCATCATTGATCTTGCTGCCGCACTCTATCGGGCCGGGGAGAAAAGTTACCTGCAGAAAATGCTGAAGCTTCTGGACCATGAAAACAAAGTAGTTTCATATTATACCGCCTTCAAACTGAGCTACCTGGCCGATCGTAAAAACGCCGCCCGGGCCTTGCCGGTGCTGCAAACCATTCTGGACAAGGAAAAGGATGAAGAATTGCGTGACCGGGCCAGGATCGCGGTCATGAGGATCGATCCGGCCCGGCTCAAGGGCATGGACCGTCAAGACAAAGGATTGGTTGGCCAATTCCTTAAGATTCGCATTTTTAGTAAAAACAGTTCCCAAGAAGAGTTTTCATTGAATATTCCGCTGGCTTTGGCCGATCTGGCTTTGAAGTCCCTGGGCGCCGAACAAAAGCGGACACTGCAGAAAGAAGGCTATAACCTGGACAAGATCCTGAATCAATTGATCGTCAAGGGCTTGAAGATTGATATCAAGGATGAGGATAACGTAATTCAAATCTGGGTCGAATGAACCCATTTCAGGAGGATACATGAAAAGAATATTTGTTGGTTTGACTGTTTTATTGATCGGTTTTGTTATGGTGGCCGGAATTTTTGCTGAAGCGGCCGATGACTACAAAGTCATCAAGAACGCCATCAAAAATCCGGAATCTTCCCGAACGGGTCAGACAGGCGTGAAGTGGTTCAAGATCCTGGTGGTGGGCAAGGATGGGGATCATGAAAAAGTGAAGATCACCCTGCCCGTTTCCCTGGTGGAGATCATGATCAATGCCTGCCCGGAAAAGAGATTCAAGATCGACCATGGCTGCCAGATCGATATCCGCAAAGTCTGGAATGACCTGAAAGCGGCCGGGCCCCTGGCCCTGGTGGAAGTGCAAGACCACGACGAGACCGTAAAAATCTGGTTTGAATAAGCCGGAGGTAGCGGCCGACCTGTGTAACAACGGCGGAGACAAAAGTTCGGCTTTTGTCTCCGGCCGGATTCCGGGCTGAAAGTATCAGCTCATTGTTCCCCCTTTTCCGCGTCAATCCTTCCGATGTAAAAACTCGCCGGTATTCCCCCTGACGCATTTTATTCTCTTTTTTTCATTGCGCGATTGAGATTATTCCGGAAAAGTTCTATTTTATAGTGAATGTTGCAAAGTCAACGGAGGGACAACATGAAAAAAGCATTGTTATTCTTGGTAGTGGCAGCGCTTACGGCAAGCATGATCTCAAGCGCTTCTCTTACTCTCATTCAACCCAACGGCGGAGAACTTTGTCTCGGGCAGCAAAATTATCAGATCAAATGGACGGCTGTTAATATCACCGCGAAGATCAAGCTGGTTTTGTTCAGGAACAACAGCAAAATCGGAAAAATAGCCGTTGACCTTGACGCCAATGCCTCGCCCTATAATTGGCAGGTCGGCTGGTACGATGGGGGTATGGCACCCGCCGGCGGAGGCTACAAGATCCTCATCAGCACCGTGGACAACGAGGTCGATGATTTCAGCGATGCACCCTTCGCGCTGAAGACCGAGTCGCCACCATGCTCGTCGCCGCCGCCCCCGCCTCCTCCTTCCAGCACCTTGACAATCGTTTCCCCGAACGGCGGTGAGTCATGGGGGCGGGGTTCCGAGCACACGATCAGCTGGACTTCGACCAACCTGACCGGCAAGGTATATCTGCAACTGGTGCGCTACAATGACCGTACATTGGGCACCATCAAGGAAAACCTGCCGGCCAGCGGGTCTATCACCTGGAAAGCGGGGGAATACCCCGGGAATACCGCCCCGGCCGGCAAGTACGTGATCCGCGTGCGCTCCATGGCCGACTTTAAAATTTTCGACGAAAGCGATGCCCCATTCAACTTGAGCTTGATGATCAAGCAATTCAAGCAACCGATCGCCTTGAAGGCATACGAGACCGTGCCGGGCATTTATCAGAATTATCCGGGCCATACTTCTTTTCCCAAAGTCAGTTATCTCCCCCCCAGCGTTCATCAAGGAATCTTGAATCAAATCACCCCGGCCGGTTGCAATTCCGGTGGCGCGAACTCTACCGCCTTGGCCGGAGTCTATTGGTTTCCCTCTAGTAATATTCAGGTCGCGGTCATCTATCGTTCCCGCATAAATTTCCCTTTAAGTCAATTCGCGGGGAAAAGCGGCGAACTGAAGAGTGCCAAGCTGAAGATGAAGCGGCTCCATTCCATACATGAAGACGCCAACAGCGGCTGCGGCTGCAATGAAAACCTGTGGGTCTTGAAGGCGCCCATGACTGCTTTTGACTTTCCCGCCATCGGCCAGAGGGTCGACGTGCCCCTGGGGGCGACGGAATTCACCAAGGACGTCACCGGCATCGTCAAGCAATGGCTCGACGGTACCCTGGCCAACAACGGGCTGCTCCTGCTCGCCGGCGAGCTGCCCTGCAGCGGCGGCCGGACCTGCTTTTCCTGCTATGAGGCCAGCCTGCTCCTGGACATGAAATAAATCGGGGTGATTTGAAAAATTTACCCGTGCGCGTGAGTCGGAAATCATGTTCAAGACCACCGAGTTCTTGACAAAAAAAATCCTTTATATTATTTATTGGGTCAAGGGAAGAAAAGAGCAGAGGAGAGTGGTCATGAAAAGGAAAATCGTAATCCTTGCTACCATGAGCATATTGGTATTGCTGGCCGGGCTGGCTGCCCAGTCTCTGATAAAAACCGGCGATGAGGCGCTGGGCACCAGGAAATACTCCGACTTCCAGACGCCGAAGTTCTGCGGCACTTCATGCCACGGCGACATCTACCAGCAGTGGACGCAGGCCATGATGTCGCAGGCCTATACCCACCATTGGGATGAGATCGAGTATTTCAAGCTGGCCGTGCCCCACGCCGAAAAAGACAAAGCCCTGGTCGGCCCGGTCAACGGCTGCAACGGCTGCCATACGCCAATGGCCTTCATGGCCGGCGATGTGCCGCCGCCGCATCCCGAAAAGAACAGCCGGGCCAACGAGTCGGTCTCCTGCGATGTCTGCCATACCGTAACCGGATTCAGCGGCGACACGCCGCACAACTTCAATTTCATTTCCGAACCGGGCAAAACCAAATATGGTCCGCGCGCGGGCAAGAATTCGCCCGAACACAACATGGTCAAGTCGGCTTTCCTGGGCCAGGCTGAATTTTGC
>JALHTJ010000266.1 GCA_022865785.1 Candidatus Aminicenantota bacterium
AAACAACAATGTTAAAAGGAAAAGTGAAATGGTTTGATGCCAAGAAAGGCTATGGTTTCATCCACGGGGAAGACGGCAAGGACATCTTTGTCCATCATTCGGCCATCGTCTCTCAGGAAGGATTCAAAACCCTGGAAGAGGGTCAGGATGTTACTTTTGAAGTCATCCAGGAAGACAAAGGTCCCAAAGCCGCCAACGTACAAGTGGCGGAATAAGCAAAAAACAGAAGTTAACAGCTTTTTTCTGATAGCGGACCGGAAACGCCATACAAGTAGTTGAAAATCCAATTCAGTTAATTTGTTTTAACGAATCTTGTTCAGTTCGACGGCCAGTTCGCGCAGTTTTTTCTGAATGCGCGTCGTATTGCCGGGGCCCATACGCAGCAACTGTTTCTGAGCCGGATTGAGATTTTCCAGGTTGACATCGGCGAAAGCGAAACTCAGGACCTTTTTCTCCAATTTAATATCTTTATTAATAGATGGCACTTGGAGCAATTGCTCGATGGCTTGCTGCAATCTTTGTGAAAAAGTAATGCCTGGATAACCCAGTTCCTTGAATGCTTTCTCCAGGGTGGGGCGCAGTGTTTTATACCAGGTGATCCAGATCTTAACCGAGACGGACACGAAAGCGTTTGTCATATGGTCGTAACGCCGGAAACTTCGGGGGTCCAGAATGAAGTTACCGTTTTTTTCAATGGCTGAAAATTTGTCCGCCGGGGCCAGGAACGGCAGCTGCGCAGCCGGGCTGAGACCATTGGCGATATTGTCCACTGCCGCCACCACCATGCGAATCAGGTCTTTCTGACGGCTCCATTCGTGCCAGGCGGCAGGAACAGCAGCGGCAGCGATTAGTTCCCTGACCGAATCGTCGCTTTGTTCCAGAACCAGATCAAGGGGGGTGATGTTGGGATCATCCACTTCCACATCGGCCGGAGCAGCCGCTTCCTGGAGTTTGAGTAACGCGGCCGGTTCAGGCAGGTCCGGAGTTTTTTGCGGTGATTCCGGAGCCAAAAACATAAAATAACTCAGGGCGAGAATGGCAATCACGGTCACGCCCAAGCCGATCCAGACGATTTTTTGATAGGCAGGCATTTTTTACCTCTTTCAGGAAAATTATTCCCTGTATTTTAAAACAATAAGCGCCGGCTGTCAAAAATGTCCGGAGCCAATGCCGCAAAGATCAATTCGCTATTGGCTGGGTCACGGCGGACACAGCATAGCGCCTGGCGGATCAAAGGATGCCGGCGTCTGATATGCAGCACTCTGCCCTGGCCTGCATGCAGCCAAAATGCAGGAGCCAGGCCGCGGCCGCCTACCATGACCACGGTCAGGGGGATCGACGGCCGCCCCGGCGTATCGCCAAGCTGCCGGTGTTGCCAATGGTTCATCAGTTCACGGCATAAATATTGTTCTTCACTATCCATCTGGTCGGGTGGCAGAATTTTAACCAGGCGCTGTGGGAGTGCGGCAGCAAGCCGGATCATTTTTCGCAAGTAGAAAGAAAACCTTCCTTTAAGTTTGCCGACCGTTTCCATATGGACGGCCGGCGCGACAAGAGGCAGGTGCAAGTGGTTGAGCAGAAAGTCCTTTTGCAGGGGAGTCAGCAGCAAAGCTTGTTCATGGCGACTGAGAACAAGGCTGGGATCACTGCCAAGGGGCAGAGCGTATAGGGTCTCATTTTCCGCTTTGCGGCGCAACTCCTCAAGGTTCAGGCGGCGCTTTGAACGCCACAGACGGAATGGGGTAAAGGCCGAGAGCAGTTTGAGATCGCCATAAAGGCGCTCTTTTTTGAAAATGAGTTCTTCGATGCGTTCCTGATATTTTTCAGGAAAGGACATGTAGTGCGCGGCCAGCCATAGATAAAGCTGGCCGGCAGCTTTGGCCAGCATGGAAAAACATGAAGCTGATGGCGGTGAACCGCTTTCCAAGGCAGCTTCAAAGACCAGGCCATGATAGGAAGCGCTGGTGAACGCCTGCCAGGGAATGCCCTGGTCCAGTAGCCATATCCGGCAAACATCGCCTCGGGACGGTATAGCTATGGATGCTTGGTTGCAGTCTGGGCTGAGATCGATTTCCCGTTGGGCCAGGGGCCTCCTCAGCAAAGACTTTTTTTCCAGTTTATTGCCGTTGAGCATGATATCCTGGGGAACGGCGGCACACAATTCACGGATCAGTTTTTTTTCTGCTTCCGCCCGGCCGCGGCTGCGGGAGATCGAAATGCGGGTACCCAAGATCCAAGCGGAAGAATCCAGTTGGCGCATATGTCCGGCTTCGATATGCATGGTCCTTTTGCCCTCGCTGCCTGAGCTTTCGATTTTGATACCCAGGTTTCCCGGGATCGAAACAGCCAGCAGACCGATTCCTGGGATGGATTCACTTTGCAGGGCGGCGATGGCTTTTTCCCTGTCCGCGGCGTTACGTCCGGAGTCAAAAGCGCAGGCCAGGGAAAGCCACTGGCTGCTGCTGATCCCGTCCCCGTTATCGCTTATGGTCAGATAGCGGTTCCGCACCTGAACGTCCACTGTGGCGGCCCCTCTTTTCAGGGCGGCGCGCACCAACTCCACGGGAAGCTGGGCGGGAGAGGGGAACATGCAGGCCGCCAGTTTCTGCAGGTGGGCGTCGGCATCCACGGACAGCAGGTCGCCAAAAGAGTTGCTAGCACTGTTGCCTTCAGTTGAAAGGAGGAAATCGTTCATGAACATGTCCTCAATAAGCTGCGGGCCGCTTTTTTCAATAGAGCTGGATTAGCTTCTGCGTCCAGCAGCCGGTCGGCGTGCAAACGACTCAGGAATTTGAAAACGGCCAGAGGTTGGTTGTGGTTGAACAAAGAGGACAAATGCCGGAAAGTCGCCCCGGCTGGATTCACTGCGACAAAGCGCTGCGGGAAAAAAAACGGGCCATGGCGGAGCGGAACCGGCAGGGCGATTTTCAACAGGTCGGTACTGTTCAGGCCGGGGGCGATCAGGCAGAGAACATGCATGTGCAGCGCTTTATTTATAATATCATTGACCGCGCCGAGCAAAGCGTATTCAAGGCCGGGGGCCGGAAGCGGCGGCTGCGGCCGTAATTGGCAGAGCATATCAGTGTTGATTGCGGCGCTGAACAGGGTGCGCAGGGGAGCATAAAGCGGTTGGCTTAGATCAAGAACTGTAATCCCGCTGCCGGCCATGGCCATGGCCAAGGGGTTGCGGTTAGCGGTAATGAACAGCTTTTTTCTGTCGAGCAGGCGCAGGGCCTGGCGGACAGACAAGGATTTTCCATTGGCAGTTGGTAAAATGCGATGGCTCCACAGTGGATTGTCCCGGCCCCATATTTCCGGCTGAAGCATGGCTTGCCCGACGAGCTGCATAAGCTGATTCCTCATTTGTGCATCGGACGGAAGAGAAGCCTCGGCGCCGCTCTTATTCCTAGTGACAAATAGAAGACCGGCTGCAGCGGCAATGACCAGCAATATCAAGGTCGGCCCGAGCAAGCGATTCAACACCCGAGTATCCTCTGTCCGGGCATCATCCACAGGCAAGGTAAGGCTGATGCCGCGGCCGGGATTGGGGTAAGCGGCCGTGACGGAATGGTCAGCCGGCCTGCCGGCGCTGGCATCAGTGACAAGCCAACCCTGATCGAAATATTCGCTCCAGGCATGAAGCAGGGGACGGGCTCTGCCATGCTCACCGATCATGCCTATGACCAGCCGGGAAGGAATCCCCATCCTTCTTAAAAGCAGGACATTCAGACCGTTTATGATATCGCAATCACCCTTGGTGATGCGCAACACTTTTTCCAGCCAGGGTTGGCCACCGGCCAGGCGCAAGTACTGATTGGCGGTGGGCACTGATGTGTCATAAGTGACCATATTTCCAACCAGCATCCGGGCCAGGGACACTCGTTCGGCGATCGTATAGGCACGGGATTCCTGCATGGATTTTTCAAGGGCTGGAGGCAATGAGAGTTCCGGGGGCAGGAGGGTCAGGTGCAAAATATCAGCGGCTGTCAGCTCACGACGCTGTCCTGCGGGGCAGGAACGATATTCGACTATGCCGCCGTTGCCGGGAATAGCGGCAATGGCTTCGCCCTGAACGCTGCTGAAGATGGAATTGATCCTGCGGCCATCCAGGTGCACCGATCCCGTCTGCAGGGCATGCCCTGGCGGCATTGGCAAAAAAATCTCTCCCCCTGTTTCCGCCTGTAAGCGCATACTCCAAACCTGGTCCGGCCGGCAATACTGGGTGTGTTGCCCCGGCAAGTGGCTTGGTTCGGCCCGGCGGACAAAGCCGGCCTGGATATCATAAGCATCGGCGGCGAACAGCCTGAACCAGGCCGGAATGTTTGGCTGGTAAAAAAACGGCGGTTCCTGCGGGGAAACAGACAGGCTGACCGTAGCTCCGCCATACGACAAAGTTGTGGATTGCAGGCTGAACGGAGAAGTCCGGACCGCGGTGACGGCAGGGAACAAGTGGCGCAAGATGGTGATTTCCAGGGGCACGATAAGGAGCAGGAACAGCGGCAGCCAATGCCAGCCCGGTCGCAAAATACGCTGCAAAGCCGCCAGGGAACGGTCGCAACTGCGCTGGAGCCGGGTTCTGGGAAAAGTCCGCTCCAAAGACAACTCCAAGAGGCGGCGCAGCGCTTTCTCGGCCTTTCTGCGCACATTTTCCAGTGCGCTGTTTTCCAAAGCCAAATTTCGGGAAAAAGTCACGTCAAGACGGTTGCCGTTGAGCAGGAACACCGGCGCCAGGTTGCGGCCTATCTCCGCACAACCATCCTCGTTCATTTGCAGGTGTGTCATCTGCTTCAGTAATGCTCCCTGCCAAACCGGCAGACCGCGGGCATATAGCCGGACGTGGGGCTTTGCCGCGAGTCCCACTGCCCCTTCAACCGAGCCGCTGCGAAACCGGCAGCTGAACGGCTCCGGCAAGGCCATGGGACGGGTGAGATTTTTTCCTGCGAACCACACCGGCAGCATGTCCGCCTGGCGGTTGTTGCGCCGGAGATACTGGCAGTATTCCCGTAATTCAATTTCCAGACGCGATTTAAATTCCGTGGGCAGAGGAAAAACGGCTGGACGACTCATTGAAACGGTCGTACCGGAGCGGGTCAACAGGCAGACTGCCGGCCGGACGTTCAATTCGCTATCCAACTCCACGGCCCAGGAATTTTTGCCGCGGCGGGACTGCAAATGGATCAGGGTTGGCTGGAAACCGAGGATGGTCCAGAAACCGATACCGTATTTTCCGGCTGCTTTGTGGTCCGCGGTTTTGTCCGAGGCATAGAGACGAAAAAGAAAACGTCGGGCGTAGGCCAGAGTCATACCGCGGCCGTCGTCGGCGAAGTTGAGCGTTTCCATTCCCTGCTGAGTTGCCAGTGCTTCGACCCGGATGTTGCGCGCCCCGGCGTCACGACTGTTTTGGGCCAATTCCCTCAAGAAAAACCAGGGGTTGTTGCCGTAGGTACGGGTTACGGTTTCAGCCAAACCGCGGAATTCTTTGCCCAGCATCCAGTCGAAACTCTGTCAGTTCAATTTGCGGATGCGCACTTCAATGGCGGGATCATCCTTCAGCAAAGACACAAGCTTTTGCGGATCGGTGTCTGAAAAATGGTAGGGGTAGAGTACGCGCGGTTTTATCGCTTGGGCCGCTTTGGCGGTCATTTCCGGGGTCATGGTATAGGGGAGGTTCATGGGCAGAAATGCCACGGCGATATCGCGAAAATCATTCATTTCCGGGATGTTCTCCGTGTCGCCGGCCACGTAGACGCGTAAGCCGGCAAAAGTGAGTACATAGCCATTGCCTTCACCACGCGGATGAAAGGGCAGGCCACTGGCGCGCTGGTGGATAATGTTGTAGGCCGGAACGGCGGCAACGGCCACCCCTTTGGTTTGGATGGTGTCGCCGTTTTTCAGAATATGCGCCGTTGCCGGCAGCGGCTGGCAGGCGGGGCTGACGAAAAGTTGAGTTGAATCCTGACTCAGCGTCTTGATCGCCGCCGGATCAAAATGGTCGCCATGCTGGTGGGTGATCAGGATCAGGTCGGCTTTGGGAAAAAGGCTGAAATCGGCCAGTCGGCCGTCGGGATCAACGTAAATATGCAGTTTGCCAAAATTGAACAGCAAGGAGCCGTGACCGATGAAGGTGATTTGCAGATCGCTCGCCGCGGTTTTGAAAACATCGGATTCGAAACCGGTTTGGCCTGTCACGACAATTCCCGTGATCATGAAAAAAATAAAAAAGAGTTTTTTACGCATGGCGCTCTCCTGGCCAACATCAGCATCAGTTTATATGCCGGCATGTTTTTTATTGGTTTTTTTTGTAGACTCGCTTTTGCGGGCCCGGTATTCCTCAACCGGCAGCCCGGCGATGCCGTAGTGTTCGCTGGACATTTCCTGGATAATGATCCGCACGCTCTCCGGAGCCACGGCCAAAGTCGAGGTTAGCGCGGCGGTCACTTTTTTCAGCAAGGCCTTCTTGGTTGCTGCGTTGCGCCCACTGAGCATGTTCACGATCACCACCGGCATTTTTGCCTCCCGAAATCCCCTTTCAGGTTCTAGGATTACGCTATTTGAATTTGCTGCGGTATAGGTTCAGTCTGTCCCTGTGGCTCTGGTTTTCCGCAAGAAACTTCTGATACAAGGCCTTGGCTTCAGGATTGTCGTCCTTGATGATCTCGTAGAATTTTTTCTTGGCCATGGAATCCTCGATACCGGCGGCATTGGCCAGGGCAGTGGTTATGGATACCTTCTGGTCAAGAGTTTCCTTGATCTGGGCTTTAATGAAGTTCATGGAGGTCCTGATGGCTTCGATATTGAAACGGTCGCGGTTGTAGTCGATCTTATTGCATTTGATCAGTTCGATGGTCGAACGGATCCATTCCGTATTCTTTCTCTCATCGTCGGCCATGTCGATCCAGAATGTCCTGTGTTCGGGAAATGTTTCGCTGTACACCCAGTAAAGCTCCATGACGGCCATCTCGTACTCGGCGATCAATTCGATCTTGCTGATTTGAAAGGTGGATAATTCCATGACTCACCTCCATTGGCACATTTCGTGTGACAGCTGATCTGCAATTTGTTTTTAACACAATCAAAATAAAGTGTCAATTTCTTTTTGTTTGAATAGTTGCCGGGGATCCTGGCCTTCGCTGACTTGAGTTTTGACAATGCCCGGGGGATTTGCTATACAGGAGTTATAATGGAGTTCAAGAAAATCAGCCGAAAATGGAAAGTACTTGCCGGGATCGCCGTCAGCATGTTTTTTATTTACCTGGCCTTTCGCCAGGTCAGTTTCAGCCAGATGCTGCTGGCATTGGGCCGCGCCAATTACTGGTATTTGCTGCCGGTGTTGGCGGTCATCGCCCTGAGCCTGGTCTTGCGCAGCCTGCGCTGGCACTACCTGCTGGCCCCGCTGCAAAAGGTGAAGATAGG
>JALHTJ010000267.1 GCA_022865785.1 Candidatus Aminicenantota bacterium
AGACAAGGACATCGAAGGGATCTTCTACCCGATCATCGATCCCGACCAAAAAGACGAGATGAAGAAGAATTTTCTGGTCGCGGGCATTGATGCCGTGCCCGGCGCCGCTACCGGCAAGGTGGTTTTCAATGCCAAAGAAGCAGAAGCTGCTGCCGCCAAAGGCGAAAAAGTCATCCTGGTGCGCAAGGAGACCAGCCCCGAAGACGTTGGCGGTATGCATGCCGCCCAGGGCATCTTGACCGCCACCGGGGGCAAGACTTCACACGCGGCCGTGGTGGCCCGCGGTTGGGGCAAGTGCTGCATTGTCGGCTGCGAAAATCTGAACATCAACTATGAAAAAGAAGAATTAACGGTCGGCGACATGGTGGTCAAAAAGGGTGAGGAACTTACGCTCAACGGCTCCAGCGGCCAGGTTTACCGCGGCGCCCTGCGCCTTATCAAGCCCGAGCCCCCGGCCGCGTTCAAGACCCTGATGGGCTGGGTGGACAAGATCCGCGCCATCAAGGTGCGCACCAATGCCGATACCCCTTACGACGCCAGTAAGGCCGTCGACCTGGGGGCCGAAGGCATCGGACTCTGCCGCACCGAACACATGTTCTTCGACACCGAGGAGCGCCGCCTGGCCATCCAGGAAATGATCGTGGCCGATACACTTGACGGCCGCGTTGACGCCCTGAACAAGCTGCTCCCTTTTCAGAAAGAGGACTTCAAGGGGATTTTCAAAGCCATGGACGGCTTCCCGGTGACCATCCGCCTCGTCGATCCACCGCTGCACGAATTTGTGCCCCACAGCGAGGATAAGCAAAGGCAACTGGCGCAAGAGATCGGCGTTCCTTTTGAAAAGATCCGCTACCGGATCGAACAGTTGCACGAATCCAACCCCATGCTCGGGCATCGCGGCTGCCGCCTGGCCATCACCTACCCCGAGATCCTGGACATGCAGGTGCGGGCCATCATCGAAGCCGCTTGCGAATGCGCCGCCTCGGGGATAAAGGTCTATCCCGAGATCATGATCCCGCTGACCATCGATAAAAAGGAGCTGCAGATCCTGGAGATCCGCACCAGGCAGGTCGCAGACGAGATCATAAAAACCAGGAGCGCTAAACTGAAATACCTTGTCGGCACCATGATCGAAGTGCCGCGGGCGGCGTTGCTTGCCGACCAGATGGCCGAAGTGGCCGAGTTTTTCTCTTTCGGCACCAACGACCTGACCCAGATGACCATGGGTATTTCCCGTGACGACGCCGGCAAGTTCCTGCCCGAGTACGTTGATGAAAAAAAAGCCGGCATCTTCAGCGACGATCCCTTTCAGTCGCTCGACCAGGCCGGAGTGGGTATGCTGGTCAAAATGGCCATTGAAAAAGGCCGGAAAACAAAGCCCGGGCTCAAGATCGGCATTTGCGGCGAACATGGCGGCGACCCTAAATCGGTCGAATTCTGCTGCCGGGTGGGCATGGATTACGTCTCCTGCTCGCCTTTTCGCGTGCCCATCGCCAGGCTGGCCGCAGCCCAAGCCGAGATCAAGAAAAACATGGTGACTGTGCCGGCCAAGGCGAAAAAAGCGGCTGTAAAAAAAGCCAAAGCGGCAAAAAAGCCTGCCGCGGCAAAGCGCAGGAAGAAGTAGCCAGTAGTTAGTAGTTTGTAGAAAGGCATGCGCATGAAATCCTGTTGCTTTTTCTACTAACTACTGTCTACTAACTACTCTCTTGTTGACTTTTTTTCCCCTGTTCTTTACAATCAAAATCTGATGAAAACAAGCAAGAGCGGCGAACGATGAAGGCAC
>JALHTJ010000268.1 GCA_022865785.1 Candidatus Aminicenantota bacterium
ATCTGGCAAATAGGGTTGGAGTTTCACGCCAGACGATCTATGCCATTGAAAAGGGAAAGTTCAATCCCTCGGTGAAGTTGGCGCTGCGGATAGCCAAATATTTTCAGAAATCTTTGGAAGAAGTTTTTTATTTAACGGAGGTAAAAAATGATCAACAAGACAAAAACCAATTGGCTGAGTGAACTTTCGATTCCAGGGCGGGCCTGGGCCATGGTCCTGGTCGGATTGCTTGTATTTTTTTCCCAGTTGCACCGGGTTGCCGGCAATGCCGGCATCCTTTGTGGCTGGCTGCTTTACTCCATGCTGCTTGGTCCTCAGAATGCGCTGATGAAGCGCTGGGATGAACGCGAAGTCCATCTGTTCCACAAAGCTTATTCCTTGGCCTTTGCGTTCGTCCTGTTGCTGATCCTTGTTGCCAACGCTATGATTGAACTCAACGATTGGTTGCTCTTTGCCGATCGGCAGCTGGCTTTCATCGGCCACAACTGGTTGGGTGTGATGAGTTCCGTGCTGTTGATTGTTCTGGGTGCGTCTGTCCTGATTGTTTTTCGCAAGGAGGAAGAATGAGATCTCTGCTTGTGGTTGTGGCTTTCTTGGCAGTGTTGAGTCCGAGCATGCTTCCGGCGAAGGAAATATCCTCGGCAATGACTCTGAGTAAACTGCCGGCTGACATCGATAAACTGATGGCCGATTGTATCTCCGGGATCACGTCTCAAAAATGAACTTTGGGGAAACATGGACGGTGTAAGACTTTATTACTTTTTACTGAAAAACTCGTAGGCCAAGATAGAACTATGAAGCGTGCATTTTTGAGCGGCCGTTTGAGCGCTTCGGAATCAACTTGATTTCAAGGCGGCAGCCAACCGCCCGGGCATATTTTTTGAGAGTGGTCAGGGATGGTCTTTATTCGTTGATCTTGAAGAAGCGCAGGGCCAGGGCCATGAACACGGCGGTGAAGGCCAGCAGCAGGAGCAGGTTGGGCCAGATGGCAGCGAAGCCCTTGCCGAAGAAGATGATCTTGTGGAACACGTCCATGGCCCAGTAGGCGGGGGAGATCATGCCCAGGGTCCGGAAAGCGGGCGGCACGATCTCGGCCGGCCACCAGCAGCCGCCCAGGGCGGAGAACATGTTGGCCAACAGTACTGAAACCCCGACGATCAATTCCTCTTTTTTCAGGACCGAACCGATAAAAATACTTAGGCAGGCCATGGCCAGGGTGAAGACCAGGATGTTCAGAAAAGAGATAAAAATATTGCCCAGGTTCAAGTGGAAAAACAGTTTGCCGCCGGTGATCAGGATGGCCGATTGCAGCAGCCCCATGAGCACGCGCCCCAGGAATTTGCCGGCGAAGAGCTCGGCGAACGACGCAGAGGAATAGAGGATGCGGGCCAATACCCGCCGCTTGCGGTCCTCCATCACCGAGATGCCGCCGTAGAGCAGCACCATCATCATCACGAACTGGATCAGGATGCCGGGGATGACATGGTCGAATCCCGAAGGTATCTTGGCGATGGTGTCTCTGGGCAGGCGCGTCCGTACCCGCACCAGGTCGCGGTAGGGGCTGCGGGAATCGAAGAAGGCCTTGATGTCACGGTGGTTGCCGTAAATGATCAGCTCGGATATCAGCTTGACAATGGCCTGGGCGATCCTGGTTTCGGCCACGGCGCCGGCCTGCATATTGGCGTCCTCGTCTTTTTTCAGCAGCAGGGTCTGGGCGGCCCGCTTTTCAATCTTAAGCGAAAAATCGGCCGGGATGACCAGCATGCGAAAATAGTCCTTGGGCTCACTCTTCGTAACCGCAAGTTCAATGCCCGGGGATTTCAGTTTCTCGCTGAAATAAGCTCCCCACTTGCCTTTGTCCTGGTTCAAAACTATGAGCGAGGCCTTGGTGTCGGTTTTGCTCCCTCTGAACAGGTTGCCGAAAATGAGGATGAATACCAGGGGGAAGACCAACACCCAAAAAAAGAAAGCCTTGTCCTTGACCATCAGTTTCAGGTCCAGGTAACCGATATGCCATATTTTCTTCATGATCTTTCCTTAGGGTTCATGCGGGATTTCAGGTGCTGAGCCGCCGCTGCAGAGCGATCATGGCCACCATGGCGAAAAACAGTCCGGAAACCGACAATACGATGAGTGAACCGTGCGGGATGCCTCCCGCCATGATTTCCTGGCTGCCGGTGATGAACCAGTTGTTGACGGTGAATTTGGCCAGCCAGCGCATGCCCTGGGGGATTTGTTCCAGGGGCAGCATGCTGCCGCCGAAAGCGGCAAATACCAGGATGATGGGAGCGGCAAAGGCTCCGGCCTGGTTCTTGTTTTTAAAGAAAGCGTTGAGCATGGCGAAAAAAGCAGCGCACCAGAAACAGCTGACCACGACCAGGATGAGCACCAGCAGGCTATTGCCCCAGTCGATCGAAAAGATCAGCGTGCCCACGGCCATGGCTGTCAGGCAGATCAGCACGCCCATCAGCCAGCCGCTGAAGATGCGGGCCGCGATCAGCTCGCGGGTCGTGAGCGGGGAGAACATCATGCGCCGGATCTTGCCGTCGGCGCGTTCGTTCTGGATGTCGCGCATGAACGCTTCGATGATGAAGAGCAGGAACATGATCAGCATGCCCGGCATGATATAGGCAAAAATATTGAAGCCCTTGGGCTTGGCGGTTTTTCCGGGCTTGGTCGTGGTGCTGGTTTTAAGCTGCAGCAGCAGCGGCGACAGGTAGGAGTTGAGGGCGATGATCTTGATCCTGGCCATTTCCAGAAACGGCGTCAGCTCGGCAATGGAGATGGCTTCAAGATTTAATTTGCTGGCGCTTTTAATGATCTTCAGCTCGTCGGCGAACACCTGGACAATGGCCGAGAAGCCGACGGCCATGGTGTTGGCGAACTCCTCGGCCACTCCGGGCAGGAATTCCTCTGATGGATTTTTAACGACTTCCAGGGTGCTGATTTTCTGTTCGGCCAGATCATCGCTGAAATTTTCGGGGATGATCAGCATGGCCGACGCCTTGCCCTTTTTCATCAGCTTCTCGCCTGCCGCTTCATCGATCAACGTCACCTGGAACATGTCTTTTATCTCTTTCTGATCGAAGGCGCCGACCAGGAATTTTGCAGCCAGGCCCTTGTCCTTGTCGACCAGCAGCAGTTTGATTGCCGGCAGCTTGGTTTCACCGCCCGAACCGGGATCGAAGATCATGCCGATCAGGGCGGTCATGGCCAGGGGGATGATCAGGAACAGGATGGTGGCCATGGGCGCTCTCAGCCGGCGTTTGATGTCGTTGCCGATGATCAGAGTTGTGCGGCTCAATCGCGTAAACTCCTGCCGGTCATTTTGAGAAACACCGCCTCCAGGTTGGGCGACTTGATCTTCAGGTCGGAGATGGGCAGGTGGTGCTTGAACAGGTGCTGCATCATGGCCGGGATGCGCTCGGAGTCGGCGAAGGCCAGGTGGGCCTGGTTGTCGGTGACCGACAGGATCTCCATGCCGTTGCCGTCCGACTGGCGGATGATCGCCGAAAAGGCGTCGGCGCTGAACTCACCGCTCACCTCGACGATCTCTTTCTCGCCGACGATGCGGATCAGTTCGGCCAGTGTGCCTTCAGCGAGGACGACCCCCTTGTCCATGATGGCGATGCGCGAGCAGATCTGCTCCACTTCGGAGAGCTGGTGGGTGGTGAAGACGACGGACGTCCCCTGTTGGCCGATATTGCGAATGATGTCAAGGATGTTGACCTTGGCCTGGACATCGATGCCCACCGTAGGTTCGTCCAGCAGCAGCAGCTCGGGCTGGTGGACCAGGCCGATGGCGATGTTCAGCCGCCGCTTCATGCCGCCCGAGAATTTCTTGATCGGTTCCTTGGCCCGGGCGCTTAATTCCACCACCGCCAGCAATTCCAGCGCCCGCCTCTTCAATTCCTTTTTCGGGATATCGTAAAGCCCGCCCCAGAACATCAGGTTTTCCAGCGCCCCCAGGTCTTCATAAAAGGCCATCTCCTGCGGGACGATGCCGATCAGGTTTTTCAAACGGCGATCGCTGAACAGGTCCTGGCCTTTGAAGCTGGCGCTGCCGGTGAAATCGCGCAGGGTACCGGAGAGGATCGAGATCAGGGTCGTCTTGCCGGCGCCGTTAGGGCCAAGCAGGCCCAGCACTTCACCTTTTTTCAGGCTCAGGCTGAAATTGGCCAAAGCAATGGTTTCGCCATAGCTTTTGCTCAGGTTTTTTATTTCCAGAATTGTTTGCTGCATGGATCGATTTTACCACGATTCGTTCCCTTTGCGCCAGAATTTGTTATGATCAACCGGGCATGACCGACAGGAGTTGATTTTGTAGTCATCCGCTAAAACGATGAACAGCGAAAATAACTTAGCAGTTTAAAAGCAACAAAGACGGAACACTGCAATTGAAAAGCGCAATCTTGTGTCCGAATTTGGGGATCATATAAGCCCGCGGTCCTTCAGAATCGCTTTGGCTTCCTGGCCGGAAAATTGCAGGTAAACGGCCGTGGTATTCAAATTCGAATGGCCCAGGATCTGTTGCACGATGGTCAACGGAACGCCGGCCCGGACCAATTCCATGGCTCGGGTATGGCGCAGGACGTGCGGATGGGCGAGGGTCTTGGAAAACCCGCACTCCAGGGTAAGCTTTTGAAATAGTCTGAAAAAATTTGAACGGTCAATAGAAAAAGCTTTGCCCTTCATTTCGGGATACCGTGCCAGGTAACGGGCCAATTTAGTTACCGCCTGCAGCGGCACGGGAATCATTTTTCTCATGTTTTTCTTATGGGGGTTGTGACGTTTTAGGACGGCCAGGGTAACGTCAGCAGAGCGATAATCCACATCGACCTGGTCATCGATGCCGGCGACCTCGGAAATCCGGGCGCCGGTATAGCGCAAAAACAAAAACATGAGAAAGTAACGCCCTCTTATGCGGGCGACCCTGGGCCCCGGCGCCTTGTTGTAAAAATCCCGGAATTTTCCTGTCAAAATCTTGAGCTGCTTTTCATTCAAGTAATCAATATTCTGCCAAACCTGGCTGAAAGCCGGAGAACCGTAATAGGATTTTATAGAATTGTTATCCACAATTAAAAAGTATATATAGAATTTTGCAAGTCTGCAACAACCGGACCAGGAGCCTGGCAGTTCCGTATAAATGAGATTGTGTTCGCCCTAGTAGTGCATTTATGGGGCGATAAGTTTAGCGAAGACAACTTGCATAAAGATGCTCTAATCGCAAATACACTTGCGTTTGGTTTTTTGGTAATTCCAAGATACAAAAGGTAGGGAAAAATCAGGCAATCTCACCTGGTTCGATTTTAGTACCTTTTGCTTATAAAGCCCCAACTCGCGAAAAATTGTTAAAAATCTAAAAGTTTCAAAATGATAGCAAACTACAACGAAATAAACAT
>JALHTJ010000269.1 GCA_022865785.1 Candidatus Aminicenantota bacterium
AATCCCGATTTGCCCAATAATCCGGCCGCCGTCGCGCCGCCCACGCTCTTAATTAAAAATTCTCTCCTGCCGAAGCCCTTGTTTTCTTTTTTCATGCTGCCTCCTTTTCCGGGGAATTACTCGCATTGCTATTTTATCTTTTTTTAAAAGTTAAAAGCAACAAAATCAAACAAAAAGGAAGAGAGCGGGAAAAGCAGAGGGGAAACAAAGGGAAGCAAATTTTTTAAGAGATCGGCAATTGCTGTTTCTTCCTCTTACTTTCTCTTCCCTCTCTCTTCCCTCATTCTTCCCTTTCTCTTCCCTGCTATTGTTTCCTGTCAAGAAACGCCCGCATCTCCTCAGCCAATTTGTCAGCCATATCGACTGCTTTCTCCTCGGTCAGCCCATCGGCAAGCCTCTGCAGCTTCTCCAGCATTGTGCCGACTGCGTGCACCACGCCATCAAAGTCCCCGGTGGTGTCCATGCCGCTTATGCCCGCCGAGCGTTCGGCCTGGGCCAGCCGCTGCTTGGCCGCCGAAAATTCATCGGCCAGCACCTGAACTTGCTTCTGTTCATCGGAAAGGCTGCTGACGACAAATTTTTGATAGGCGAAATACGCCGCCGCTAGGACCAACAGTAATATCAGCAGTTTTTTCATGTTCACGCCTCCGCATAAACACAATTGTAAGATAAAACAGTTGGATTGACAAACAGTTCAATGGCAGCGCGGGATCGGCGCCACCTGGAAGGAGGTTATTTGTACAGCTGCATCAGCAACAGCAAAAAATAAAAAAGCATTTTTTTCATTTTCCTCACTCCTCAAAGCTTCCAACTATATAGACGTTTGAAATCAAAATAGGTTGCCTTGAAAAGCGATTTTTTAAATAAAAAATCAGTGTTAGTGGTAGTGTTAGTGTTAAGAAAAAAACTTTGGAGCAAACTTTGATTTCAGTTCAATTTCTTAAGGGCGACCCGTCCGCCGGCGTTTCGCTTGGCGAATCGCCCCTACCCTCGTCACGCGTTACGCGTCACTCGTCACGGTTCTTCGTGATGATCCTGGAAATCAAATCGATGTCATCCGGGTCGGCGGCGGCGAAGCAGACGCGTTCGACTCCGGCAGGGATCAGGTCGTAGTAGGTTTTCAACTCGGAAAAAGGGATCAGTTCGCTGGTCTGCCAGTCGCGCACCTGCAGCTTGACGGCCAGTTTGTTGCCCCAGGACTTCAGAGCTGCCTCCAGCATGAGGCGGAAATAGATGCGGCTGTCCCCTTCCAGCAATTTCATTTCAGCTTTTATTTGGCGGTGATAAGCCATCAGGTAAAAAAGATCGACCCCGGCCGTGTTTAGCACCCGCGCATCAAAAGCGTACCAGGAGCGGGCTCGCTGCGGGGTCAAAGGCGCTTCGTAATGAACATTCAGGCCGATCTGGATGGCAGGATTCGCCTGGCGGCAAGCAGTCACGAGCTTTGAGAACGTTTCTGCCACCCGACCTACCTTCAGATCCTCCCAAACCCGGTTGTGGAGTGATCCCTCGGTCAGCATGCGCTTCGGGTCGGCCGCCAGGCCGCTGCTGCGGGTAAAACTGGCCTTGCCCCAGTTGGAAAATCCTTCGCCGATCAGCAAGGTCAGGTCGTCCTGGACCAGGATGCCTTGGATCGGCTGGTGGGCCAGCTGGGCGAACAGCTTGACGATCAGATCTTGGGCTTGGGGATTGAAAAGGTCGAGCTTGGGAATCAGCTGCGGCTTCCTCTCAGACCACTCCGTATCCAGGAGACCGGCATGGTCCAGCCAGGCAAACTTGCGAGTGCCCATCCAGGCCCAGAACGAGACCGGACCGGAAGCGAACTCCCTGGTCCATTGTTGCAGGGCCGGCCGCACCACGGGGAAAAGGCCGCTGTCAAAATAGAGGCCACCCTTCTTTTCGTCGTCACTGAATACGCGCAGTATTGCTTTGGACAGTTCGGCACGCTGCAGTTGCGCCGGGGCGGGTATGCGCATGTAGTCGTTGCGCCGCAGTTGGATCTCGTGCTGGCGCCCGGCAGCCGGGTTCGCGGCCGGAACCATCAGCAGAGAGAGGAAAAGGACAGAACTAATGAGCCAGGTTCCAGGCATCGGAGGAATACTTTTCCCTGAGCGCCGCCACGCGGTCCAGATCCCCGGAGCTGAATGCCATCTGGACCAAATCAGCCTTGACGAAATCCCGGAAACCACGAACCAACGCGTCTTTCAACTCATCAGGCCTGCACGGGGAAATGTCCCCCCAGGTGGTCATACTTTTTTGCAGCATGGCGGCGGCAAAATTTGCTCCGCCGGCATACAAGTCATAGTCCATGGACAGGGGGATGGAGCCGTGCTGCAGCAGCGCCACTTTATCACGTTTTTGAGCCGAGCCCACTATCTTTTTCCCGCGAACCTCGATCTCATGCGGGGTGGGAAAGGAAAAACAGGGATTATGGCTTCGTGAAAGTTCAGCGGCACTGCCCTTGGACAGTGTGGCGTCCACGCCCAGGGAACGGATAGCTTGTACCAGTACCCGGGAGATCAGCATATAGGACTGGTGCAGATCATGTTCCTTGAAAAAAAGGTCCTCGGATGAAGCCACGGCGTAAGTTATCTCAACGTTGTGGAGCACGGCTTTGCCGCCGGTCAGGCGCCGGACATATTCACATCCTTGGCGGCGGATGAATTCGAGATCCAGAGTGCGTTTTACCTTCTGCGAGACGCCGATGGAAAAGGTAGGTTTTTCCCAGGCGTAAAGTCGTAAAAAACCGCATTTTTTTTCATGGCAAAGGTTGAACAGAGTTTCATCCCGGGCCATGTTTTCGGCGGCCGAAAGCGGTTCGGGCTCAAGCAGCAGGAACCAGGCCGGCATTATTTGCGTGGCGGCTTCTGGGGATTGGCGTTCTCATTACCAGCGGGTTGTTGCTGGATTTCCGCCTGTTTTTCTTCTTTAGCACTGTTCTTGTCATCGCGCAGGTGCATCTCGATACTGCCCTCGAAAAAGCCGGTGTCGGCGATTACCACCCGCGGCGACTGGATATTGCCGTGCAAAGTGCCGGCGGGAACGATCTCCACCCTCTGGCTGCCCTTGACATTGCCGGTAACCTTGCCCCTGATAACCACTTCCCTGGCTTCGATATCGGCCTCCACGACGCCATCAGCGCCGATGACCAGCCGATTTTTGACCGAGATCTTGCCCTGGATCCTGCCTTCGATGAGAATCTCGTCATCGGAAAATATTTCGCCTTTTATCAACAGGGTTTTGCCGACAACTGAAGATTGGCTACCGGTTGTTGCAGCCGGAAGCGGATTCACCGCCAGCGATGGTTTTTTCTGGTTGAATACTGCCATGGGTTCTCCTTGGGATCAATCCCTTAATTTTAAAAAGCGGGCAACGGGATTTGAACCCGCAACACCAAGCTTGGGAAGCTTGTACTCTACCATTGAGCTATGCCCGCCCATGCTTATTTTTTTGCCGCTTTTTTATCTTTTTTCTTTTTATCTTTGGCAACAAATTGGTAATCGACGAATTCGATGATCGCGGTTTCGGCACCGTCGCCCTTGCGGAAGTCACCGCGGATAATGCGCGTATAACCGCCCTGACGGTCCATAAATCGCGGAGCCACTTCATCGAACAGCTTCTGAACCGTCTGGCGCGTAAAGAAATAAGCCAGGGCCCGGCGCTTATCGGCAAGCGTGCCTGCCTTGCCCAGGCCAACCATCTTTTCCACGATGGGTTGGACCGCCTTGGCTTTGGTCAGAGTAGTGGTCACACGGTTCTTTTCGACCACACTGGCAGTCAGATTGCGCAGCAGGGCGCGGCGGTGGGCCGGGCTGCGCCGCAGCTTGTATCCGTCTTTGGCATGTCTCATGGTACTAGTCCTCCATAACCTCGATGTTGTTTTCTTTTTTCAGGTATCTTTCCCTGTATTCCAAGCGCAGCGATTCTGGAAGCCTCTGGCCCAATCCCAGATCGTATTCGATCAGCTTGCTGATGATCTCCTCCAGGGACTTCTTACCGAAATTCTTGGAGTTTAGCAGCTCGTGCTCGCTTTTTTCCACCAGCTCAAAAATATAATCCACACCCAGGCGTTTCAAACATTTCAAAGCGCGTACCGAAAGCCCCATGGATTCAACAGTTTTTTCCAGGTATTCGGTCTTGCTTTCGATGTTGATTCCGGATTCTGGTTCGCCGCCGGGCTTATGCTTGTCCTTGTCCTGGTAATCGATAAAAACCACAAGGTGGTCGCGCAGGATTTTTCCGGCCCGGGCCAGAGTGTCCTTGGGGGAAACGCTGCCGTTGGTCCAGACCTCAATGACCAGTTTTTCATAATCCGTAGTCTTGCCAACGCGCGAGGGCGTGATAGTATAATTGACTTTTTCCACCGGGTTAAAATTTGCGTCGACCGGGATGTAATCCACACTCAGGCTCTCGTCGAAATTCTGATCGGAGATTTTGAAACCGATGCCGCGCTTGACGATCATTTCGGCCTGGAACTTGGCGCCGTCTTCCATATAGGCCAGGTGGACATTTTTATCAAGGATCTCCACGGCGTTATCGGTGATGATATCGCCGGAGAGGATCTCCCCGGGGCCGGTCTTGTTAATGCGCAATACCTGGGTTTCGTCACCATTCATCCTGAGAGGAACGGTCTTCATATTCAAAATGATGTTCAACACATCTTCATAAATTCCCGGGATAATGGAAAATTCATGTAGAACCCCATCGATGCGGATGGCGGTTATGGCTGCGCCCTCGATCAAGGAGAGCAATACCCGACGCAGGCCGATGCCGATGGTCATGCCGTAACCCCGTTCGAACGGTTCGGCCGTGAAACGACCGTAATTCGGGGTCAACTCCTCGATATCCAACTTCCGGGGTCGCTGGTATTTAAAATTCATAATTCCCTCCTTATTTCGAATACAACTCAACGATGAGGCGTTCTTCGATCTCCTTCAGGGAAATGTCATCGCGGTTGGGTAGGGCGTTGATCTTGCCGGTTAAATTGGCGCTGTCCATGATCACCCAGCCCGGAACTTCGACCAGCCCCTTGACGTCTTCCAGCATGGCCTTCACGTTTTCGGCGGCACGCTTCTTTTCGCGGAATGAGATCTCATCATTCAAAGCGACGCTATAGGAAGGAATGCTTACCTTTTTGCCGTTCACGGCAAAAAAACCGTGGCGGATCATCTGCCGGGCATGGTTGCGTGAATAGGCAAAGTTCA
>JALHTJ010000270.1 GCA_022865785.1 Candidatus Aminicenantota bacterium
AGTGGATTTTTCAAGAAAGGGACGAACAGCTTGCCGGCTATCTCGGGAGCGAAAGGAGAGGCGTCCGAGGCCAGCAGCAGCAGGCCGAGGATCAGACCGAACAGGGCCTGCAGAAAAAGTTTCAGGCCGCGGTTCATGCCCAGGTCGCTTGAACCGCGGATATTTTTCAGGTAATCGTCGAAAAAACCCAGGGCCGTGAACCAGAAAGCGGTAAAAATCATAGTGCCCAGAAAAAAATCGTTCGGCTTTTTCCAACTGCCCCAGAGCAGCACCGATATCAGCAGCGAAAAAAAGATAATCAAACCGCCCATGGTCGGGGTGCCGTCCTTGTTGCGGGACGACATGTCGCCGAAATCCCTGGCCCGGTCGCGGAAGTTCAACTGGTAGATGGCGTGGATCACGCGGCGCCCCAGCAGGATGCCGATGACAAAAGAGGTGAGCACGGCCATCAGGGCCCGGAAGGTTATATAGGTCATCAACCTCTGTCCGGGAAGGTTGGCAAAGAATTCGCTGATCCAGATGATCATGGGTGATCGATCTCCTTGTAAATACGCTTGATAATGGCTTTTATCCTGAATTCGGGTGACAAATGGTCGGAGGTGATCAGCACCTGCTGCAACTGATCCTTGATGCCCGCGCCGCTAAGCAGGTTACGGCGATAAAAAGAATACAACAGTTCCAGGACCTCTTCGCGGAGCAGTGAGTTGCTGTGCAGATACAGGCGCTGCAGTTCCGGCAGGTCGCTTACATTCCCCTTGCGCGCCATGAGCCGCAAGCAGGCGATCTTTTCATCAACACTGCCGTGGGCCAGCCGGCGCTGGATGATCTTCTGCAATTCGCCGTATTCGCTTTCGCTGATATGCTGTCCCAGGTAATCCAGGGCCGCCGCGCGTACTTCGAAATATCCGTCTTTGAGCAGGCGCAGCAGCAGTTCTTTTGTTTCGTCGTTCCAGTGGCTGATCGCCTTTAGGGCGACCAGGGCGTTGCGGCGCATGAAGCCGTTGCCCTGGCCCGCGCTCAGCATTTCGACCAGGAAAGCGCTCTTGCTCTTTTCCTTGAACAGGCCGATCAGCTTGATGCCGATATTTTTAATTTCCCAGTTGGGGTTGGAGAGGTACAGGTTGATCTTGTAGCGGAATTCCGTCTTGTAGAATTCTGGATTGGCGCTCACGGTTTCCATGAACCGGAAAGGTGAAAGCAGGGAAATGGGAACGCCCGGGCGGCTGCCGCCGCCTCTTTTTTTGAAGATCAGAATACCGGTGTTTTTGAAGATCAGCGAAGATAAAAAGTAAATGGCCGTGCCCATAAAGGTCAACGACAGGCAAAGAATTATATTTTCGATGGTGGGCGAGTTGAACTGGATGCGCTTGAAGACGAATTGGGCCTCACTGATGGCGATGACCATCAGCAGGCAGGCGCACAGGGTTTTGCCGGCAGCCGAGAGGATCTCCCCGTAAGCAACCGTAACTCCGTCCCGTTTCAGTTTGTGCCTGAGGACCGCGACGCGGACCATTGCGAAAGCAAGATAGGAAATGGAAGTGGCCAGGGCAATGCCGGCAAATCGCAAAGGCGTGCCTGCCAGCAGGATGACCAGCGGCAGATGGAAAGCCAACAGGAAAAAGTCGAGGAACATCGAGGTCCGGTTTTCCAGGCGGGCTGCGAAGAATTTCGTGGTCAGGTTGTGAATACCCCAGCCGATCAGGCCGATGGCATAGAATTGCAGGGCCAGGGCCGTACTGGACACCGCTTGGGCGCTGAAGTGAAACCTTTCTAAAAGCAGCGACACGATGGGCTTGGCCAGTGTGACCATCAGGATGGAGGCGGGGGCCAGCAGGAACAAGTTGATGCGGATACCGTCGATGAAGAGAATTTTTGTCTTGTCTTTGTCCAACAGGGCGGTGGATTCGGAAAAATCCCTTAAAATGGCGCGATTGATGGTTTTGGCCAGCAAAACAAAAGGCAGGCGGAATATTTCCATGGCAAAATAGAGGTAGGAGAGCGAACCGACGCGCAGGGATGAAGCTACGAACTTGTCAACCAGCTCCGGGCTGCGGGTCAGAACTCCGCCCAGGCCTACCGGGGCGAGCTGGGTGGCGTACTTGCGTCCGACGCTGCTGTTGATTTTAAGGGATGGCTGGAAGGAGAACTCCAGTAGCGGCCGGCTGATGGTTTTCAGCAGCAAAGGCAGCAGGAAAAGGATTTGCAGCAAATATCCGAACAGGACGCCGTAGGCCAGGGAAAATGAACCGCTGCCCGTCCTGAAAAGGAAAATGCCGATAATAGTGCCGGCGGCAAAAAGCAGGGCCGCGAGCCCGACACTGGCGGATCTGTGAAAAGTCTGCAAATATCCGGCCAGGATGGCTGCCAGCGTACCCAGGAACAAACCGGGAAACAGGACGCGGGTCATGTGTGTGGCTTCACTGCTCAGGCCATGGGCGGCGAGGCCGGGGAACAAAAAACCGATGATGACCGGAGCCAAGAGCATGCCGGCCGTGGTGAGCAGCAGTGAAAGCAGCATAGTGCAAGTGAGCAGGGGCGCTACCGCTTCCCAGGCTTTTTTGCGGTGGCCGCGCTGGAACAGGCGTGAAAAGATCGGCATAAAGGCTTTTTTCATGGCGCTGCTGCCCAGCAGGCGCGACAGGAAACCAACGACGGTCCGGGCAATGGAGAAGATATCCATGACTTTACCGGCCCCGAACAGGGCCGCGGCGGCGATCTCACGGCCGAAAGCGAGCAGAAGGGATGCCAGGGCCGAGGAAGCGGAGCCTCTTTTTCCGGAAGCGGCCATGTCATCATGGCTGTTGGCCCTGGTTTTTTCAAGGTAGCTTTTAAAAATATAAGTATGGCCGTGGACGCTGACGCGGTCATCGGGTTTCAGGGGCTTCAAGCCGGTGATTTCTTGATCATTCAGCTGGACGCGACCTTTGCGTTGCCGGATCATAACCGATTGCTCTTCATCGTTCAGAAAACTGATCTCGAAGCGCACGCTTGAGCCGATGTTTTCCAGCATGACATCGCTAAGGAAAGTGTTGCCCACGCTGGTGCGGGCGAAAGGCAGTTCAAGGTTTTTTTCCTCTTCCAGGGACTGCAGGTAAAAAACGCGTATCTCCCTTTCCTGGCTGTGGTTTTTGGCGATGATTTCTTCAACGGTTTTCAGGATGATCGCGGTGCTGTCCAGCCGCTTCACGGCAAGCAGGTTTTTGCGCATTGACCCCAGTTGGTCAGGGGCGCCGATGATCTCCTCAATGGCATTGTAAAAAGCATCGGGCGCAAGAAAGATCTCGTTTTTTTTCCGGCCGCCTCCGCTCTCTTCGTAAAGGATCCGGGCCCCGCCTATTTTTTCTATCTCGCGGGCGTTCAGTATCTGGTGATCGGCCGGCAGGTCGATCTTGGGGACAAGAAGGGCCGGCAAGCCCATGGTCGTGATCTCCTGAATGGCGCCGGCCCCGGCCCGCGAGACCACCAGGTCGGACATGGCATAGATCTCGGCAATGTGGTCGAAGTACTCCCTGAGCAGCAGCCGGCTTTCGATCTCTGGTGGATACCCTTTCTGCTCCAAGGTCTTCACCGTGTCGTCGTAGGCTTTGTAATCCTTGCCATAGGCCTTACCGGTGGACATGATGACGAACAGGTTGGGCAGGCACAACAGTCGCGGAATGATCGCCGCGGCCGCGCGGTTGATGGTGCGCGCCCCCATGCTGCCGCTGAAAATGAACAGCACGCGGCTGCTGGAGGGAATATTGAATTTTTCCCGGCTGTTTTCTTCGCCGTCGCGACGGATCGATCGGCGCAGCGGATAGCCGGTCTCAATTACTTTGGAGCTTTCAAAAAAAGACGCGGTAGAAGGAAAAGCTATGCCGATTCTGGTGGCGAAGCGGGCCACAAAAAGGTTGAGCCGGCCGGGGACCGCGTTCTGTTCGTGGATAAAAACTTTTATTTTGAGCAGGGCGGCGGCCAGCAATACCGGGGCGGCCACATAGCCGCCGCTGCCGATGATAATATCGGGCTTGAATTTGCGCAGAATGAAAAAACTTTTAATCGAGCCCAAAAAAATGGCGGCCATGGCAAAAAAGGTTTTCAGACTCCTGACGTTTTGCGGCAGCCCCCTGGACGGTACATGGACAAATTCCATGGGCTGGGGCAGGGCGCGGATAATGGCGGCTTCACTGCCTTTTTTGGTGCCAATATAAAGGAAATCGGCATCGGGATACTTTTCCTTCAGTGCTTCAAAGATAGCGAGATTGGGATAGACGTGGCCGCCGGTGCCGCCGCCGGTAAAAAGGAATTTGTACTTTTTCATGTTGGGTTTTTTAGAGCCTATTATACCTTAAAATATTAAGTAATTATAGTGACTTAGTGTCAGTGCAAGTGACAGTGACAGCAAGGCGTTCATCGATATCATTATTTTTATAAATTTCTTACTGACACTGACACTGTCACTGAGCTGTTATTTAGGGCCTTGTTCGCATATAATGGTTCCATGAGTACTGTAGCCATAATCCTGGCCGGCGGAGCGGGAACGCGCCTCCAAGGCCCTTTGCCAAAGCAATTCCGCCTGATCGGCGGCCGCTCGCTGCTGGAAATTTGCCTGGGCACCTTCCAGGGCCATCCGGGCCTGGATGGCATCATCCTGGTCTGCCCGGCCGCCCAGATGCCCCTGGCTGAAAAAACGGTAGCCGCCGGCCGCTTCACAAAGGTGACAAATATCCTCCCCGGCGGCAATTCGCGCCAGGAATCATCATCGATCGGGGTTTGGGCCGCCCCGGATACAAGCGAGAACATCCTTATTCACGACGCTGTCAGGGCGCTGGTGGCGCCGGCGGTCATCAGCCGGGTGCTGGAGGCGCTGGCCTGCTCACAAGCGGTCATGCCCGTTCTTCCGGTCAGCGATACGACCATCCGCGTCGATGATGCGGATGTGGTTACGGCTGTTCTCGACCGCGCCAAACTCCGCCATGTGCAGACGCCACAGGGGTTCAAGCTGGAAATCATCCGCCCGGCTCATGAACGGGCCCGGGTCGATGGCTTCACCAATGCCGGCGATGATTGCTCTTTGGTAGTTCGCTACGGCCTGGCTCCGGTCGTCACGGTAGCTGGTGATCCGGCCAATATAAAAATTACCTACCCGCAGGATCTGGCCATAGCCGAGGCGATTTTAGGAATACGTGACAAGTGACGCGTGACGAGTGACGAGGAGCTGCATAATATCGATCTCTGTTCTCAACTCATCCCCCGACCCCTTCTCTTCCCGAAGAGAAGGGGAGTGAAGGAGGAGAATCCCCCTCTATTTTTAAAAGAGAGGTCCGCATCGCCATGCCGAGGCTTTGCGAGGCATTTGGCGATGCCATCCCGCACAGCGGGGGGGTAGGGGGTGAGTTTCAGGATATCGGACTTTCAATAGGGCCTTTGTTATAAATGTTGAAATTTGTGATTTGGAATTTTCTTCCCTTGTCACGCGTTACGCGTCACGTGTCACGCATAAAAAACTATATGAAATTTGGCTCCCGGTTTGCCATCCTCAATTAATTGAATGTCCCCGTTCAAAGCGCTCACCAATTTCTTGACTGTGGCCAGGCCCATGCCGGTGCCCTTGTCGCGGCTGCTGAAGAACGGCAGCCATATCTTTTCAGTGTTGGCGGCGGCGATGCCTGGTCCGTCGTCGGCCAATGTCAGCGAGGCAGGCGCGACGTCTGAGAATTCCACTTGCAAACTCCTGGCCCCGGCCTGTTTGGCGTTGAGGACCAGGTTGGAAAAAATGACGTTAAGAAGCAACGGATCGCTTTTTAAAAGCAGGGCGCTTTCCGGCAGGTCGACGGCCATTTCCTGTGCGGCGGCGGCAGTGGCGATCAATTTTTTGACATCGGTTTTCTTGCAGGAGATCTTTTTCACCGGCCGGGCGAACTGCAGAAAACTTTCCATCATTTCGCTCAAGAAATTGATCTCGCGGACGATCTTGCGCGTTTTTTCCGGCTCGGTACGCATGGCTTTGCTGTAGCCCAGGATGACTCCCAATGAATTGCGTATCTCGTGGGCCAGGGCCGCGGCCATTTCGCCGAGCATCATCAGGTCGGCATTTTGACGCAGGATCTTTTCCTTTTTTCTCTCGGCGCTGACGTCGCGGACCAGCACCAGGCGGCCGCTGTCGGAAACCGGCACTACGTCGACGTAAAAGATAAAGGCGCCGCTTTCGATCTCGGCGGAAATTTTCTTTTCACTGGCCTCGATGAAGGCGCTGAGCTTGGGATGCTCCTGCAGAACCGCGGCCAGGGAATTATTCTTGGCGCTGGAAAAGCTTCGCTTGAACAGTTTCTGGGCGGCGGGGTTGAATATCTCGATCTTGGCTCCGGCGGAGATGAAGATCACGCCAAGGTGGACGGTATTGATGATGCTCTTGTTCAATTCCTCTGTTTGCGAGCTGGTGCGGTTTTGCTCGGCGACCAGGTTCTGCAGTTCCAGCTGGGTGTTTTTCATTTCGACCAGGTAATCCTGGAAAGGAGAGCCGGCACCCAAGCTTTTTTCCGGCCCTTTTTTGCGCAGCAGCACCACCAGGTAGATCCCGGATGCGCTAATGAAAATTCCCAGGAAGAAGATCAGACCGGAAAGCAGCTTTTTCAGCGCCGCGAACTGCTCGAGTTGGGGCGAGCGGATGGTTTTTTTAAAAAGCAGCCCCGAACCGTTGCCCAGGGGTTTTTTGATCTGCAGCAGCCTTTCCTGGCCGTCCAGGGTTAGCTGCTTGCTGTTTTCGGCGCGAGCAATGGACAGGACCTGGTCGAAATATTTTCCCCGGCCCGGCCGCGGCAGGCGCAGCAAGATCTTTTGGACGTACATTTCAGCCTGAAGGTCGCTTTGGGCGATGATGGCGGCGATCTCATTTTTTTCAAGGCTCTTGAAAAGGGCGCGCATATTCTCGAAGACAAAAAGGCCCAGGATCTGGACGACAATGACCAGAATCAGAAAGCTTCTTTTCATAGCAGACGCCAGAACGAGCCAATCCAGGCCATGATGGCGTCGCCCCAGAACAGGGAAACGAAACTGCCCAGGCTCAGGAACGGGCCGAAGGGCAGGGCAAGCTTAAGATTCTTTTTCTTGAACACAATGATGAATATCCCCACCAGCAGGCCGAATAACGATGCCAGGAATATCGCAACAGTCAGCCGGTGCAGGCCGAGAAAAAGGCCCATGAACAGAGCCATTTTAACGTCGCCGAAACCCAAACCCTCGATCTTTCTGATCTTCAGATAAAAGAAATAAAGGCCGGCGAAAAAAAGCGCCCCGCCCAGGCCGCTGAGCACGGCATCCAACTGGCCGATCTCGGGATTGAAAAATGAATAAATGAAAAAAAACGCTGCAGCGCTCAAGGTGAGTTCGTCGGGGAGGATCATGTGTTTGATGTCGATGGCCGCCAGGGCGATCAGCAGGCAAATGAACACGGCGCTGGCCGCGGCCTGCAGCGATAGCCCATAGTTGTGAACCGTCAGCCAGAAGCTGAAAGCGCAAAACCCCTCGACCAACGGATATTGCGCTGATATTTTGCCGCGACAGGAGCGGCATTTGCCCAATAAAAAAATGTAACTCAGCAGCGGGATGTTGAGATAAAATGGAATGTCGGCGCGGCAGCGCGGGCAATGGGATGGTGGAAAAACCACGTTCTCTCCCAGGGGCAGGCGGTGGATTACCACGTTCAAAAAGCTGCCGATGATTAAGCCGAAAATGATGGTCAGCGTTGCTTCCATTTAAATACCCTCGCGGCCGTGATTGTGCCCTGTTCAGGGTTGTATAAGTATTCGTTTCCGGCGAAATCTGCGGGCAGAGCCGCCAGCAACCTTAAGCTCAGCAATTCGTTCAAAGTCGCCGGCCAGCGCCGGAATTGGCGGCGGAATATCCCGATCCGCTCTTTGAGCAAAGCGAGATCGTTTTCGGCCTTGATCTGGTAAAGGTGGTTGAACGCCCCGTCTTTTTCCAGGGTGTCGCGGGCATTGTTGAAAATTTCCAGCCACATCTGGTAAGCCATTTTGGGATCGTCACCCAGGTAGACCATATGGGCGTTCAAACGCTTGATAAAAGCCGGGGCATCTGGTTTGGCCGCGGCTCGGTTGTAATAAAATTCGGCCTTGGCAAAATCCTTCAGGAATTTATAGCAGTAGTATCCGGCGTCGTGATCAAAAAACCATTCGTCGGGATTGAGGCGCGAACCCTTGTCCAGGAGGCGCAGGGCCATGGGAATATCCCTGGCTTCGTAGACCATGATCAGCGACCCGATGATATATGGTTCCTTGTACTGCGGCGTGATATCGGTGATGGTGTCGTATACCCTTTCTAAAAAATCGAAGCGATTTGTCAGGTAGGGAGTGGAATAAAACTGGATGGACCAGATGAAAAGCAGGTCGGCGGCCAGGTTGCTGTAGCCGAAGGAAAGGACTTTCAGTGCCTTGCCTGAAGGCAGGGAAACAAAGGTGCCGCGGTCGGCAAAGTAATCGATGTTGCTGTCGTAACGGTTCTGCATTCCTGCCGCCAGCAACAGTCCGGCCAGGAAAACGGCCGCCAGCAGCCGGCCTGGTATCATTGGAAATCTCTTTTGCGGAAGATCAGGATGGTGACGGCCAACAGGGCCAGGATATAAGCCAGGGCGTAGAGCACGGAAAAGAAAATGGTCCAGGGGTTGAGCGCCGTGTTCAGCACCACTTCGTTCTTGATGTTGAACTTGTCCAGGTTGGGCAGCAGGTAGTAGAGGCCTTGAGTTAAATATTTCCAGAACGGGTTGCGCAGGATCATCTTGAATTCATTGAACGTCCACATGATGTGGCCGATCAGGTAGAGTGAAACCGTGAAGATAAAAGAGAGGATCGGCGTGGTAAAAGAGGAAAAGAACAGTGAAATGGCCACGATGACCAGAAGTTCCAGGAACAGCATGAAGAAGTAGAGGATGATCTTGAGGTCGAAGCCGCCGCCGTTGGCCAGCACGAACAGGAAAAAAATTACGGCCATGGCCGCCAGGGCCGTGAGCATGGTCAGGGCCAGGCCCAGGAACTTGCCAATGATGAATTGGTCGCGCGATACCGGCTTGCTCAGGATATTGAACAATGTCTTTTTTTCGATCTCCTTGTAGATCAGGTTGATGCCTGTGAAAATAGCGATCAAAATGCAAAAGAAGTTAATGGCCGCCAGGCCGGTGTCTTTCAGCACTTTCATGGCGTCGCCCAGGGTAAGGAAACTGATCAGTTTAGAACTGAGGGCGAAGAAGATGCCGAAAAAAACCAGCAGGTAAAACATCTTGTTGCGCGCCGATTCTTTGAAAGTGTTGACGGCAATGGCTTTGATTTTCATTTTCATCGGCTGTCCCCCGTCGTTGCGGGGCGGTGCGGCCCCGTCGTTGCGGGGCGGTGCGGCTGCATTTCATTGAAAAATATATCTTCCAGGGTCATTTTTACCGGATTGACCGCAACGATCCGGCCGTTGTTGTGGATGATCGATTCCACCACCTGGTTGATGTCGGAATCGCTGGGCAGGGTAAGCGAGTACTGGCCGTCACGGCAGGCGAAATTAGTCTGGATCTTGGCCAATTCCTTTTCGGCAATATGCGAACAGATGATCTCATAATATTGCGTGCTGCGCGAGATAAGTTCCGACAGTTTGCCATCGCGGCGCATGCTTCCGTTCAGAATGATGCCGACCCTGTCGACCATCATCTCCATGTCCTGCAGGATATGGGAGGAAAAAAAGATGGTTTTACCCTGTTCGCGCAGGGAGAGGATAAGGGTGCGCAGATCCTTGCGGCCGATGGGATCGAGGCCGGAAAAGGGCTCGTCGAGGATCAGGAAATCGGGATTATGGATCAGGGCCTGAGCCAGGCCCAGGCGCTGGATCATGCCTTTGGAGAATTTGCGCAGTTTCAGGTCCTGGTGGCCGCTCAGACCCACTTGGTGGATCAGGGCGGCAACCCTGTCCCGCACTTCGTCAGCCGCAAGGTTGAAGAGCGAGGCGGAAAAGAAAAGCAGCTCGCGGGCGCTCAGGTAATCATAAAAAAAAGGATTTTCAGGTAGGTAGCCGATCCTACGCCGGGAAGCCATGGAGGCGGCGGGCTGACCGTCGATCAGGATCTCACCATGGTCGGCGAAGAGCAGGCCCAGGACGCATTTGATGGTGGTGGTCTTGCCGGCGCCATTCGGTCCCAGGAAACCGTAGATCTCGCCCTTTTCCACGCTGAGATTGATGCCTTTCAGGATATGATATTTTTTGAGCAGGAAATTGGAGCGGAAGGTTTTCTTTAATCCCTTTATTTCTAGTGCCTTCATCGTTCGCCGCTCTTGCTTGTTTTCATCAGATTTTGATTGTAAAGAACAGGGGAAAAAAAGTCAACAAGAGAGTAGTTAGTAGTTAGTAGACAGTAGTTAGTAGAAAAAGCAACAGGATTTCATGCGCATGCCTTTCTACAAACTACTAACTACTGGCTACTGTCTACTTCTTCCTGCGCTTTGCCGCGGCAGGCTTTTTTGTCGCTTTGGCTTTTTTTACAGCCGCTTTTTTCGCCTTGGCCGGCACAGTCACCATGTTTTTCTTGATCTCGGCTTGGGCTGCGGCCAGCCTGGCGATGGGCACGCGAAAAGGCGAGCAGGA
>JALHTJ010000271.1 GCA_022865785.1 Candidatus Aminicenantota bacterium
CTTGCCGCTTATCCCGGCCCGGAAAGTCTGGCCTTGATCGTCTTCGACGCCCAGCGCCCGCAGCAGCTGGATTTCAAACACCTGCTCTATTTTCCCCCCGACGCCCGCTACGCGGTGCCAGCCAGGCTGGAGAAATTTCCCGAAAAGCGCGAAGTGAAGATCACTACCACGCGCAAGCTGGAAAAGACATTTTATCGCTACGCCCGCATCCATTTTCAGCTGCATGGAAAAAACCTGGCTTTGACCGCCTTGAAGTCAAGCCTGGATGGTCCCGACTCAGATTATCTGTTCATTCCTTTCAAGGACGCGACCAACGGCAAAGAAACCTATGAAGTCGGGCGCTTCATGGATGTGCCCGAACCGCAAGGCGAGGAATTCATCCTGGATTTCAACCGCTGCTACAACCCCTTGTGCAATTACTCGCCCGCCTACAACTGCCCGCTGCCGCCGCTGGAGAATTTCCTGGATATCGCCGTTGCGGCCGGGGAGAAGGCATATCCGCACTGAAAAGGGTGAACGAATTTTAGTAACGAGTAACGAGTGACAAGTGACAAGGAACAGCAGTATTCGAAACAATTATTAGTTCTTTCTTGATCTCGTTGAGTGCGACTCCTCGTCACTCGTCACTTGTTACTTATTTGGGGGGCCGGCCCGGAAAGGAGCGAACTCGCTTTTTTAAGAGGCTTGTTGCCCGGCACCGTATCCCAGCCGGTCAGCCAGGTCACCACGTCGCGGTCGCCGTGCAAGGCAACGGTGATCTCGTCGCTGTCGCCGCCGCCAAATGGTTCGGCTTCCAAAAAAACGGTGCGGATCTCATTCTCCTGATCCAGGGGAATGGCCCAGGTCTGTGAATCGTAGGCGGGGATATCGATCCCGTCACCGTCGACCCAGGCCGCCATGGGCATGTTGCCGATATTGACCACGGTCACATAGGCTTCAAAGTTCTGTTTTACGCAGGAAACAAGGAACAGGGTCAGCATCAGCACGGTAAATCCCAGTAATATCTTTTTTTTCATATCTGCCTCCATGGGGCACTCGGGCCGCCACCACTCTCCAAGCAATTAGCATACCAATCCTGAAGGGTAAATTTGTCCTGAAAAAAGGACAATCGGTGCCACCCGGTTTATTTTTGTATTTCCCGGGGGTATAATAGCATCTTTTTGGAGGAGAAACCATGAAAATAAGAAACTTGATTTGCATACTGATCATGCTGGCGGCACTGCCGGCTTTTGCGCAGGTGAATATCCAGAAAATCAGCCATTGGCTGGTCCTGGGACCGGCGGAAATTCTCGCCAATGGCGCAGCTCTGCCTGCTGGTGAAGAAGCGGCTTTGGAATATGATTTCCTGTCCGTCGCCCTGCTCCGGCCCCAGGTGGGCCTGAAAGCGCAATGGAGCACCCAGCATCAGCTGACCTGGCAGCCCGGGGCCGCTCGTTTCGCCGGGTCGACCGGGAAACAGGTGGTCTACCTGGCCGTGTATTTGGAAAGCCAGCGTTGGCTGCAGACCGAACTGATAGTGGACTCGGCTTTTCCGCTGCGGGTTTATTTTGATGGCGCGGCACTGCCTCAGCCAGCCTCAGGTGGGAAAGAAGCGGGAAAAAACAGCTACCAGCTGACCCTGGCCAACGGCAAGCACCTGCTTCTGATCAAAGGGATTTTGCCTGCGGGTGCCGACAAAAATCATGCGCTGCAGGCCAGTTTGAAAAACAAGCCTGCCTTCTCTGTTGATCCCGTTGCGCTTTCTCTGACGGTCGACCGCCGCACCAGCATGGAAGACGTCCTGAACACGGTAAACATCGATGATGTTTTTCTGGCCCCGGACGGGAGCAAGGTGGCCGTGGC
>JALHTJ010000272.1 GCA_022865785.1 Candidatus Aminicenantota bacterium
ACCGTAATCACGTCCCGGCAACTCGAGGAAATGCAGAAGTTTACGGTCCTGGATGCGTTGCGAACGGTCCCCGGGCTGGATGTGGTCCAGACCGGTGGTCCAGGCGGCCAGACCTCGGTGTTTATTCGCGGGGCAAAATCCGAGGATGCCTTGATTCTCCTGGATGGAGTGGAGATGAATGATCCATCCACGCCCGGACGCTCATTTGATTTCGCTCATCTGACCACGGCCAATATTGAACGCATCGAGATCATTCGCGGGCCGCAAAGCACTCTTTACGGCTCCGATGCCATGAGCGGAGTCATCAATATCATCAGTAAAACCGGCCAAGGTAAAACCGGCGGTTTTCTCGCCGGTGAATACGGGTCTTTTGGCTCGTTTTCCGGGAATGCCGGTCTGAGCGGCGGCAACAAATGGGTGAATTATACACTGAGTGCCTCCCGCCTGGACACGAAAGGAATATCCGCGGCCAGCGAAAGTGATGGCAACTTGGAAAGGGACGGCTATAAAAACACCACCATTTCCGGGAAATTGGGCATCACGCCGGTCGAACATGTCCATGCCGATTTCATCCTGCGCTACATTGACAGTCAGGCCGATCTCGATAATGCCGGCGGCGTGGGCGGCGACGATCCGAACAATCGGGCGGCCGTGGAGCAGTATTTTTCCAGGGCCCAGGCACGTATTTCCCTGTTCAATGGTTTTTGGCAGCAGACGATCGGATTTTCGCTGAGCCAGCAGGAACGGAACTATCGGAACGATACCGACGCCGCTCATCCCGTCGATCTGGACCGCAGTTCCTACAACGGGCAGATACTCAAGTTTGACTGGCAGCATAATCTCCGCTTGCAAGAAGCGAATATATTGACCATGGGCCTGGAAACGGAACGGGAGAAAGGCGAATCCGCATACTATTCGGAAAGCGCCTGGGGGCCATATGCAAGCGAATTCACTCAAAAAATCGCCCTTACAACCGCCGGGTATATCCAGGACCACGTTCGCTTGAGCGGCAATTGGTTCGCTACGCTGGGCGCTCGGCTGGATGATCACAACCGCTTTGGAACGAAAATCACCTATCGCATCGCATCCACCTATCTGATTCAAAAAACCGGGACAAGAATCAAAGGAACCTATGGAACCGGGTTCAAGGCTCCCTCGCTTTACCAGCTCTATTCCCTCTACGGGGACGAAACCCTGAAGCCGGAAACAAGCCTGGGTTGGGACATCGGCCTTGAACAGTCTTTTTGGAACAGCAAGCTGACCTTGGGGACTACCTATTTCAACAATGAATTCGATCAGATGATCGATTACGACATTGCCAGCTGGAAATATGTGAATGTCGGCGCGGCGAAAACACACGGAATCGAAATGTTCGCCGCCGCCCAACCGTTTGCCGCCCTGGTCCTGCAGGCCAGCTATACCTACACCGCTACGGAAGACGAAGCCACCGGTTTGGAGCTTTTGCGCCGGGCCAGGCACAAACTGGGATTTACGGCGAACTACCATTTCAGTAAAAAGGGCAATGCCAACCTGGAAATCGGCTATGTGGGCAAACGAGCCGACATCGACTACTCCACTTGGCCCTACGCGCGCGTCACCTTGGCCGGCTATGTGCTCTTGAATTTGGCGACAACCTACGATCTCAGCGGGCGGGTGCGCATAGCCGTCGGTGTGAAGAACCTCGGGAACGTAAAATACGAAGAGATTTTGGGATACGGCACGCCGGGGATTTC
>JALHTJ010000273.1 GCA_022865785.1 Candidatus Aminicenantota bacterium
GGCATTGGCAGGGGCGGGCTATCTCGCGTTCCCCGACCTTGACCAGCACCCAACCGCTGTCTTGACAAATCTTGCAGTTTGCTTCCTTCAATTCAATGCTCCATATATGCCCTGCTGGTGCAGCTGTTTCTTCAGCTTGGCCAGGGCTTTCATCTCGATGCGCCGGATGCCTTCCGGGCTCATGTTCAAATGCTTGGCGATCTCGCGCAGTTTCTGAGGCTCCTCGTCCTGAAAGCCGAAGCGCAGGCGGATGATCTCGGCTTCGCGGGCGGTGAGATTCTGTATGTCTTCCTGGACAAGCTGGCGCACCGAACTGCCGGTCAGGATGTCCAGGGGGTCTTCGACCGAATTATCGGGCAGGAAGGTGGTCAGGCTCGACGAATTTTCGTCGTGGAGTCCCTTGTCCAGAGAGATGATCTCATCGGGCACGGCCAGCATCACCTTGATCTTTTTTTCCGGGATCTGCAGGTGCTCGGCCAGCTCTTTTTCAGTGGGGTGTCTTTTCAATCTCTTGTTCAGCTTGAAATAGGCTTTTTTGAAATTCAGGTAATCGTTAAAAAAAATATCTGGCAAAGAAATGATATTCTGATTTTTTGACAGGTAATGCCTGATCTCACTGCGTACCCACCATATGGCATAGGTGAAAAAACGGTTTTCCCGGGCCAGGTCGAATTTTTTAAGGGCTTCGATCAACCCCTTGTTGCCTTCGTTGATCAGGTCCAGAAAATTGTCACCCTTGAAATAGTATTTCAGGGCTTCCCTGACCACCAGGCGCTGGTTGGCGATGATGATGTTGCGAAAAGCTTCTTCGTCCCCGTTTTTGGCTTTGACGATCAGGGCTTTTTCCTCTACGGCGGAAAGGATCTTTATTTTTTTGATGCGCTGGAAGTAGAGGTTAAGCGAATCCAGAGACTCGCTATTTTTCCTTTTTATCATCCTTGAAAAGGGCCATGGGCGGCGAAGAAAATTTAACCAGTGATATTTTTTTCTGTTCGAAGATCTCCTCTTTGCCTACAAAAAATTCTTTTTTCAGTTCTTCCAGGAAAAGGGCGAATTCTTCCTGCATTTTTTCCATCTTGTCCTTCATGTTCATGACGATCTCGATGCCGGCCAGGTTGACGCCCATTTCGCGGGTCAGGTTCAGGATGAATTCCAGCTTTTTCAGGTCCTCTTCACTGAACATGCGGGTGTTGCCCTTGCTGCGTGACGGGGTGAGCAGCCCCTCTCTTTCGTAAAGGCGCAGGGTTTGCGGGTGGATGTTGTACTTGCTGGCCACGGCCGAAATGAAATAAGTTTTTTCCTTCATCGCAGCAATTCCTCACGCGGGTTGTAAGGGGATACTATTTCGATCTCCTTGAGCAATTCGCGCACTTTCAGATCCTTGGTGGAAGGCGGAACGATTTTGATCTCAACACGCAAATCACCTTTCTCCCTGGTTTTGGGATTAATGATGCCTTTGCCTTTCAAGCGCAGTTTCTGCCCCGATGCCGTCCCGGGAGGGATCTTGAACAAGGAAGATCCTTCCAGGGTGGGGATCTCGATCTTGGCCCCCAGCGCGGCCTCGGCATAGGTGACCGGCAGGGTCATCTCCAGGTCCTGGCCGTGGCGCCGGAACACTTTATGTGCTGTGACCTGGATGGTGATGATCAGGTCGCCATCCGGGCCGCCGTTGCGGCCGGCGTTGCCTTTGCCGCTGATGCGGACCTTGGAGTCGTTGTCTACGCCGGCAGGTATCTTGACCCGCAGGCGGGTGGTTTTTTCCACCCGGCCGTCGCCGCCGCAGGCTCGGCATGGGGCCCCGGGCAAAATGCCGCTGCCGCCGCAATTGGGACAGATGGTGCCGAATTTCATGAATCCCGTCTGTTTTTGAATTCGGCCCTGTCCCCTGCAGGTCGGGCAGACGGTCTGACCTGAAGCGGCATCGATGCCCTTGCCCTTGCAGGCGGGGCAGGACTCTCTGTGGCTAATCTGTATCGGGGTCTCGATGCCGTTGGCCGCGTCCATAAAATTAAGGTTCATGGAATAATTGAGATCCTCGCCGCGCTCCGGCCTCTGGCTCTTTTTTCCGGCCTGGGTGCGCGGACCGCCCATATTGCCGAAAATGGTTTCGAAAATATCGCCAAAGGAGCTGTTGCCGCTGCTGCTGAAATCAAAGCCTTCGAAATTGCTGCCGCTGCGGCCACCGGCACCGCCATGGGCCCCCAGTGAGCCGTAAAGGTCGTATTGCTTCTTTTTTTCCGGATCCTTCAGCGTCTCGTGTGCTTCGTTTATCTCCTTGAATTTCTGTTCGGACGCCTTGTCGCCGGGATTCAGGTCGGGGTGATACTTGCGGGCCAGTTTGCGGTAGGCCTTTTTTATGTCATTGAGGCTGGCATTCTTGCTGACACCCAGAATTTCATAAAAATCTTTCATTTTGAAAATATTACTCCAGGGCGCTAAAAAAATCAATAGCGCCGCACTGTCAAGGACGGCATTTGACGGTTTGGCCCGCTTCATCTATAATCGGCCCTAAGGGTAGTGAGGACAGGATGATTCAAAAAAGTGTCTTACATGAACTGGTATCACTGGTCGGCAAGAACAAGGTCTTTACCGACCGGGAATACATGCTGGCTTATTCCTATGACGCCACGGGCATGGAATACCTGCCTGACGCCGTGTTGTTCGCCGAGCATGAGCGGGATGTGCAAAACGCCATGCGGATCTGTCAGCGTCACTCCATTCCCCTGATCCCGCGCGGTGCCGGTGTGGGTTATACGGGCGGGTCCCTGGCCGTCAATGGCGGCCTGGTGCTGGTTTTTACCCGCATGAACCGTATCTTGCTTTTGGATAAGGAGAATTTCCTGGCCGAGGTGGAGCCGGGAGTGATTACCGCCGACCTGCAGGAAGCGGCGGAAAAAATCGGGCTCTTCTATCCGCCCGACCCGGCCAGTCTGAAGACCTCGACCATAGGCGGCAATGTAGCCGAAAATGCCGGCGGTCCGCGCTGTTTCAAATACGGGGTGACCGCCAACTATGTCCTGGGGCTGGAAGCTTTCCTGATGAGCGGCGAAAAGATCCGTCTGGGCGCGCACACCATCAAGAATGTGGCCGGTTACGATTTGAAAGCGTTGCTGATCGGTTCCGAGGGCACTCTGGCTGTGGTCACCAAGGTGATCTTACGCCTGCTGCCGCTGCCGCCGCGGCGCCTGCTTTTCCGCGTCGATTTCTCCTCGCTGGCCGCCGGGGCCCGTTTCGTGCAGAGCGTCATCCAGGGCCATGTCCAGCCCGCGGTGCTGGAATTCATGGATAAAAGTTCCCTGCAGGCGGTATACGCTTATCTGGGCATAAGCGGCGATCCTGGCGTTCAGGCCTCGGTGTTGGTCGAGATAGACGGCAGTCCGGCCGAAGTAGCGGAAAGGGAAGCGTTGTTTTTGGAGCAGGTCGCCAGGGCCGTTCCCGTCCAATACGAGCGGGCCGCAACCTTCGCTGAACAAGAGATCCTGTGGCAAACGCGGCGCAGCATTTCCCCGGCCATTGCCAAGCTGAAACCCAAAAAGATCAACGAAGACATCGTGGTTCCCGGCGGCCGCATCCCGGAAATGGTGGAATTCATCGAGGCGCTGGCCGCGGAATTCAACCTGGGCATCGTGCTTTTCGGCCATTTCGGCGACGGCAACATCCATACCAACCTGATGGTCGACCCTGAAGACGCCGAGGAGATGAAACGGGTGGAGATCGTCCTGGACAAAATATTCCGGCGCGTGGTCGAGATGGGCGGCACCATCTCGGGAGAGCACGGCATCGGCCTGAGCAAGAAGCCCTTCATGCACTACCAGTTCGGTCCGCTGGAAATGCGGCTTTTCCGTGA
>JALHTJ010000274.1 GCA_022865785.1 Candidatus Aminicenantota bacterium
CCGGCGGCGACGATAATGTCATCGTCGTAAAATACGCCGAACTGGCCCGGGGTCACGGCCCGGACCGGTTTTTTGAAAACCGCACGGATGGTGCTTTCAGACACTGCGGCGATCTCCGCATCAACACCGTGAAGCTGGTAGCGGATCTTCACCGTCAGCACTTCTCCGATTTGCAGGCGCCGCCAGAAAACGGGGTTGACGACGGTCAAGGCTTCAGACAGCAGGTCGCGCTCATCCCCGAGGGTGACGGTGTTGTCCGCCAGGTCGCGGCCGACCACGTAGAGCCTGCGGTCCGAAGCGAGTCGCGTACCGCGGCGCTGGCCCACGGTAAAATGGCTCACGCCGTGATGGCGGCCGATCTTTTTTCCGCCGACATCGATGATATCGCCGTCGGTAAAACTCTCCGGAATTTGGCGCGACAAATAAGAAGCCAAGGTTTCATCCTGCAAAAAGCAGACATCCTGGCTCTCTTCAATATTGGCCAGGGGAAGTCCGGCGACTTTCTTCCTGACTTGACTGATGGTCAAAGCGGCGATTGGAAACAGGACCTTGGCCAGAACGGCCGGATCGACCATGGCCAGAAAATAGATTTGCGACTTGCGTCGGTCGACCGGCTCTCTCAGGAACCAGTTACCGTCCCTGCAAACCTTGTCGGCGTAATGGCCGCTGGCAAAAAAACCGCCGGGAATATTTCTTATCATCTCCCCCATCAGTAAGCCGAACTTGATGTGGCGGTTGCAGAGCACGCAGGGATTGGGGGTCCGGCCGGCGCGGTAGGCATTGAGGAAATAATCCAGGACCTTTTCACGGAAGGCCTGGCGCAAATCAATGACCTGCCAGGGAACTTCTATCACCCGGGCCAGTTTCTCGATGCGGGCCAGCTTTTCTTCTTCAGCCTGCAAGCCCAGGCGCATGGTCAGCGCCCGCACTTCGTAACCCTGTTCACGCAAGAGCAGGACGGCAGCGGTGGAATCCTTGCCGCCGGAGAAGGCCACGGTCACGGACATGCTGTCGGCAACTAACGGCATGGAAAGGTCTCTTCCAAAAACCCGCGGGCTTCCCCGAAATCCTGGCTCAGAAAAATGCGCCGCTTCCAGGAGCGCGAGCCCGGGCGGCTTAGAACCAGAAAGCGGGTGAAGGCTTTGAGCTTTCCCAAACGTTTTTTCTCGGGATAATGCTCCTCGATCAGCGCTGCCAAGCGCCTGACGTACGCGCCCAAGTCATTTTCTGATGTCGTCTGCCCCGCGATCTCCCTGAAAATAAACGGGTTGGCCAGGGCGCCGCGGCCGATCAGAACTCCGTCGACGGTTTGCAGTTTTTCCAGGGCAAAGGCGGCGGTCATGATGTCGCCGTTGCCCAACAGCGGAATGCCCAAATTGTCCCTGACGGCAGCGGCCAGTTCCCAGTGCGCATTGCCCGTATAGCCTTCGCTTTTGAGGCGAAAGTGGACGGCCACGGCGTCGGCACCCTGTTCGGCGATGATCCGGGTCGTTTCCAGGACGTTGACCTTGTTGAAGCCCAGGCGGACCTTGACGGTCAGCGGCAGCGGCGTGCTGCGGCGTACAGCCGCCACCACGGCCGCCAGGCGCGGCAGGTCCTGCAGCAAGCCGGCGCCGGCTCCCGATCGCACCACCTTGGGGACCGGGCAACCCATGTTCAAGTCGATGCCGGCAAAGGCTGTTTCAGCGGAAACGATGGCCGCGGCTTCGGCCAGGGCCTCGGGGTCGGCCCCGAAAAGCTGGATGAACTGCGGCGTCCGCGTTTTAAAATCGGCAATCATTTCCATGGTGCGGCGGTTGCGGCGCCGCAGCCCTTCGGCGGCGATCATTTCCGAAACCAGCAGGCCGCAGCCGCCGATCTCGTCCATGAGCCGGCGCAGGGCCCGGTCGGTCAGCCCGGCCATGGGAGCCAGGACCGTGGGTTGTTCCAGGGATAATTTGCCGATCTGAAGCATAGGTTGATTATATCATGACCAGAGCTATAAGATTCGGCTAAGTGATTGGTGATTAGTGATTCGAGAAAAAAAATCCTGCAAACGATAATAAAATCCCCCCTTGTCCCCCCTTCGGTAAGGGGGGAATTCAGAAGGTTGGCTAACTTGAGTAATCATTACACAAACCCCCCTTGCCCAAGGGGGGTGGCACAGCCGGGGGGATCAGGACATCATGGCATCTCTTCCCTCGTTACACCTCACCCATTACGCGTTACGCGTCACGGAGGAGAAATACCTGGACAGGACATCCAATTCTGGATCATCCAACATCTGCAAGTGGCCGATGATATGGCACAAGGTGCGGGGGATATAGCGTGCGTAAGCCGGGTGCTTGCATACATATGTTTGATATGCAAATGTGCCCAAGGCCTTGATGTTGCGCTGCAGGGCGGTCAAACGCAGCTGCCGGAGCTCATTTGTCGCCGACTCGTGTCCTGACAACAGAAGTTCCCGGAAGCGGCCCAAATCCAAATAGGAATCGAAAGCCAGGGAGACCAGGTCATAATGGCGCGGGGC
>JALHTJ010000275.1 GCA_022865785.1 Candidatus Aminicenantota bacterium
AGCGCAACTATGTCACTTTTTCGGTCAATCCCCGTGGCATTCGCGCCGGTGAGGATACGATCTGGAAAGCGGCCGCGCGCGTCGATGAAAGCGGCTGGAGCGCCGAGATCGAGATCCCCTTCAAGTCACTGCGCTTCCCGGTGCGCGGTATTCAGGAGTGGGGGGTAAATTTCAGTCGCCGTGTCTTCCGCCTGAACGAAACCGATTATTGGGCGCCGGTAAGCCGCGAGCAAGAACCGATCCTGGCCTCCACTTTCGGCGTTTTGTCCGGGCTGCAAGGCATCCGCGGCGGCAACAACCTCGAAATATTTCCCTATGCCGGGCTGCGCAACTCAAAATCAGAGGACCTGAAGGAGAACCGTCTGGCCTACGGCCTGGACCTGAAATACGGCATTACCTCCAACCTTACCTTGGACCTGACCGCGGCGCCCGATTATTCGGACGTCGAATCGGACCCGTTTTTTTACCAGACCGATCCTTACGAATACCAGTTGTCGGAAAACCGGCCTTTCTATACCGAGAGCGCGAATTTTTTCAGCACCACCTTCAACCTGTTCTATAGCCGGCGCATCACCAACCCCGCCCTGGCCCTGAAAGTCACGGGCAAGGAAAAAGGCTTTTCGCTGGGGGCCCTTTTCGCCAAGAACGATTCCCCGCAGGGTGACCGCTTCCACGGCGTGCTGCGCATCAAAAAGGATATCCTGCGTCTATCCAATATCGGCATTGTCTACTCCTCAATCGAGGGCGCCGGTAATTGGAACCGCAATGTAGGTTTAGATTTCCAGTTGCGCATCCGTAACATCTATTCCCTGTCGGGCTTTGCGGCTTTTTCTTTCAATGAACAGGCCCCGCAAAAACAGAATGGCGTATTCCGGCTCCTTTTTTCCAAAATAAAAAAGAGCGGCTTTTTCTGGGCCGGGATCTTCGACCGCATCGAACCCAACGTCAGTGTCCCGGCAGGATTTGTTCCGCGGACCGATTACCAAAAGATATGGCTCCTGCCCAAATATGTTTTTCTCTGGGAGGGTCGTTTCCTTGAACGGCTGCAATTGACCTTGAGCCTCGCCCGCTACAATTCGATCCGCAGCGGGGAACTGACATCGTATGGCGCTGAACCCATCGTTTATGTTTTCTTCCGCAACCAGATGGAATTCAGTGTTTCATACCTCCTGGCACGTGACCGGGCAATGATCCTCAACGAGCAGGGAGGGTTGGAGTGGAACCGGGAGATGCTGCCCCTCCGTGGTCCCTGGTTTTCCTGGAGCTATAGTGGTCATCGCCTGTTCCAGGCCGGTGCGATGGCATATTTTAATTCCGGGGCGGTGTATTCGGAAGATTTCCGCCAGGTGAAGCAAGGTAAAACCTCCAATATTTCGGCTTGGATGGCTGTCAAGTTTTCCCCGGGCTGGCAGTGGGAATGGAGCTTCGAGCAAAGCAACCGGGTCGCCAACGACCGCAGCATCGATTTCCGGGGCAATATTTTTTCCTCCACTCTCCGCTGGCAGGTTTCCCGGCTTATTTCATCGTTCGTCAAATTCCAGTACGATTCCCTGGAAAAACGTTTCGGCTACGATTTTCTCCTGCTCTTCGAGCCGGCCCCGGTCAGCCGCATGGTCCTTTCGCTGAAGAATTACTGTGAGGAGCGTTTCCGTTTCTTTCAGCCGCAAGCCCGTACCCTGGCGATAAAACTATCCTACCTCATCCGCATTTAAAAAACCAAAAAGAAATTTACCTCTAACCTTTTTCCGCTACGGGAGATATAAAGGGCATGATGGATGCACCGCCGGCTTTTTCCGACTGCCCGCCCGGAGCTTTGCCCGACCGTGATATAATGGTCCAAAGCATGAAAAAAGACGCCTTGGAACTGAAAGCGGAAGAAACGGCATCTTTTTGGGAACTGTTGGCTGCCCAGGAAAAAAAACTTTTCAATTTCCTGCACAAAGCCCTGAATTTCTCCGAGGACAGCTC
>JALHTJ010000276.1 GCA_022865785.1 Candidatus Aminicenantota bacterium
GCGGGATCGGCGCCGGCCTGCTGCAGGAGCTGAAGCAATCGCTGACCATGGACGTCCAAACCCGGGCCCTGCTCAACGCCATCAGCAACAACAACGTCAACGAACTCGCCCTGAACCGCGAAATCGTGGCCGCTCACAGCCCGGTGTTCAATGTCAGGATCGATGCCAGCGGCATCACCAACCAGAAATCGACCGGGCGCTGCTGGATGTTCGCCGGCCTTAACACCCTGCGCCCGGCGGTCATGAAGAAATACAAGCTGGCCAGCTTCGAGTTCTCCGAGACCTATCTTTTCTTCTGGGACAAGCTGGAAAAAGCCAACCTGTTTTTGGAAATGATCATTGCCAACCGCGAAAAGGACTGGGACGACCGCGAGCTGCAGGCCTGGATGGCCAGTCCGGTCGGTGACGGCGGCTGGTGGAGCTATTACGTCAACCTGATCGAAAAATACGGCCTGGTGCCCAAGGCGGCCATGCCCGATACCAGCAACACCGACAGTTCCTACCGCATGAACACCATCCTGGAGACCGTTTTGCGCGACACGGCCGCCCGGATCAGGACCATGGCCGCCAAAGGGACCGGTGCCGCGGAACTGCGCCTGGAGAAAACCACGGCCCTGAAGAACGTCTACCGCCTGCTGGCTCTGCACCTGGGCCTCCCCTGCGAAACCTTCACCTGGAGCTTCGAGAATAAGGACAAGAAAATCGTGAAAAAAAACTATACGCCGCTCGAGTTCTATCGCGAGCTGGCGGCGGGGACCGACCTTAAGGAATACGTGACCCTGGCCGACCACCCGGTCCACCCCTACGGCCGGCACTACCGGCTCCGTTATTGCCGCAACTTGAGCGATGCCGCCGACATGGATTATCTCAACCTGAGCATCGACAAGTTAAAAGCCTACGCTTTGAAAGCGCTGGAAAACAACGAGGCGGTATGGTTCGGGGCCGATTCGGGCTGGCAGATGGACCGCAAACTCGGCATCATGGCCGAGGGGATCTTCGACTATGCCTCCCTGTATAACTATGAAAAAAAACTGACCAAGGCCGAAAGGCTGCAATACAGGGACCTCACCCCGGCCCACGCCATGGCCATCGTCGGCGCCGACCGCGAAAAAGGCCGGGCCCTGAAATGGCTGGTGGAAAACTCCTGGGGAAACGCCGTCGGCGACAAGGGCTACTGGACCATGTACGACGACTGGTTCGAGCGCTACGTCCTGGTCATCATAATCAACAGGAAGCACCTCAGCGCCGCCGACCGCAAGCTGCTCGACCTGGAGCCGGTCGTCCTCCCTTCCTGGGACCCGCTGGCCGCCTGGATGAAATAAGCACAGGAACCCGCAGCGGGCCGGGGGCCGGTCCCACCCGCGCAATATAATACATAATCGCAGTTGGAGGAAGCATGATTAGAGCCATCAAAGTAAAGGATTTGCTTTTGCCCTCGGTCGATATCTGGTTCAAGCGCTGGTTCGTTTTGACGGCGGGGACCATGGAAAAATTCAACTCCATGACCGTGGCCTGGGGCAGCATCGGCGGCATCTGGGAAATGCCCTTCGTTCAGGTCGTGGTCCGGCCCACGCGCCACACCTTCGGCTTCATGAACGATGCCGACACTTTCACGCTGTGCTCGTTCCCGGCGAAATTCAGAAAGGACCTGGCCCTGCTGGGCAGCCACTCGGGCCGGGACGGCGATAAAATTGCCCTGACGCGCCTGACGGTGATGAAATCAAAGGCCGTGGCGGCGCCGTGCTTCCGCGAGGCCGACCTGGTCATGGAATGCAGAAAAATTTACTGGCAGGACCTGGACGACCGGAATTTCCTGTCCGCGAAAATAGCGGCGAACTACCCGCAGCTGGATTTCCACCGCGTTTTTTTCGGCGAGATCCTGCGCCTGCGCGGCAGCGACGAGTTCAGGAAAAAATAACCCGGCCGGGCCGCCGCCAGGCAAAATAAAAGGAGGTCAAAAATGTGCGAATTCTGCAGCCAGCACGGCGAGGGAAAGACCTGGTATTTGAACGCCAAAAACTATTCCAGCGACCTGGTCCATGACCTCAAACGCAAGGACTTTATCGGCCATTTCTATCAGCGCGTAATCGGCGAAGGCAACCGCAACGTCACCCTGCTTGAAAAAACCCTGCTGCGCAAAATGAACCTGCCCTCCTTCGTCAGGGAGAAACTGAGCCGGAACATGAAGGAGATGCACTTCGGCCAGGTGCTGCCGCTCGAGGACGTTGACAGGATCCTGGCCATGGCGCGCACGGTCACTCGCGTGGCCTGCGGCTGCAAGTGGGCCAAGGAGAAGAAGGAGAGCCGGCTCTGCTACGGCATCACCATGGGAGCTCCGGCCTGGACCGATTTCCTGGACATGGATTTTTTTGGCTCGGCGGAACTGGCCAGGTTCGAGAACCTGACCCGCCAGGAGGCTGCGGCCGCCATCCGCGCAGCGGACCAGCAGGGCTACATCCACTCGGTCTGGACCTTCGGCACTCCTTTCATCGGCGCCATCTGCAACTGCGAGAAAAGCTACTGCCTGGCCATGCGCTCGAACCTCAACCTGCAGGCTTCCAGCATGTTCCGCGCCGAGTATATCGCCGGCATCAACATTGCCGCCTGCTCGGGCTGCCGCGCCTGCCTGGAGCGCTGCCCGTTCAACGCCATCGAATTCAATGACAATGACAATGTCTGCCTGATCGACCGCACAAAATGCTACGGCTGCGGCATCTGCCGCTCGTCGTGCCCGACCGACGCCATATCTTTGCAGGAACGCAAACTCGACCCCGTCGCCGCCAACCTGTGGTAAGCACCCGGCAGCAAAAAGGGCGACCATCCGCCAGGCGAAACGCCGGCGGATCTCCCCTACATCATAGCCTTTATCTTACTTTTACCTTTTACCTTGGCTTTATCTCTCTACCCCTTTACCTCTCTACCCCTCGCACTCTTCTCTCATCACGCCTCACGCGTCACGCAGGCTTATTGACTTGATCAGACTTCGAACGTTCCCAGGTCCTGGGTGTTGGAACGGTGTTCCCCGGAAATTTCGTCTTTGCTTATGAAATCAACATTTTTAAACACTTTGCTTTCAAAGACCACCCCGGTTTTATTATGCAGGGCAAAATACAGGTCGGGATAAGCTTCCAACGGGCTGTCAAAGGAGCCGGCCGCGTCCAGGTCGAGCAAAATTTCGACCCTGCCCTTTTCATCGAGCTTTGACTCGCCGAGGAAATCATCACCGATCACATCGCTGTCATACAGCTTGGCCACGTAGTCATTCCCGGATAAGGGTTTTTTGGTTGTCCTGTCGATAAAGCGCGCGATCACCTTGATCATCATTTCCATGGCTTACCCCCTGAGAAAGCATTGTATCAACCGCAAGGGATAAATTCAATCACAATAATAAACCCGATTTTGTCAATGGCGGGGCCGTCCCCGATCCCTAAAATGACTGTCATTTCAAGACCTGATCCTCATGCCTCATGCCATGCACTCATACGCTCACCGAGTCGGATATCTAGAAGGATCTCTCTCGAGATGCCGTATCACTATCAGTGCAAGCCCAGCGATGAGAGCCGCGGCTAAACAGGCTGCTTGTGACAACGTGAGCGGCCCGATGACGGCGTTGAGTTTTTCGGGTGCCCGAAAGAATTCGGTTAATGACCTGCCGATACCGTACAGCATCACAAACCACGCCAGCAATGTACCTCTCCATCGCCCCCGACCCAGCGCCACTAAGACAACCGCGATAACCGCCAGCACAAGAATCTCATAGAGTTGGGTTGGGTGTAGGGCCACACCGGCCGGGGCTGTTCTCTCCGTGCCACCCTCCGGAAATGTTACCGCCCATGGTAAACTGCAAACGGCTCCGTAGCAACATCCGTTCGCGAAACAGGCAACTTTAGCCAGAATCATCGGCACCGGCAGTGTCAATACAACTATATCAAGCATACTTCGTCGGTCACGAGCCAGCAGCAGAATTCCCGCTGTTGCAATAGCAAGGTATACCAGCGGACCACCCCACATGCCCGGCTGCATATAGTACCCGGGATCGAAGTAGTTAATCCAGTCGAAACGGTTGTTCAAGATATCGTAAAGAATTCGGGCGCCGGTGTTCATACTCCAGATATAGCACAACCCCAGTAGAACCCCGTTTCTGAGTGGAATCTCTCTTCGATGACAGAGCCAAAGCGCCAATAAAATAAACGCCATCATACCCAAGGTGTAAACGATCGCATAGGTTAAGACGCCATTTATTTCACGCAGCATGGTTGTATCTCCGACTCGCGTTGTGGCACAAGGACTTACACGCTATTGTGACCAAATTGTGACCACTGATATGAAAATCAATTTTTCCCATGATCGGATTTTAAGGAACTTATATTGAAATTGCAATTGACCGCATTGCCTCATCAAAAATCTACGTCATGAAAGACCTGACACCGATTTTTCACATCATTAAATAGTTCACAAGCCGCCTATTGCAGTTCCGACAAAATTTCCTTACAATCCGGTATGGGCAAGACTGATTTTTCTATCATTCCTGTCTATAACCGCTGCAAATTAAGAACAGGACTCGAGGTGAAACGATGAAAAAGAGAATTATTTTCAGCCTGGTGTGGTTGCTGGTATTTTCCGGGGCGGCCGTCGGCCAGGCCCGGCCGCAAGAGAATGGGCTGGCGGGAATCTGGCAGGGAGTGTTGCAGTTGCCCGGAGCCGAACTGCGGATCGTCTTTCGCATCAACCAAAATCCCGACGGCACCTGGCAGGCGCTGCTGGACAGCCCCGACCAGGGGGCCAAAGACATCCCCACCAGCAAGGTCGTGGTAGAGAACGAGCGCCTGCTGATCGAGGTGCAAGTCGTGGCCGGCGCTTTCGCGGGGAAAATCAAGGCCGATTTCAGCGAAATCGCGGGCCAATGGCAGCAGGCCGGCCTGGAAATCCCCCTGCTATTGAAAAAAACCGACCGGGTGCAAAGCCCGAACCGGCCCCAGGAACCGAAAAAACCCTATGCTTATCTTGAAGAAGAAGTCAGTTACGAAAACCCGGCGGCCGCGATCAAACTGGCCGGCACGCTGACATTGCCTCCCCTGAAAGGCCCTTTCCCGGCCGTGCTGCTCATCACCGGCTCGGGGCAGCAGGACCGCGACGAAACCGTGATGGGCCACAAGCCCTTCTGGGTGCTCGCCGACTACCTGACCAGCCGCGGCATCGCGGTCCTGCGCGTCGATGACCGGGGCGTGGGCGGCTCGGGCGGCGATCCCGCCCTGGCCACTTCCCTGGATTTCAGCAGCGATGTCCTGGCCGGCATCGCTTATCTCAAAAGCCGCCGCGAGATCGACCCCGGCCGCATCGGACTCATCGGCCACAGCGAAGGCGGATTGATCGCGCCGCTGGCGGCCGTGAAGAACGCAAAAGATGTCGCTTTCATCGTACTCATGGCCGGGCCGGGGATTGTCGGCGAGGATATCCTCCTGCTTCAAGGCAAGCTGATCAACAAGGCCAACGGCGCCAGCGCCAGCGACATTGCCCGGGATAACGCCCAGCAGAAAACAATGTTCCGCATACTCAAGGAAGAAAAAGACGAAGCGGCAATCGAGGCCAGGCTGCGCCAGGCCATGAAGGACGCCATGGCGCAAATTCCCGCCGCAGAGCAAAAAAAACTGCCACCCGCCCTTCAGGAAGCTTCGCTGAAAATGATCATGTCGCCCTGGTTCCGCTTTTTCCTGACCTATGACCCGCGGCCGACCCTGGGCAAGGTCACATGCCCGCTGCTGGCGATCAACGGCGAAAAGGACCTGCAGGTCCCGGCCGCAGAAAACCTGAAGGCCATTGCCGAAGCCCTGCAAGCCGGCGGCAACGAAAAATTCATGGTCAAGAAACTTCCCGGACTCAATCATCTCTTCCAGACCGCGCAGAGCGGATCGCCGAGCGAGTATGCCGGGATCGAGGAGACGATCGCCCCGGCCGCCCTGCAGCTGATCGGCGACTGGATCCTGGAGAGCACGGCGAAATAGGAAATAGAAGGCCTTTATCGTAATTTTGGCGGCTAGTTTCTGCTTGTCAGGCCCCCGGACAGCGGCTCAGTGCCGTTTGAATCCGGGACAGGATAAGCTCGCGGTCGCGCGGCAGCACACCCTGCAGGGCAACGGGATTGGAGGCGTGATTGGCGCGGAAAATCGTCCGGCACTCAACAGCGGCCACAAACGCCGCCGCCTCGGAAAAATAATCTGTGAGTGCGAAATCGCGGTAATCGGCATCAGCGGCCAGCGGCGTATGGGCCAGCAGCAGGTTGAGCAGCGAGGTATGGCTGGGCCTGATCTCGTTGACCAGCCTGGCCGAGGCTTCGGCGTGCGGCCGCGAGCGCGAGCGGCCGCCCAGGCCGATGACCACCATCACCGACAGGTTAAGACCTGCTTCGACCACGCGGCGGCATATCCCGGCCATGCGCGGCGCGGCCATGTATTTCCCCATGCGCCGCAGCGTCTCTTCGTCGCCCGACTCGAGGCCCAAGTAGACCGTGCGCAATCCCGCCGCCTTCAGCCTGAGCAGATCGTCCGCGGTTTTGGCGGCCAGGGAAAAGACCGATCCGTAGGCGGCAAAGCGGCGCACGGCGGGAAAAGCGCTGCGCACCTGGGCCATGGCAGCCAGGAAATCATCTGTGTCCATGACCAGGGCGTCGCCGTCGGCCAGGAAAACTCTGGTTTGATCAGGGCCGAACACTGAGCTCAAATCTCGCAGATGAACAGCGATCTCTTTGGGAGAATGGACGCGGAAATCCTTGCCCTTGTACATGGGACAGAAAAGGCAGCGGTTGTAAGCGCAGCCCTCGGTGATCTGGACGATCAGCGAATCGGCCTCGGCCGGCGGCCGGAACAGCGGTTCCGAATAGAGCATGATCCATCATAGCCGTCTTTGCAGTCGGATGCAATTTTCACGGCAAGGGATCATAGGAAATCCTGAATGATTTGATCAAAAGCAAATCAATTTTTCATCTTTTTTAAGGCCGCTTTTCTTCCTAACACTGTCACTGATACTGACACTTTCTTTTAATTTAAGCCGAAATAGAGCAGCACCACATAGGCGGCGTACAGCGTGAGCAGGATGGCTCCCTCCCACCTGCGGATGCGCCAGGCGCTCCTGATGAAGACCAGGAGCAGCACACTGGCCAGGAGCAGGAAGCCCAGCAGCAGGGGCAGCCGCGCCTGGCTTGTTTTCAGCGGCAAGACCAGGCCCGAGGCACCGATGATCAGGCCGATGTTGGTGATGCACGAGCCCAGGACATTGCCCATGGCGATATTGCCGAAGCCCTTCCTGGCCGCCGAAACGGTGACGCTCATCTCGGGCAGCGACGTCCCCAGCGAAACCACGCTGGCGCCGACCAGCACAGGCGGCACCTTCAGGAGCCCGGCAAAATAGACCGCGGCGCCGATGAACAGGTCGGCCCCGAAAGCGATCGCCGCCCCGGCGATCAGCATCACCAGCAGGTCTTTGGCTACTCCCTCCCGGAACACCCGCTCGATCTTCCTGTCGCCCGCCTGGCCGCGGCCCAGGCCGGCGAGCACGCCGTGCTTGATGGTCAGGATATACCGGAAGCGGAACAGGTAGTTGAGGAAACTCCTGAAGCCGTACTGCCCCTCCAGGCCAGCCTTGGCCGTGAAGAGAAACAGGGTGTAGGCGACGTAAATCAGCAGCATGGCCGCCGCCTCGAGCCGCGAAATGGTCCCGTTCCAGGCGAACAGGCAGAACAGCGCGGTCGCCCCGAGCATGATGTAGCCGTCGCGGCCGATCATCTCCCTGCGGGTGCGCACGGCGGTGAGCGCGGCGGCCAGGCCGGTGATCAGCAGCATGTTGGCCACGTTGGCGCCGATGACCGTGCCCAGCGCCAAGCCGCCCTGTTTTTTGAAGGAGGCCGTCAGCGCCGAGGCAAGCTCGGGCACCGAGGTGCCCAGCGCCACCAGGGTGAGGCCGATGACGAAATCCGAGACGCCGAGCTTCTTGGCCAGCGAGGCGGCCGCCTTGACGAAGTAGTCCGCCCCCTTTACAAGCAGCAGCAGGCCCGCTACGAACAGCAGCAGTTTTATCGGCATCATGCTATTTTAACACAACATGGCAAGGGGCCTCAGGTTCCGCCATGTTGCATTTTTACCCTGATCGGCAATTTTAGTAAAAGGCCGCGACTTGATGCTGATCGGTTTGCGAAAAAAATGTTTATGGGATATAGTATTAAACAGGCCCGACTGCGTTTGTTTAGCATAGCCGCCGGGCACGGAGGAGGTTGATATGAGTTATGATTTTCAAAGGTTGGAACAGCTACAAATGCCAAAAATTTCAAAAAAAACCGTCTTGATCGCGGCCGCGGTCATTTTCGGACTGGTCATCGTTTTTGGTTCCGTCTACCAGATCCAGCCGGAAGAGGCGGGAGTGGTGCTGCGCTTCGGCAAGTACCATCGCACCAGCGATCCGGGGCTTAACTTCAAACTGCCCCTGGGGATCGAGCAGTTGATCAAAGTGCCGGTGCAGCGGCAGCTGAAGATGGAATTCGGCTTCCGCACCCTGGAGCCCAATATTACTACCACCTACTCGACCCCGGTGGACGCCCAAAAGGAGTCGTCCATGCTCACCGGCGACCTCAACGTCGTGGACGCCGAATGGATCGTGCAGTACCAGATCCAGGACCCCTACAAGTATCTTTTCA
>JALHTJ010000277.1 GCA_022865785.1 Candidatus Aminicenantota bacterium
CTTGAACGATTCGCGGTTGGTCTACAATGCCGGCCTTGCGGTCGCCATCCCGCGCACGCCGCTTTTCCTCTCCCTGAACCTTGAGGGCATCGACCGTTGGGGCCGTTTTCACGAGGTCAGCGTCAAGAACCACGAGGTCCGGTTTTTCTATCAGCTGGGTGTTTCGTTTTAATTGACGCCCACTTCCGAGCATGAACCTCTCGATACCGTGACATTTTTATGACAAAAAAATAGCCAGATTTTGACAGTTAATTGGCAAATCTATAATATAGTGGCTGCATGAAAATCCGGATTCTATTGCTGATTGTTGCCATTGCCCAAACCCTGGCGGCGGTAGAGGGCAAACGACTGATCCAGGCCGTAGCCAGCGCCGAAACAATTCAGATCGACGGCAGGCTCACTGAACCTTGTTATTCTCAAGCTCCAGCGGCAAATGATTTCGTACAGTTTCATCCGTTGAACGGCGCCAGGGCTGCCTTGGCCACTGAGGTCTACGTTTTCTTCAATTCCCATCACCTGTATATTGCTTTCCGCTGCCATGACCCCGAAGCGAACAAGATCAAGGCCGATGTTACTCCTTTTGCGGGCTATGAGAACAATGATGAGGTTTCGGTGCTGCTCGATCCCTTTGCCGATAAGCGAAACTATGTAACTTTTTCAGTCAATCCCCGCGGCATCCGCGCCGGTGAGGATACGATCTGGAAAGCCGCCGCCCGTATCGATGCCGGCGGCTGGAGCGCTGAAATCGAGATCCCCTTCAAATCACTGCGCTTCCCGGTGCGTGACATCCAGGAGTGGGGGGTAAATTTCAGTCGCCGTGTCTTCCGCCTGAACGAAACCGATTATTGGGTGCCGGTAAGCCGGGAGCAAGAACCGATCCTGGCCTCCACTTTCGGCGTTTTGTCCGGGCTGCATGGCATCCGCGGCGGCAATAACCTCGAGATATTTCCCTATGCCGGGCTGCGCAACTCCAAGTCTGAGGATTTGCATGAGAACCGCATGGCCTTTGGACTCGACTTGAAATACGGCATCACCTCCAACCTGACCCTGGACCTGACCGCTGCCCCAGATTATTCAGATGTCGAATCGGATCCTTTTTTTTACCAGACCGATCCTTATGAATACGCGTTAGCCGAAAACCGGCCTTTCTATATGGAGAGTGCGAATTTTTTCAGCACTAGCTTCAACCTTTTCTATAGCCGACGCATCACCAACCCGGCCTTGGCTCTGAAAGTCACGGGCAAAGAAAAAGGCTTTTCGCTGGGTGCCCTTTTCGCCAAGAACGATTCTCCCCAGGGAGATCGCTTTCACGGCGTGCTGCGCATCAAAAAGGATATTCTGCACCTTTCCAACATCGGCATCATCTACTCGGCGGTCGAGGGCGCCGGTAATTGGAACCGCAATGTAGGTTTCGATTTCCAGTTGCGCATCCGTAACATCTATTCCCTGTCGGGCTTTGCGGCTTTCTCTTTTAATGAACAGGCCCCGCAAAAACAAAACGGCGTATTCAGGCTCCTTTTTTCCAAAATAAAAAAGAGCGGCTTTTTCTGGGCCGGGATCTTCGACCGCATCGAACCCAACGTCAGTGTCCCGGCCGGTTATATTCCCCAATCCGACTTCCAAAGGCTATGGCTTCTGCCCAAATACATTTTTCTTTGGGAGGGCCATTTCCTTGAAAAGCTGCAATTGACCATGAGCCTGGCCCGCTACAATTCGATCCGCAGCGGGGAACTGACATCGTATGGCGCTGAACCCATCGTTTATGTTTTCTTCCGCAACCAGATGGAATTCAGTGCTTCATACCTCCTGGCCCGTGACCGGGCAATGATCCTAAACGAGCAGGGAGGGTTGGAGTGGAACCGGGAGATGCTGCCCCTCCGTGGTCCCTGGTTTTCCTGGAGCTATAGCGGCCATCGCCTGTTCCAGGCCGGGGCGATGGCCTATTTTCAATCCGGGTCAGTGTATACGGAAGATTTTCGCCAGGTGAAGCAAGGTAAAACCTCCAATATTTCGGCTTGGATGGCTGTCAAGTTTTCCCCGGGCTGGCAGTGGGAATGGAGCTTCGAGCAAAGCAACCGGATCGCCAACGACCGCAGCATCGATTTCCGGGGCAATATTTTTTCCTCTACTCTTCGCTGGCAGGTTTCCCGGCTTATTTCATCGTTCGTCAAATTCCAGTACGATTCCCTGGAAAAGCGTTTCGGCTACGATTTTCTCCTGCAGTTCGAACCGGCACCGGTCTCGCGCATGGTCCTGTCGCTGAAGAATTACTGTGAAGAGCGTTTCCGCTTTTTTCAGCCCCAGGCCCGCACCCTGGCGATCAAGCTTTCCTACCTCATTCGCATTTAAAAAACCCGAAAGAAATTTCCCTCTAACCTTTTTCCCCTGCGGGAGATATAAAGGGTATGATGGATTCACCGCTGGCCTTTTCCGACTGCCCGCCCGGGGCTTTGCCCGGCCGTGCTATAATGGTCCAAAGCATGAAAAAAGACGCCTTGGAACTGAAAGCGGAAGAAACGGCATCTTTTTGGGAACTGTTGGCTGCCCAGGAAAAAAAACTTTTCAATTTCCTGCACAAAGCCCTGAATTTCTCCGAGGACAGCTC
>JALHTJ010000278.1 GCA_022865785.1 Candidatus Aminicenantota bacterium
CCCGGGCGAAAAGACGGCCTCCAGGGAGTAATTCAGTCCGCCGCATGTAAAACTTTCCAGAAAAGCGCGATCCCGGGAGAACAGACCCGGGGCGGCCGCAACGGCGACAAGCAGGAAAAAAATAGCAATCTTGATGCGAGTGTTCATGGTGATTCATTTTATTTTAAATTCAGGCACTTGTCAATCGCGGCCCGGCCCGATTCAGCCTTATACCACCGCTGTTCAGTCGAGCTTGAGCTTGCGGTAGTGGATGCGGTGCGGGCGGTCGGCTTCGTGGCCGAGGCGGTCTTCGCCTCAGCAAACTGGTCAAGTCAGCGGATCTTATTTGATCCGGAAAGCAATACCCAGGCTCAGCACCGCGTCGTAGCCGGAAATGCCGCTGTACTGGTAGCCGGCCTTGGCCGCCAGGGCCAGGTTGTCGGCGAGGTAGTATTGGCCGCCGCCAAAAAAATTGGCCACCAGGTAATAGTGGTTCTTATCCATGTAGGTGATCAGCAGTTCCTGGTTGGCATAGATGAAATGGAGCGAATTGTCCTTGTTCAGTTCGAGCCCCAACCCGGCTCCGCAAAAGAGATCGAGCCGCCGCAGGCGGGTGAATGCGAAATGGTATTTTCCCTCCAGGCAAAATAAGCGGGTAGTGATATTGGCATACGTCAATTCATCCGTTTCTGTTGTGCGAGCCGGAAAGGGAATGGCCAGCCGGTCCTGGTTTTCTCCGGCGTGCGACTGTTTCTGGGAATAGGCGAAGCCGAGGCTGACGTCGCGGCTGATGGCGCTTTCGAAGCAAAGGTTATACATGACATCCCAGTTGTTGGCAGCTGCCGGCACAAAACCGGCATAGGCGGAAATGAACAACTGGCCCTTGGCGAACGATTCGTCCATGGCCGGCAGTGCCAAGGCGCTGCCCGCGATCAGTGTCAGTGCCAGTATCTTTTTCATGTGACCTCCAAATTGATCCCTGCGGTCATTGTTTGCAAAATTCCAGGCCCAGCCCCCATGAAAACCTGCGCAGGTTGTCGTTGGTGCCATTGACAAAATCGAGGCTGAGCTGACTGACGATCTTCAACTGCCGGCTGAGTTCCCAGGCCAGGCCGACTCCAGGTTCCACCACCAATGACATTTTTCTGGCCAGTTCGTCTTCCTTGCTTTTGTACATGAAGCCGGTGATGGTCCTGAGCCGAAAACTGAGTCTGTTTTTTTCCAAAAACGTGTAGTCGATGTTCAGTCCCCAGAAGGGGGGCCGGCTGGTGCTTTCCGGTGCCGTTTTGCCGAATCCGGACAGGCCGAGCGCCAGGGACCGGTTCAGGGCCACGCCGAATTGCATGCCGGGCATGAACGACCAGTGGCCTTCATAACGCGACAACTTGCCGTAAAAACCGATGAAGAACGGCAGCGGTTTTTTTGTGTTTTTCCAGCCTTCGCGCTTGATCGCCTGGTCGCCGCGGGCGATGGCGTCGATGATCTCCGTCCGGCTGAACTGTTCGTCGGCCAATTCCCTGCTTTCGCCGGCCGCCAGTTCCACTTCCGCTTCGCGGATGTCGCTGTCGGTTACGGCGATGAGCCGGTAGCGCCCTTTGTCCAGCCCCAAGGCCAACTCCATGTCGGCTGCTTTCAGAAATTCCATGACCAGGACATTGCCCTGGCCGTGGATGAATATCCGGCCGGCCACGCCGCGGCCGAGGCGCAGGATCGAAGCGCTTTTTCGGACGTCGGTGATCACGACATCGCCGGTACCCGACATCTGGATGTTGTAGCTGGGATGCTGTGCTCCGCCGGCCGTCTTTTCGGTCTGGCGCAGGGTTTCCGCGAAAGCATATTGGTAGGCTTCGCTCAAGGTGACGCGGCCGTCCCCGGAGGTGTCGGCAGCTCCGTGCAGCCCGCTGATCAGGTAATGGGTAAAAAAGGATCCGCGGAAGCGGTCGGATTCCTGCGAGACCTCGTCAGCAGAACTGGAGGTCATGATCGCGAATCCCTTCATATCGTAGGCGGCGTCGAAAATGAACGCCGGCCGCTTTTGTCCCCCCTTGGCGCGGATGAAGGCGCCCGAGGCGCAGGAGTCGAGGATGGCGATGCGCACGTCGGCGGCCAGAGCATGCAATTGGTCACGCAGTTCTTTGTATGATACCTTTTCGCGGCCGAGCAAAATGCTGTCCTCGTCGGAATGACCGGAATAGTAGATGAACACTTCCAGGCGGCGCTGGCTCGGGCGCAGGCGCACGATCCGTTCCCGCAGCCGCCCGGTCTCCCAGAGCAGTGTTTCCCGGTTTGGCTCCACCAGCAGCCGGCTGTCGTCGGGAGCAACGCCGCCCAGGTTCTCCAGGACCCGGATCATGGCCTTGGCGTCGGAGACGGCGTAGCGCAGCTTTTCGCGGCCCGGTCCACCGTTGTTGGCGCCGATGACCAGGGCCAGGCGGCGGATCGCATCTTTCCCGGGTTCCTGGCTGCCGGCAAGCGGCAAGGCCGCAGCCAGCAGCAGGCCGCTGAAAATAAAAGCCAGTATCTTTTGACTCATGCGCCGCCTCATTTGCGGATCAGCAGGGAAAATTGCCCGAAGCGCCCGGGCAGGTCCAGCCCAGCAGTCTCGGCTTTGTCCTTATCGGCGGCCAACTCACCGGCCTTTTCCAGGATCGCGGCTGTGGACAGAGGTTCTTTGGCAGTGATGAAGAAGAAGCGTTCGAAAAGTGGCGCCTGGTCCAGTTCATAGGCGTTGGCCAGGAAGACTTTGCGGCTGCTTGGCAATGCCGAGTCACCTTCTGTTTTTTCCGGGAAATGGAGGATGACGGAGCCCGCGCCATCAATAGATAGGATTACTCCGTGGGTCTGTCCCCCTGGCACATAGGCTATCTGAAGAAGATCGCCGGCCCGGGCTTGGTCGCCGTTTCTCAGGATTTCGTCGGCGCCGCCGCTCTTGCGGTAGAGCTGCAGGAGGGGGCCTGAGATAGGTCCGCTGCCTTTCGTGCCGATATAGTTTTCGGGTCGCGAATTTTCGGAAACGGCCAGGCGCCGCTGCAGGACCGGCGGCAGGATAACCAGCAGGAACAGGACCAACACCGCTGCCGGCACCGCCATCCAGGCCAGGCGCCAGGGGCGGGGAGCTGCCGGTTCGGGTTTTGCCAGCGCGGCCCTTTTCATGAGCTCAGGGATCACCCGGTCAGCGGGGTAGGTGGCGAGGATCTGCCGGTCGGAACGGCGCAGTTTTTCCAGCTCGGCACGCAGGGCCGGATCCCTTTTCAGCTGTTCTTCCAGTAACCTGCGTTTTTTACGCGGCAATTCGTCCAGCAGGTATCGCTCCAGCAGCCATTCCGGCACGTGCATTTCCTTGCTCACATTATCCCTCCTGGGCCTTCAGGGCGCGCGCCCTGAAATCGCGCAGTCGTTTTCTCACTCCAGAAACCGAAAGGTTGGTTTCGCGGGCCACTTCGCGGTAGGTCATGCCGTCGACGAAATGGAGCACGGCCATCTCCCGGGTCGATGGTTTTTCGCGGCGGAAAAGCCGGTCCAGGATGATCCCTGACAGGGTCTTGGTTTCCTGTTCGTTGCAGCAGGCGATCCGTGAAAGTATATCCTCTCCCGACTCGGTCCGGTGCGATTTTTGCGCGCGGATGATATTGAGGCAGACGTTGGTGGCCATGCGGAAGAGGAGGCTGGAAGGATAGCGGCCGTGCAGCCGGTCCCGGCTTGCCAGCAGCCGCACGAAGACATCCTGCATGGCGTCGACCGCCAATTCCTCGTTTTGCAGGAGCCGGCGGCAGCGCCGCAGCACCATGGGAGCGTAGCGGCTGTAGAGCTGCTCGACGTCGATCGCGTTTTCGCCGCCATTGGCCATGAATGAATCCCCTTGTTTCCTTCATGCCCAGTATAACACAAAGGAAATGAGTATATGTCACTCACTTGTCTTAGTATTTGGTTTTGCATCTTTTTCAGGTTTTAAAATTGGTCTGAATGCTCGCAACTCATCCCCCGGCCCCCTCTCTTTTGGAAAGAGAGGGGTTGGGGTGAGTTTTTTTATTACTGCTCACCAATTTGTCTCAAAAATAAGGTGACACTATTCTCACTTCCCGGTGTTCGAGTACATGGAGGCGTGCATGAATATTTTAATAAACAAAAAATTATTGGCGTTGGCACTAACTTTTGTGCTGGTCATGGTCCTGCTACACTTGCCGCTGCTGGCCAAGGAACGGCGGGGATCGACGGTGGAAATAACCATGGTCGACGGCCGAATGGTCAGGGGCGAACTGTTGGCCGTCAAAGGGCATGATCTGATCATCCATGACAAGTCCAAGGATCAGGGATTTACGGTGAATATTGATCAAGTGTCAAATATAAAGATAAAAAAGAAACCTGGAGCTCTGACAGGACTTGCTATCGGGCTGGCTGCAGGGGTGGTTACGGGATGTGTTTTATATGGAACAAATAAAGGCGGATGCCCTGACTGCGATTTGTCACCCTTGTTAATCATAATTACACCTTGTATCACTACACCCATTGGAAGCCTGACAGGAGCCCTGCTGAGTTCGCCCAAAAAACTGCCTATAAAGGGAGAAGAACCAGTTCATATCGAGGTGAGTTTGCGCTATTTGCAAAAGCATGCCCGTTATCAATGAAGAGGTTCTACAAAGAAGGAAAGAATGAATATTATAAAATATAAGAAACTAATGGTGCCGGCATTGATTCTTATGATGTTCATGGCCCTGGTATGCCCGCCGCTGCCGGCAAAGGAGCGGCGGGGATCAACGGTCGAAGTGACCATGACCGACGGCAGTTTTGTCAGAGGCGAGTTGCTGGCCGTTAAGGCCGATGCCCTGCTGGTGTATGACAGTGACGACGGTCAGGGTAGGAGCATCGACATTCAGCAAGTGGACCGGGTAAAAATATTTAGGAAGGGAAAGTTCCTGGAAGGCTTGGGCATAGGCCTGGGCGCCGGGCTGGGGATGAGTTTATTCAACAGCTTCATCCTAAAAAACGGTGTGCCTGGACATTATTGGGAAAACCTGGTGGCAGGCTTTTTCATACTGGCTCCCATATCCAGTCTTGGCGGCGGTATTTCTGGAGCGCTTGCCGGCATAGATAAAAAAATCTCCATGGCCGGAGCGTCGCCGCTGTCTGCAAAGGCAAAACTCAAACAGCTGAAACACTATGCCCGCGAGCGGGACTTTGAAAATCCAGTTGCCGATTAAATTAGTGGTTAAGGTCCCGAATGTTTGCAACTCATTCCCCGGCCCCCCGCGAAGCGGGATGGCATCGCTCGATGCCTCGTAAAAACCTTGGCATAGCGATGCGTACCTTCTCTTGGCAAGAGAAGGGGAGTTGAAGTGCTCCCCTCTCTTTTGGAAAGAGAGGGGTTGGGGTGAGTTTTTTTGATAAGGTGACACTTTTTTTGAGCTATGTGTTGCTGTAGATGGAGGCAAGGATGAACATCAATAAAAGCAAACCAAAGTTCGTGTTGTTTCTTTTTTTCATCTTTTGTTTCGCGGGAGTTTGTCTTCACGCCGATTCCGGCAAACGATCTCTTTTTGCGGGGAATTCCGGTCCATTTATTCCAGATCATTCCTCCGTCGGGCAGTACTTTCCGGGAAATGAACAATCCTGGCGGCAGGATGCCTGGGCCGGCATAAGTGACCTGGTCCCAATGGTTTTGGCCGGAGTGGCCGGCAACCTGGTCGGCATTATCGCAGGGATAGGGCTGGGGTCGTCATCTTATCAGGGGATGCTCTTGGGAGGCATTGCCGGCTCGGCCGGCGGTAGCGCCTTGGGGGTTTATATCGCCGGCAGTTCTCATGGACGCAGGGGGAATTTTGGCTCCGCGCTTCTGGGAAGCCTGCTCGGTGAGCTGGCGGCGTCCGCCCTGGCTCTCGTCCTTCCCAGACGAGGCGATTCTGAATTTGCGTTCCTGCCGGGATTTCTTATTCTGCCTCCGATAGGCGCCGCCATCCTTTTCAATCGTTCCTTGAATTCCCGGTCATTCCAGGCCGGAAACGGACTTTTCAACCTGGCTGAAGGCAGGCTTGGGTTGGCTGTCCCCGATATCCAGGTACGGCCCGTTCCCGTTTCCGGAAAAAGCAATAAAACCGAGTTCGGATTCCGGGTCAATGTGCTCAGTGTCGAGTTGTAGTCGCAAGTTGTTAAAGGACTGAACAATAATTACTGGTGCCACTTCAAGCAGATCACGGTGTTCCAGTTCCGGGAGGAAACAATGAACTTAATTTGCATAAGATATCGCATAATAGTGATCGCGGCCATTTTTTTAATCATGTTCTTCATGCAATTGCCTTTGCAGGCAAGCCGGGAGCGAATGGGGGCAACGGTTGTGGTGACCATGACCGACGGCCGTGTGGTCAAGGGGGAACTGCTGTCGGTCAGAGATGATGCTTTGCTTTTATACATTCAAAGCTCCGACCGGGGAGAGCGTCTTGAATTGATGCAGGTCGAAAAGGTCAAGCTTTTAAAGAAGTCGAAGTTTCTCCTGGGGCTGGGCATTGGTTTGCTGGTCGGATTGGCGCTGAGCGAATACAGCTACGGAATAGCGGGGAACGATGAAGAGCTGTCAGGATTGATTTATTTTGTCCTGCCGCCTCAAACGGGCTTGCTGGGTGGGATCTGCGGAGTATTGGCCGGCATTTCCCGGGTAGTCTATCTGGCCGGAGAATCTACTGCGAGCATGCAGAAAAACCTCGGGTGGCTCAAGCTCCATGCCCGTGAACAGGACCCCAACCAGCCGCCGTGGCGGATCTGGCAGCGCTTTCACTTGCTTTGGTCGCCGAGCAGACAAAATATTTCAACGAACAACGATTTCCAAGGGGAGAGCGGGACCTTCCGGTTTGTGGATGATGCTATCTCAACAGATACGGCCATATACCCTAGCCAGCTCAACTCATATCTTCATGAGCATGTGCGGGCCGACCGCTTTCGCCTGGAATATGAATTGACTCCCCATTTCTCGCCCAGTCTTGAATTTGCCGCCTCGGGAAAGCTGAATAATTATGTGTATCTCGATATTAATTATTTTTCGACCGACTACGGCAACCGATATCAATCCTATAAGTCAATCAGTTTTCAATATTCTTATATTTCTTTGCTGCTGGGCTTGAATTGGAAGCCGGTCTCTCCGTCCGCTGCCGGCAAACATCTCGTCGAATTGGGGATCGCGGCCGGACCGGCCCGGGTGAATTTGAATTCTCAAAGCTATTTGAGTTCAACCCCGTTGTCTGAATTCAAGAAGCTGACCTGGTCATGCAATGTCCATGTCGCCTACGACTATTCCTGGACACGCAACATTTCGCTCGGCGCCTTCATCGGCTACCAGTATCTGCGCGCTTCATTTCCCGGCGTCACATGGTTCACTGAAAGGCAGGAATTCGGGCCGGAAGGGCAGAACAATTCTTCCGCCATTCGCTTTACCCGCCGGACCGAGTTCACCGTTCCCGGGCACCGCATTCAATTGGATGGCAAGAACTTCGGTTTCCGTGTCGAGTTGAGGTTCTAACTGAAATCTTGAATGCACAATTCGGGCCGCAAACATCTTCCCAAGGTATTATGAAAAAAAACTGGCGCGGTCAGCCGAGCTTGAGCTTGCGGTAGTGGATGCGGTGTGGGCGGTCGGCTTCGTGACCGAGGCGCCGGTGGCGGTCGGCCTCGTAGTCGGAATAATTACCCTCGAACCAGCAGACGCGGCTCTCGCCCTCAAAGGCCAGGATATGGGTGGCGATACGGTCCAGGAACCAGCGGTCGTGGGAGATGACCACGGCGCAGCCGGCGAAATCGTCGAGCGCGTCTTCCAAAGCGCGTAGGGTGTTGACGTCGAGATCGTTGGTCGGCTCATCGAGCAGCAGCACGTTGGCTTCGGCCTTGACGATGCGCGCCAGGTGCAGGCGGTTGCGTTCGCCGCCGGATAAAACCCCCGCCTTTTTCTGCTGATCGCCGCCGGTGAAGTTGAACCAGGAGGCATAGGCGCGGGCGTTGACCAGCTTGCCGCCCAGCATGAAGGTTTCCTGGCCGCCGCCGATCACTTCCCAGACCGGCTTTTCCGGGTCGACGGCCGCGCGCTCCTGGTCGGCATAGGCCAGCTTGGCCGTTTCGCCGAGGCGGATGGAGCCGCTGTCGGGATTTTCCTGGCCGGTCAGCAGCCGGAACAGGGTGGTCTTGCCGGCGCCGTTGGGGCCGATCACGCCGACTATGCCCGAGCGGGGCAGGTTGAACGACAGGTTCTCGAACAGCAGCTTGTCGCCGTAGGCCTTGCTGATGGCGTTGGCCTCGATGACCAGTTCGCCCAGGCGCGGTCCCGAGGGGATGTAAATTCGCGCCTCATCGATGCGCACGCTCTTTTCAGCGGCGAGCAGCTTTTCGTAGGAACTGAGGCGGGCCTTGCCCTTGGCCTGGCGGGCCCGGGGTGACATGCGCACCCATTCCAGTTCGCGCTCCAACTGTCGCTGCTGGCGCTGCGAAGCCTTGGCCTCGTTGGCCAGCCGCTGGTGTTTCTGCTCAAGCCAGGAAGAGTAGTTGCCCTTCCAGGGGATGCCTTCGCCGCGGTCGAGTTCCAGGATCCACTGGGCCACATTGTCCAGGAAATAGCGGTCATGGGTGACGGCAATGATCGTCCCCTTGTATTCCTGCAGGTGGTGCTCAAGCCACTGCACCGATTCGGCGTCAAGGTGGTTGGTGGGCTCGTCGAGGAGCAGGATGTCCGGCTCCTGCAGCAGCAGGCGGCACAGGGCCACGCGCCGTTTCTCGCCGCCGGAAAGGGTGGCCACCGCGGTGTCGGCCGGCGGGCAGCGCAAGGCGTCCATGGCGTTCTCCAGGCGGCTGTCCAGGTTCCAGGCGTCCATCTCGTCGAGCTTTTCCTGGATGGCGGCCTGTTTGGCGATCAGTTTTTCCATGTTGGCTTCGCTTAAATCGGGATTGGCGAAGCCCTCGTTAACGCGGTCGAATTCGGCCAGCTTGTCCAGGACGGGCTGCACGGCTTCGGAAATGACCTGTTTGACGGTTTTTTCCGGGTCCAGCTGCGGCTCCTGCTCCAGGAAACCCAGAGAGTAGTCGCGGGCCGGGATAACCTCGCCCTGGAAATCCTGGTCCACGCCGGCGATGATCTTCAGCAGGCTGCTCTTGCCCGAACCGTTCAAACCGAGGACGCCGATCTTGGCGCCGTAATAAAAGGAAAGGGAGATGTCCTTGAGCACCTGGCGGTGCGGTGGGTGGATGCGGCTGACTTCTGACATGGAAAATATGATCTGCTTGCTTTCACCTTGAGCCATTTTTACCTCTCACTTTGCCCGAAAATTTTCTTTTAGGAAGCTAATATGATTTGCGGTTTTCGGAACGGGAGTGGTTCCTGGGCCTGCTACCGGTCCGCGGCCGTCCGCTTCGCTGCTGGGAGGTCCGCTGCTGGCCGCTGCGTTGGCGGCTGGCCGGGGCGCCGGACCTGGGCTTGAAAATATGGCCGCGGCTCCTGTCGCGCAGAAACATGTCATCCTCGGGGAACACGACCGGAATCTTGGCGTTGATCAGTTTCTCGATCCCTTCGAGGTTGGCGATGTATTTTTCGCAGGCCAGGGTCACGGCCTTGCCGCTTTTGCCAGCGCGGGCGGTGCGGCCGATGCGGTGCACGTAGTTCTCACTCTCGCCGGGCAGGTCGTAGTTGACCACCATGTCCAGGCCCTCGATGTGCAAACCGCGGCCGGCCACGTCGGTGGCCACCATGAACAGCACCTTCCCCGACTTGAAATCGTCGATGATGCGCAGGCGCCGGCTCTGGGCCAGGTCGCCGGTCAGGAACTCGTTGGGGAAGCCGTTGAGTTCCAGGCGGCGGCTCAAGCGCTCGGCGTCGCACTTCATGTTGGTGAAGAACAGTACGCTCCTGGGATTGTCCCGCTTCAGTATGCCCAGCAGCAGGTTGATCTTTTCGCGGCTGCCAACGTGGTAGAGTTCCTGGGTGATCGTGTCCACGGTCATGTTTTCCGGGGTGACCGATATCTTTTCCGGTTGGTTCATGTATTCACGGGCGATCTGCAGCGCCGGTGTCGAAAGGGTGGCGCTGAACAGCATGGTCTGCCGGTACTGCATGGCCGAAACCCGGCGCAGGATTTTGCGGATGTCGGGCAAAAAACCCATGTCGAAGAGGCGGTCGGCTTCATCGATGACCAAAAAACCGACATTGCGCATGCTCAGCGTGCCTTTCTGCTCCAGGTCGAGCAGGCGGCCCGGAGTGCCGACCATGATGTCCACGCCCCGTTTCAGCAGCGCCTCCTGGCGGTTGTAGCCCACGCCGCCGTAGAAACTGCCCACTTTCAGATTAAGGTGGCGGCCTATGAGCTTGGCCTCGGCCTCGATCTGCACGGCCAGCTCGCGGGTGGGCGCGATGATCAGCGCCTTGCGCCAGGCGGCGGCCACGGCTTGCTGGCGTTGAAAAATGGTGATCAGGAAAGCGGCGGTCTTGCCGGTGCCGGTCTGCGACTGCACGGCCACGTCGCGGCCCGCCAGGGTGATGTCCAGTGTCTTTTCCTGGACCGGGGTCAATTCCGTAAATCCCATGTCGGCGATGCCCCGCAGCAACTGGGGGCTGAGTTGTAACTGTTCAAAATTCATTTGTCAAAATCCTCTTTTCTTTTTGATTGATTAAGCGGTTGGGAATCATGCTTGGGAGACTGAAGATAAACTCTATTCGGTCTGTTTGTTGCAAAGCCCTAATCTCTTAATACAAAAGGATAACGCAAAACGGCAGTTTTGTCAATAGAAGGGCCATAAACTAGCATATAAGAAGCAATGAGGTAAAGGTGTAAAGAGATAAAGTGAACAAGAAATCGATGAAATATTTCTGGTTACCACTTACCTCTCTACCTCTCTATCCCTCTAACTCTATTTTGTTCCGCGCCTTGTAATATTTTCCCAGTTATGCTAAAAGGGTTCAATGAAAAAAAAGCTTGCGTCCATAGTCATCCCGGTCTTCGACGAAGCTGAAAATGTCGCCATTCTTCATGGCGAGATCGCCGCCGCGGTCAAGGACCGGGGCGAGGATTATGAGATAATATTCATCGACGACGGCAGCTCCGATGGTTCGCTGGCCGAATTAAAAAAGATCCGCGCCGGAGACCCGCGGGTCAAGATCATCCATTTCCGCAAGAATTTCGGTCAGAGCGCCGCCATTTCCGCCGGCTTCAAATACTCCAGCGGTGAGGTGGTCGTGGCCATGGACGCCGACCTGCAGAACGATCCGGCCGACATCCCCCTGCTGGTGGACAAGGTGGGCGATGGTTTCGACATCGTCAACGGCTGGCGCCGCGACCGCCATGACAAGTGGCTGACCCGCAAGCTGCCCTCTTTTTTCGGCAACAAGCTCATCTCCTGGATCACCGGCGTCAAGCTGCACGATTACGGCTGCACCCTGCGGGGCTTCCGCAGCGATGTGGTCAAGAATATGAAACTTTACGGGGAGATGCACCGCTACATCCCGGCCATCGCCTCGCGCATGGGCATCAAGTCGACCGAGATCATCGTCAACCACCGCCAGCGCAAGTTCGGCAAGTCCAAGTATGGCCTGGGCCGGACCTTCCGCGTGGTGCTCGACCTGATC
>JALHTJ010000279.1 GCA_022865785.1 Candidatus Aminicenantota bacterium
CTGCGTGTTCTGCCAGGCACTGGCCAAAGAAGATCACGATTCCCTGATCTGCTATCGCGGCAATAAATTTTTCATCATCCTGAACAAATATCCCTACAGCACCGGCCATCTGCTAATCACCCCCAATGCCCATATCGCCGCCCCCGAGGAAATGACCGCCGCTGATCTTCTGGAGATGTGGCAGCTAACCAACCGTTCCCTGACCATTTTAAAAGCAAGCTTCCATCCCGACGGTTTCAACATCGGCATGAACATCGGCAATGCGGCCGGGGCCGGGGTCAAGGACCATTTTCACCAGCATATCGTGCCCCGCTGGCAAGGGGACGCCAATTTCATGGCCGTTGTCGGTGACACCAGACTACTTTCATACGACTTAGAAACGGTGTTCAGCACCATACGTTCCGCTTTCTCAAAATGAAAATAAAACTGCTCTGGCTAGTGCCGCCCCTGCTGTTTCTGGCTTTTTTTTTGCTTTTTTTTAGTGGCTCGGTACCGGAACACATCTTCCTGATCACCCTGGATACTACCCGGGCAGACGCGATCGACTACTCAACAACCGGGAACACAAGCACTCCGAACCTTGCCTCCCTGGCCGCGGCTGGCCTGCACTACAAAAACGCCTACTCGGTCATTCCCATCACTTTACCCAGTCACGCAGCCATGTTTTATTCATTGCCCCCGCACGTATTGAAGCTCTACAACAACGGTCAGGAGCTTGTCATTCCAAACCAATCCCTGGCCGCGATCATGAAAAAAAAAGGCTATGCCACCGGCGCCGTTATATCCCTGGCCGTGTTGAAGCGCAATTTCGGTTTGGCCAGGGGCTTCGACCATTTCCTGGAAAACTTCAAGCCTGGCCTGTGGTACAAAACCGCCGCCGAGGTCAATCGCGACGCTTTTGTCCTGCTCGACAAAATGAAGGGGAAAAAGTCCTTTATCTGGATCCACTATTCCGATCCCCACGAACCCTATTTCCCCCCCGGACACCAAGAAAAGTTCACTGTACGCTGCGGCCAAAAGCTGCTGTTCAGCTGCCCGAGCATCGAACAGCCGTTACTGCGCCTTCCCCTGATCTTGGAACCGGGAGAAAACCTGATTCGCTTGGATTCGGAAATACCGGTCCCCATTTTGGAAAAGCAGGCCTTCACCGGAATCATCTATGCCGATCTGAATGTCAAGGCCCTGGAACCCGGCGCTGCCATCAGCCTGACCTACTCCCCGGACCTGATTCGCCGCAACGAGCGCTACGGAATGGTTACCCTCAACTCGGTAAATGCCGAATCATTTCTCGTTGTGACCAACAAGGGAAAAGCGTCGTGCCGTGCGGAACTGTCTTTTAAATATCTGCTCAAAATCAGCGATGAAGCCAAAATGAGCGGATATGTAAAAGAGATCCGCTATATGGATTCCCAGATCGGCCTTCTTCTAGCCCATTTAAAAAAAGAAAATCTCTACGACAAATCAACATTTCTGGTCATGGGTGACCATGGCGAAGGTCTGGGCGAATACGGATCCCATTTCGGACACATCCATTATTTGAACAAGGTTTACACCCATGTTCCGTTCATGCTCAGCGGCAAAGGCATACCCCACCGGCAGGCCCAAAACGCCCTGGTCTCTAATTTCAGCGTCGCGCCCACCCTCCTGGCCCTGATCGGCGTCAAACCGCCCAAGCACATGTTAGGTACCAGCGCCTTGGCCGATTCTTCCGATCCCAAACTTTTCTTGGAGACATACTCTCCCGAAGCCTATTTCGACGCCTTCTCGGTGCTCCATTTCCCCTGGCAGGTCATCTTTTACCCGGGGCGACCCGGGAACAGATTGGAATTCATCAACCTGAAACAGGATCGCCACGGCATCGAAAACCTGAACCTCGGGCCCGATCCATCGGGACAGCGCTCGGAGATGGTCAAATCGGTGCTGAAGATATCACGGATCATCACCGCCAACAAACGCAAACGGAACAAATTTGACCAGGAAACCATGGACACATTAAAATCACTGGGGTACCTATGAACGAAATCAAAGCGCCGAAAGGCACACGCGACATTTTCGCTCCCGAGATCCAAAAATGGCATAATCTGGAAAATGCCATCCACGCCTATTATAAAAAATTCCTCTATCAGGAGATCCGCACTCCGATTTTTGAACACAGTGAATTGTTCAGCCGCGGCATCGGCAGCGAAACTGAAATCGTCCAAAAAGAAATGTACACCTTCTCAGACAAGTCGGACCGCAGCCTGACCCTAAGGCCCGAGAACACGGCCTCGGTGGTGCGGGCGGTCATCGAAAACAACCTCTTCGAGACCCTGTCCCCGCTGCGCTTTTACTACATTGGATCCATGTTTCGCTACGACAAGCCGCAGAAGGGACGCTACCGCCAGTTTCAACAATTCGGAGTTGAGGTTTTCGCTGACGATTCGCCGCAAGTAGACGCCGAGGTCATGTTTTCGGCCGTGGATTTCCTTAAAAAAATCGGGATTGAAGCCATGCAATTGGAGCTGAATTCGGTGGGCTGTCCGCAATGCCGCCCCGACTACCTGCAAGTGTTGCGCAAGGCGGCCCGCGCCCAAGAGAGCCGGTTGTGCTCCGATTGCCGGCGCAAGATCGACGGCAACCCGCTGCGCATCTTTGACTGCAAACTGCCAGCCTGTGCTGAAGTCGCCGCAAGCCTGCCTCTAATCAGCGATCACCTTTGCGGCGAATGCCGGGACCATTTCGCCGCGGTGCGCGAGACCCTGAGCTGGATGAACGTTTCCTTTCAGTTGAACCCGCGCTTGGTGCGCGGCCTGGACTACTACACCAAGACCGCCTTTGAAATCACCTCGGGTCAGCTGGGGGCCCAAAATGCACTGCTGGGCGGCGGCCGCTACAACAACCTGATCCAGGAATTGGGCGGACCCGACATGGCAGCCATCGGTTTTGCCGCCGGCATGGAGCGCATAATCCTGCACCTGGAGCAGCTGGAGCCCGCACGGCCCAAAACCCTTTTCGTGGCCTATGAGGACCCGCAGTGGCTGGCCCATGCCGTACAGATGGCCCAAGTTTTGCGCGAAGAGGGCTACCCGGTCTACCTCGATTACCAGGGCAAAAACCTGAAAAAACAGTTCAAGAAAGCCGACCGCGTCGCAGCCGCCTTCACCCTGATCCTGGCTGAGAACGAGATCCAGAGCGGCTCGGTTTCCATCAAGAACATGGTCAACCAGGAACAAATCAAAATTTCTCTCAAGGAACTGAACGAATGGCTGAAAAAAAACTATTGAAGCGGGAAACCTACTGCGGCGCTGTCCGCGAGGAGGCCGTCGGCCGGACCGTCACCGTTTACGGCTGGGTGAACAATATGCGCGAACTGGGAGGATTGACCTTCTTTGACCTGCGCGACCGTGAAGGGCTGCTGCAGATCGTGGTCAACGAAACGTTCAGTTCGCCCGAAATCCTCAAGAGCATTGGCAAGGAAACGGTCCTGGCCGTGAGCGGCCTGATAGTGAAGCGCGCCAAGGCCAATTCCGACCTGCCGAGCGGCAGGATCGAACTCATCGCCAGCGACATCGAGATCCTGGCCGCTTCCGAAGTCCCGCCCTTTATCCCGGAGAACCGCGCCAACGTCTCGGAAGAACTGCGCTTCAAGCACCGCTATATCGACCTGCGCAATCTTGCCATGCAGCAGAATTTCAAGTTGCGCTCCAAGGTCAATCTGCTGTCCCGTAATTTCCTGGACAAAGAGGGCTTCCTGGACATCGAGACGCCGATGCTGACCAACGCCACCCCCGAGGGGGCCCGCGACTACCTGGTTCCTTCGCGTATATACAAGGGCAAAATGTTCGCCCTGCCGCAGTCGCCCCAGCAGTTCAAGCAGCTGCTGATGGTGGCCGGTTTCGAGCGTTATTTCCAGATCACCCGCTGCTTCCGCGACGAGGACCTGCGCGCCGACCGTCAGCCCGAATTTACCCAGATCGACATTGAGATGAGCTTCGCCGAACCAAACGAACTGTTCGCCATTGTCGAACGCCTGATGCGGGAGATCTTCGCCCTGCGCAGCCGCGATGTTGCCCTGCCCTTCCGGCGCCTGCCGTACCGGGAAGCCATGGAAAAATACGGTTCGGACAAACCCGACCTGCGCATCCCATACCAGATCCAGGATTTCACCGCCGCGGCCAGGTCGTGGAACAGCGACCTGCTCAACGCCGCCCTGGCTGAAGGGGCAAAAGTCAAGGGCCTGGTCATTCCCGATGCCGGCGGTTTTTCACGCAAGCAGCTCGATGAGATCAATGAAACAGGGAAGAAGCTTGGCGGCAAGGGTGTGATCTGGATGAAAAAGGGCGATGACGGCTTCAAGGCCTCGCTAAAGATCGCCGCCGAAACCATCGCCGCTTTTTATGAAAAGGACCGCATCGATCCCGGCGCCCTGGTCCTGCTGGTCGCCGACCCCGAAGCCCGGGCTCTGTTCCTGGCCGGCAAGCTGCGCGAACACCTGGGGAAAAAGTTCCAGGACAAAGACAGGCTCGAGTTCCTTTGGGTGACCGATTTCCCCCTCTTCTTCTACAACGAGGAGGAGAAGCGCCTCGACTCCAACCACCACCCCTTCACCGCCCCAAGCCCCGAAGATATTCCCCTGCTAGAAAGCCAGCCCCTGGCGGTCAAAGCTATCGCCTACGACCTGGTGCTCAACGGCGTGGAGGTCGGCGGCGGCAGCAAAAGGATCCATGATATCGCCATGCAGAAGAAGGTATTCCAGATGCTGAATCTGGAAGACAAGGAGATCGAGGACAAGTTCGGCTTTTTTCTCAATGCCCTTAAATTCGGGGCGCCGCCGCACCTGGGCATTGCCCTGGGCTTCGACCGCCTGCTGATGCTGCTGACCGGCGAAGACTCCATCCGCGAGATCATCGCCTTTCCCAAGACCACGTCCTCGCTGTGCCTCTTGACCGGTTCGCCTTCAAGCGTATCCCAGCGCCAACTCGACGAGTTGGGCATCACCATAAAAAAATAACCCGGAGGTCTTTCATGAATTCGCCTGAGAGCAAACCCGCACGCTTCCCCGCCACTTTCTGGACGGCCAACACTATCGAGCTGTTCGAAAGGGGCGCATATTACGCCATGGCCTCGTTCGTGGTCATCTACCTGACGGAAAACCTGGGCATGAGTCCTACCTTCGCCACTTTTCTCAACGGCTCGCTCCTTTGGGGGCTGATCTACTTCCTGCCCATCGTCAGCGGCACCCTGGCCGATAAGTACGGCTTCAAGCGCTCTCTGGTCACCGCCTTCATCATGCTTTCCCTGGGTTACCTGGTCATGGGCAATGTGCAGAATTTCTTGCCGGCCGGGAGCAATTACACCATCCCCGTCCTGTTGGGCATTGTCCTCATCGGCCTGGGCGGCTCGATCGTCAAGCCCTGTATCGCCGGCACCGTGCAAAAGACATCCGGATTGCGCGCCACCCTGGGTTTCGGCATTTTTTACATGGTCATCAACATCGGCTCGATCAGCGGCCGCGGCGTCTCCTATTTCGTGCGCAGCCAGCTGGGCATCCCGGCCATCTTTTTTCCGGTGGCCTTCGCTTTCACAATCGTCGGCCTGCTGATCGTATTTTTTATCTACCGCGAACCGGAATTCGTCTCGGACGGCAAGAAGGACGGCCAGGTCGCTGCCAAGAAAACTCTGAGCCAAGCGCTGCTTGGTATCATCACCGTCCTGCGCAATTGGAAGTTCGTCTTTTTCCTGGTGGTCATCGGCATGTTCTGGATCCTTTATGTCCAGCTCTACAACCTGATCCCGCTTTTCCTGCGCTGGATCGATCCCCAGGCCCCGGTCGAGCTCTACACCCTGGTCAACCCGATCATGATCGTCTCCCTGCAGCTGCTCATCACCCGCTTTGCGAAAAAATGGACCCCGGTGCGCTCGATCATGTTTGGTGTCCTGGTCACCACCGTCGGCATGCTGGTCAACGTGCTGGCGCCCATGCTGTTCGCCGATATTTCTCTGAAAGTTACCCTGCTCCGTTTCGGAAGTTTCCATGTCCTGCTGCCGCTGGCCGGGATCTTTCTGCTCGTTTCCATCGCTTCCATGGCCCTGGGCGAGATGTTCGCCTCACCGCGCATCTACGAGTACATCGGAGCCATTGCCCCCAAGGGACAGGAGGGGCTGTATCTGGGCTATGCCAACCTGCCCGTGGCCCTGGGCTCGATCGTAGGCGCGCCCCTGGGCGGCCGCCTGTTCGAGATCTTCATCTCCAACCCGGTCGCCAAGGGCCAACCGGCCAATCCCATCGCTATTTGGCTGATCGTGGCCGGCATGGGTGTGGTCTCAATGGTGGGCCTGGCCCTCTACGACCGCTTGCTTATGCACAAAAAACAGGATTAAGACATACTTGAAAGGATTTAAAAGGTCGACTTCGGCAACTCCAGCGCTCATCAGAACCACGCAATCGGAGGTATGGGAGGAAACAAATGAAAGTCATCATGCATAGTTCCATCAGCCTGGACGGCTCCCTGCTCGGTTTCGAGGTCGACATGGCCGCGCACTACCGCATCGCCGGCAGCTACAAGGCCGATATTCATCTTATCGGCTCGAACACGGCGATCGAGGGTCTGAAATTGTTCTCGGTGCGGATACCCAAAGAACAAGAAAAGGACTTCATCAAGCCCAAGAGGGACAGGAAACTGCCGTTGTGGGTCATACCCGACACGGCCGGCAAGCTGAAAGGAAAGCTTCACGCCCTGCGGCGTTTCGACCTTTGCCGCGACATCGTTATCCTCACGGGCAATTCGACCCCCAAGGGATACCTGCGCTACCTGACCGAGCGCAACTACGACTGGCATTACATGGGCAACCAGCCGTTCTATTATTCCCACGTGCTCGAGCTGCTGGCCAAGGAGTACGGAGCAAGGACCATCCTGACCGACACGGGGAAAACGCTGAACGGCATCCTGCTCAACAGCGGCTTGGTGGACGAGATCAGCTTGCTGGTGCATCCCCTGATCGTCGGCAAAAAACCATTCCCCCTGTTTGATGATGTCAGGGCTGATGTAGAATTGAGCCTGAAAAAAAGCAAATCCCTGGGCAAAGGCCGATTGTGGCTGGTCTATAAGGTGATCCGGCCAGGCAAGACCGGGAAATGAGGGAGTAGCCAAAATGAAAATCGGAGTCTGCGGCATAGGCTGCCTGGCCGGCTACCTGGTCAAACACCGCTATTTCGGCAAGGACCGCATCGACATCCGCAGCGAGCAGGGCTACGAGATCGGCAGGCCATCGCTGCTGC
>JALHTJ010000044.1 GCA_022865785.1 Candidatus Aminicenantota bacterium
GAGATGGTCATGCCGGGTGACAACGCCAACCTGGAGATCGAGCTGATCATGCCCATCGCCATGGAGAAAGGTTTGAAGTTCGCCATCCGCGAGGGCGGACGCACCATCGGCGCCGGCAGCGTCACCGACGTCATCGAGTAAAAGGAGCCCCATGTTAACAAAAATACGAATCAAGTTGAAATCGTTCGACAACCGGGTGCTGGACAAATCGTCCGCGGAGATCGTGGCCAAGGCCAAGCGCACCGGCGCCGTGGTCACAGGCCCCATCCCCCTGCCGACCAAGATCGAACGTTTTTGCGTCCTGCGCTCGCCGCACGCCGACAAAAAGTCACGCGAACATTTCGAACGTCGTTCGCACGCCCGCCTGATCGAGATCCGCGAGCACAACGACGATACGATTTCCGAACTGAAAAAAATGGATTTGCCTGCCGGAGTTGAGGTTGAGGTCAAATCCAACTAAACAAGAAGGTGAAAAGATGATACAGGGAATAATTGGTAAAAAGATCGGCATGACGCAGATATTTACTGACGACGGCCGGGTGATCCCGGTAACCATGATCCAGGCAGGTCCCTGCCTGGTCGTGCAGAAAAAAAACATCGCCAAGCAGAGAGCGAAAGCCCAATTGGGGTTCGTTGAGCCCAAACCGGTCAAGCATGTGACCAAGCCGCAGAAAGGGCATTTTGAAAAAGCCAAGGTGCCGCCCACGCGGCGGCTGCATGAATTTCTTATGGCCGAGGACGAGCCCGGCGTCGGTGATACCATCAGTGTTGATATTTTCAGCGAAAACGAGATCGTAAATGTGCGCGGCACGACCAAGGGCAAGGGGTTTCAGGGCGTCGTCCGCCGCTATGGCTATGCCGGTGGCCGCGCTACCCACGGCTCCATGTTCCACCGGCAGATGGGCTCTTCCGGCAGTACTACCTATCCGGGTGAAGTCATCAAGGGCAAGGGCATGCCCGGGCGCATGGGGGGCAAACAAAAAACCGTCATGGGCCTGCAGGTGGTCAAGGTCGACAAGGAAAGGAATTTGCTCCTGGTGCGGGGTGCCGTTCCCGGCTTCAACGGGAACTATATCTATGTTCTGAAAAATTCCTTCAAAAGGAGATAAGGCATGGTCAAGGTGAAAGTAAGAAACATTAAGAATAAAGAGGTCAGTGAGCTGGAACTTCCCGAAGCCATCTTCGATTATCCTCTGAAAGAGCATCTTATCTACGAAGCGGTCAAGAATTTCAATGCCAACCAGCGCCAGGGCACGGCTTGCACCAAGACCAGGTCCGAGGTTGCAGGCAGCGGCAAGAAGATGTGGAAGCAGAAAGGCACCGGCCGCGCCCGCACGGGCGGTGTGCGCAGCCCGCTGTGGCGGAAAGGCGGCGTCAGTTTCGGGCCCAAGCCCCGAGATTACTCCTATGCCATGCCCAAAAAGGCTCGGCGTAACGCCATCAAATCGGTCCTCTCCGACAAGATCCGCAATGACCGTCTTTTCATCCTCGACGAATTGAAGCTGGATTCGGGCAAAACCAAGGACACCATCAAAGCCTTGAGCCGCTTCAGTTTCGACAAGCTGCTGATTGTCGACAAACGCGACAACAACGACCTGATGCTGTCCACGCGCAACATCCCCCACATCAAGGCCATCGACGTGGCTGAAATGAACATTTATGATTCGCTCAAATACAATTACATCATGCTTTCGGTCGACGTTGTGAAAAGGCTGATGGAGGTGCTCAAATGAAGCTGGAATACGCGGAAATGATCCTGGCGCCGCTGGTAACCGAGAAGTCTACAGCCCTGAAGGACAAGCAGCGGCTGCTATGCTTCAAGGTCCATCGCGATGCCAATAAAATCATGGTTAAAAAAGCCGTAGAAGAGCTTTTTAAAACCAAAGTGGTGTGGGTGCGCATTCTCAACTTCCAGGGCAAGGAAAAAAGGCACGGGCGCTATGTCGGACGCCGGGCTGACTGGAAAAAAGCCTACGTCAAGCTGAGCCCCGATGTCAAGATGATCGAATACATCGAGGTGATCTAATGGGCATCAAAACATTCAATCCGATCACTCCGGGTTTGCGCGGCCGGGCCGGATTTACTTTTGAGGAGCTTACTACCGACAAGCCCTACCGCAAACTGCTGGTCTCCCTGCACAAGAGCGGCGGCCGAAACAATATGGGGCGAATCGCCGTCCGCCACCATGGCGGCGGGCACAAGCGTAAATACCGCATCATTGATTTTCGCCGCGACAAGCTGGAAATTCCCGGCGTCATTGAGACCATTGAATATGACCCCAACCGCACGCCGCGCATCGCCCTGGTCAAATACCAGGACGGGGAGCGGCGTTATATCTTGGCTCCCCTTGGCGTCAAAGTGGGCGACCCCGTGTTATCGACCAACGGCGAAACTGAAATTCTCCCAGGCAACGCCTTGCTGATCAAGAACATTCCCGTGGGTACCACTATCCACAACGTGGAAATGAGCATGGGCCGTGGTGGCCAGCTCGCCCGCACTGCCGGCGCCTACGCCACTCTGATGGCCAAGGAAAGTGAATACTCGCTTTTGAAACTGCCGTCGGGGGAATTACGCAAGATCCACATCAATTGCCGGGCGACCGTCGGCCAACTGGGCAATGTCGAACGGGCCAATATCAAGATCGGCAAAGCGGGACGCAACCGCTGGCTGGGCTGGCGCCCGCATGTACGCGGCACAGTTATGAACCCGATCGATCACCCCATGGGCGGTGGAGAAGGCAAGACCAAGGGTGGACGGCATCCGGTGACCCCCTGGGGCAAGCCGACCAAAGGCTACAAGACACGCCGCAACAAGCGTACCACTAAATTCATTGTCAAAAGGAGAAAGTAATTAAATGAGCCGATCCATAAAAAAAGGTGTTTATATTGACGAAAAATTGCTAAGGAAGGTCGTGGAAATCAAGAACTCCGGCCGCAAAGAGGTTATCAAGACCTGGTACCGGCGCTCGACCGTGATCCCGGAAATGGTGGGCATGACCGTGGCGGTCCACAACGGCAGAAAGTTCATTCCCGTTTTTATTACCGAGAACATGGTGGGCCTGAAACTGGGTGAATTCGCCGAAACCCGGACCTATCGCGGACACACTTCCAAAGACAATAAGGCTAAGGTGTAGGAGGTTTCTCATGAGTGAAATTGCTGTGGCCAAAGGAAAATATTTGAAAATTTCCGCACAGAAAAGCCAATTGGTCGTCAACCTGATCAAGGGCAAGGATGCGGGCGAAGCCTTGACCATCCTGAAATTCTCCCGGCGCAAGAAGGCGGCCGGTATTGTGATGGATATCCTGCGTTCGGCCATCGCCAACGCCCAGGTCAAGTTTCCCAACATTGACGTCGACAATCTTTATATCGCCAAGACCCATGTCGGACAAGCGCCGTATTTAAAGCGCTTTCGGCCGGCGCCGCGGGGCAGGGCCATGAAGATCTTGAAGCACTATGCGCACATCAGTTTGTATTTAGGTGAAAGGAAGGGCAAATAATGGGACAGAAAACACATCCGTTCGGCTTTCGTTTGGGATTCAACAAGAGCTGGCTTTCTCTGTGGTACGGCAAAGGCCAGCAATACATCGATCAGTTCCACATCGATATCCAGATCCGCAAGATGGTCAAGAGCAAATACAAGCATGCCGGCATCGCCTCGATCGAAGTCAAGAGGATTGCTGACACCATCCGGGTGCAGATCAACACCGCCCGGCCGGGCATCCTGATCGGCAAAGGCGGTTCCGGTGTCCAGGAACTGAAGAGATTCATTTCCGGCATCACCAAGAAGACCCTGGACAAGATCCTGGTCGACGTCATTGAGATCCGCAACCCGGAACTGGTCGCACAGCTGATCGCCGAAGGCGTGTCCTTCCAGATTCAGCGCCGCATTTCCTATCGCCGCGCTATGCGCAAGGTGGTCGATTCCACCCTGCGGGCCGGGGCAACCGGGGTCAAAATCCGGCTCTCAGGCCGCTTGGGCGGAGCCGAGATCGCCCGCGCCGAATGGTACCTGGTCGGCAAGCTGCCTCTGCAGACGTTGCGGGCCGACATCGACTACGGATTTACCGAGGCCTTCACCGACTACGGCCAGATCGGCATCAAGGTCTGGGTCTACATCGGTGACAAGGAAAAGGAACGCTACCGCAAGCAGGAAATTGAAATCGAAGAAAAAGGAGAATGAGCCATGTTAATGCCAGCGAAAGTCAAGCATCGGAAAGTTTTCCGGGGCAAACGCCGGGGCATTGCCACCAAGGGAAATACATTGGAATTCGGCGATTTCGGGCTGCAGTCATTGGAAAATGACTGGATCACGGCCCGACAGATCGAAGCCGGCCGCGTTGCCATCAATCGCTTCATCAAGAGAGGCGGCAAATTGTGGGTGCGGGTGTTCCCCTTCAAGCCGGTAACCAAGAAACCGGTTGAAGTCCGCATGGGCAAGGGCAAGGGCGATCCCGAATTCTGGGTCGACGTCATCAAGAGAGGCCGAGTTCTTTACGAACTGGAGGGAGTCAGCGAATCCCTGGCCCGCGACGCCATGAAGCTCGCGCAGAGAAAGCTGCCCATCAAGACCCGGTTCATCTCGAGAACGCAGATAGGAGCGGGGCTATGAAGACCAAAGACATCAGGACCATGGTGGTCAATGAGATTGACAGCAAGCTTGTGGAATTGAAGGACAAGCTTTTCAAACAGAAATTTCAAAAGACGCTTGGACAAGCGGAGAGTCCCTATAAGATTAGACAAACCAAAAGAGATATTGCCAAGTTAATGACGATACTGGCGGAAATGAGGTCGCAAAATGGAAAAGACGCAAAAAAAAGCTAAAGTGGAACGCACGCTGCAGGGCGTGGTGGTGAAGGCCAAGGCCGACAAAACCGTCTCGGTCAGCGTGGAAAGGATCGTCCAGCATCAGGAATACCGTAAGATCATCAAGAAAAAAACGGTCTTTCTGGCCCATGATGAAGAGAAAAAATGCAAGCCTGGTGATATCGTAATCATCAAACCGGTCCGCCCAATCAGTAAGAGAAAGCGTTGGCTGGTCATCACGGTGAAGGCGGTGACCCAGAAAGTCGAGGTACCCAAATGATACAAATGCAAACCAGGCTGAAAGTCGCTGACAATTCCGGAGCCAAGGAAGTCATGTTCATCCGCGCCCTGGGCGGCGATGTGGGCAAGATCGCCAAGATCGGCGATGTGTTCGTCGGCTCGGTCAAGCTGGCCGAACCCAATGCCAAGATCAAAAAGGGCGACGTGATCCGAGCGGTCATCGTCCGCACCCGCAAGGAAAGCCGCCGCAAGGACGGATCCTACATCCGTTTTTCCGACAATGCCGCTGTGATCATCGACAAGGCCAACGAACCGGTGGGAACCCGTGTTTTCGGGCCAGTGGCCAGAGAACTGCGGGAAAAAAAATTCATGAAGATCGTTTCCTTAGCACCAGAGGTGATTTAAATGCAGAAATTCAAGTTGAAGAAAGACGATCCGGTGATCGTCAAGAGCGGCCGCCGCCAGGACAAAAAGAAGACCGGAAAGATCCTGCACATCGTTTCGGACAAAAACAGGGTGGTGGTCGAGAAGATCCATATCATCAAGGAATATGTCCGGCCCAATCCCCAGAAGAACATCAAAGGCGGTATCGTGGAGAGAGAAGGGGCCATCCCCATTGAAAAAGTAATGTACTACTGCAAGGAGTGCGAGCAGGGAGTGCGCATCGGCTACAAAATCAGTGACACCGGCAAACAGCGAATCTGCCGAAAATGCGGCGTCGTGCTGGATTAGGAGCGAAATATGAACCGACTGCATGAAAGATATAACAAGGAAATCAGCACGGCCCTGATGAAGGAGTTGAACTTCCCCAACGTAATGATGGTCCCGAAATTGGAAAAGATCGTGATCAACTCCGGCGTGGGCGAAGCCACCCAGAACATCAAGGTCCTGGACAAGGTCATGGAGGAACTTGCCACCATTAGCGGCCAAAAGCCCTCGCTGCGCCGCGCCAAGAAATCGATCGCCTCGTTCCGTTTGCGCGCCGGACAGCCGGTAGCGGCCACGGTCACCCTGCGCGGGGAACGGATGTACGATTTTATGGACCGTTTTGTCTCCATCGTCATCCCGCGCATAAAGGATTTCCGCGGCATGTCCAAAAAATCCTTCGACGGCAGGGGCAACTACACTATCGCCATGAAGGATCAACTTGTGTTCCCGGAGATCAATTACAGCAAGGTGGATAAGCCAAAGGGCATGTCCATCACCTTCGTCACTTCAGCCAGGACCAATCAGGACAGCATAGCCCTGCTTACCCAGCTCGGCGTGCCTTTCAGATAAAAGGAGGAAAAGGTGGCAAAACTATCATCTGAAGTCAGAGAGTTAAAAAAGAAAAAGTATAAAATCCGCTACCGGACACGCTGCCGGCTGTGCGGCAGGCCGAGGGCGGTCTACCGCAAATTCGAACTGTGCCGTCTGTGTTTTCGCGAATTGTCGTTGAGAGGTGAAATCCCGGGTGTGACCAAGGCATCCTGGTAAGGAGATAAAATGGCGCATACAGACCCAATCGCCGATATGTTGACAAGAGTGAGGAACGGCATCATGGCTGAAAAAAAAGATGTAGCGATTCCCCTGTCAACCATCAAGTTGGACATTGCCAAAATTTTGAAGGAAGAAGGATACATATCCAATTTCCGGGTTGACAAGACCAAAATGCCCGCCCAGCTTTTCGTAGAATTGAAATACAGTAGCAAGAAGCAGAATGTCATCGAAGGATTGAAGAGGATATCCAAGCCCGGACGCCGCGTCTACACCGAAGCGGACAGCATCCCCAAGGTGCTTGAGGGCTTGGGCGTGGCAGTCATTTCTACTTCTCAGGGGATCGTCACCGGCAAAGAGTGCAAAAAGCGCAATATCGGTGGCGAAGTTCTCCTGTACGTCTGGTAGGAGGAAGCATGTCGCGTTTAGCATCCAAACCCGTTGTGTGTGGAGCCGGTGTGGTCGTTACCGTGGTAGGGACGCTGGTCAAGATCAAGGGACCCAAGGGCGAATTGGTCGTGACCATCCCCAACGGCATCGAAGTGAAAGTCGAGGGCAGCGACGTCCATGTCAGTCGCCGTGATGACAGCTGCAAACCGCTGCAGGGATTGGTCTGGAGTCTGGTGCGCAACGCCGTGGTCGGCGTGAGCACGGGATATTCCCGCAAGATCGAGATCGTCGGCAAAGGCTGGCGCTCCACGGTCAAAGGCAATGTAATCAACCTGCAGGTCGGCCATTCCCATCCGGTTGACTTCAAACTGCCGGAGGGTGTTTCGGCCACCCAGGAAAATCCGGGCAGCTTCACCTTATTTTCCCATGACAAGCAGCTGCTGGGGCAGACCTGCGCCGACATCCAGGGCATCAGGCCGGTGGAACCGTATAAATTGAAGGGCATCCGCCTTCAGGGCCAGGTCCTGAGGCAGAAAGCCAGAAAGGCGGCGGGAGTATAAAATGATTACAGCCAAATATATCATCAAGAAGATCAAGCGGCAGAGAGTGCGCAGGGCACTGAAAGCCACGTTGCGTGGCACCCAGGAAAGGCCGCGTATGATCATGGTCAAAAGCAACAAGTACCTATACACCCAGGTGATCGATGACGACAGCCACCAGGTGCTGCTCACGGCTTCCACGCTGGAGAAAGACCTGAAAACCAAGCTGAAGAGCGCCAAGAACAAGGAAGCAGCCAAGCTGCTGGGCGAAACCATCGCCGAAAGGTTAAAGGAAAAAAAGATCGAAACGGTAGTTTTTGATCGCAATGTTTACGCTTTTGCCGGCCGCGTCAAGATCTTCACCGACGCCGCCCGGGAAAAGGGAATCCGTTTTTAAGGAGAGGCAACGTGCAGCATTACATGGATAGCAATGAATTGTTTCAGGAAGAAGTGATTTCCATCCGCCGCGTCACCAAAGTCGTCAAGGGCGGAAAAAACCTCAGATTTTCCGCCGCTGTGGTTGTCGGTGACAAGAACGGCCAGGTGGGCATGGGCAAAGGCAAGGCGCGCGAAGTGCCTCTGGCCATTAAGAAAGCCGTGGCCGACGCCAAGAAGAACCTGATCCAGGTGCCGATCGTTAATGAGACCATCCCATATTTCAAGATCGGTGTCTTCGGCGGTTCCCGGGTGGTCATGCGCCCAGCTTCGCTCGGCACCGGCGTCATTGCCGGAGGTTCGGTGCGGGTGATCATGGAACTGGCCGGGGTGAAAAACATCCTGACCAAGATCCTGCACAGCAAGAATTCGATCACCGTGGCCCGGGCCACCATGAACGGCTTGCAGAAACTGCTGAGTCCCGAATCCTTTGCCAGCAAGAGAGGCAAGACCAAGGAGGAATCATGGCAGTAAAAAAGAAAACCGAATATCCCAAGATCAAGATAAAGCTGGTCAAAAGCCTTATCGGCCGTTCTGACCGGCAGCAGGCCACGGTCAAGGGGCTAGGCCTACGCAAGATCAACTCGGAGGTCATCCGCGAAAAGAGACCGGAAATTCTCGGCATGATCCGCAAAATCGAATTCATGCTCCAGGTCGAGGAGGTCGGCAATGATCAGTCTAAGTAATTTAAAGCCAGCTAAGGGCGCAGTCAGGAAACGCAAAAGAGTGGGGCGCGGTCCCGGCTCAGGAAACGGCGTCACTGCCGGCCGCGGCAGCAACGGCCAGAAGGCGCGGTCCGGCTACTCGCACAGCCGCGGTTTTGAAGGCGGCCAGATGCCTCTGATTCGCCGCCTGCCCAAGCGTGGCTTTACCAACATCTTTAAAAAGCAGTTCAATATCGTCAACCTGGGAGATCTGGATAAACTGGGCCTGACTGAGATCAAGATCCAAGATTACTTTGATAAGAACCTGGCCCGCAAGCGCGGTGCCGGCATCAAGGTGTTGGCTGACGGCAAGCTCACCCACAAAATAAAGATCCAAGCTCATCAATTTTCCCAGGCCGCGCTGAATAAGATCAAGAAGGCCGGCGGCGAGGCCGTTGTCACCCAAGGAGAAGAAAATTGATCAGATTCATCAGAAATATTTTCGCTATTCCCGAATTGCGTAGAAGGGTGATCTTCACCTTGCTACTGCTGGCCGTTTATCGTATGGGCTCGCAGATCGTGACCCCCGGCCTGAATTCGGAAGCGCTGAAACAATTTTTTGACGCGCTGCAAGGCACCTTCTTCGGGTTCATGGATATGTTCTCCGGAAAGAACATTTCTAGGATGACCATTTTTGCCCTGGGCGTCATGCCCTATATCAGTGCCTCCATCATCCTGCAGTTATTGCAGGTGGTATGGCCTTACCTGGACCGTATCGCCAAGGAAGGCGAATTGGGCAAGAAGAAAATCACCCAGTACACCCGCTACGGCACTGTCCTGATCTGCCTGATCCAGGGCGGCGGCATCGCCATCGGCCTGGAGAGGATGAACCCCAACGGTCTCCCGGTCGTACTCAATCCAGGCTGGGGCTTCCGCCTGCTGACCATACTGACCCTGACCACCGGCACCATGTTCATCATGTGGCTGGGCGAGCAGATATCGGAAAGGGGAATCGGCAACGGCATTTCGCTGATCATCTTCGCCGGTATAGTCGTCGGCCTGGTACCGGGCGTAGCCAGCACCTTCGAAGGACTGCAAACGGGCGACATGAACCCCCTGAAACTGATCTTCATCCTGGCCATGGTGGTGGCGGTCATCGCTTTCATTGTTTATGTAGAAATGGGCCAGCGCCGCATTCCCGTTACTTATGCCAAACGCATTCAGGGCCGCAAGATGATGGGCGGCCAAAGCACCTTCCTGCCTTTGAAGGTCAACACCGGTGGCGTCATCCCCATTATTTTCGCTTCCTCGGTCATTACCTTCCCGGCTACCATCCTGCAGTTCATCAAACACCCCATTGCTCAAAAAATCACGACGCAGCTGACCTGGGGCATGCCGTTGTACAACCTGCTCTACATCACCTCAATCATATTTTTTACCTATTTCTATATTTCCATCATTTTCAACCCCCAGGACGTTTCCAACAACCTGCAGAAGTACGGCGGTTTCATCCCGGGCATTCGCGCCGGTAAGAACACCGCCGACTATATCGACAGTGTGCTTTCCAAGCTGACCTTCATCGGTGCCATTTACCTGGCCCTGGTGGCTCTGCTGCCGGAATTTTTAATGACCGGCTTCAAGGTCGGGGCTCTGCCCTTTGTCGGCGATTTCCTGGAAGCCAATATGCCGCGCTGGTTCTACGAGGGTTTTAATGTGAAATTTTATTTTGGAGGTACTTCGA
>JALHTJ010000280.1 GCA_022865785.1 Candidatus Aminicenantota bacterium
CGAGGCGCCTCATGGCAATGCCAATGCCGTTGCGGGTAAGATTCTGTTCAAACTGCGCTTTGGTGCGCAGCAGCACTTCCTTGAGCCGGGCCTCATCATCCCATTTGGAATTGAGCAGTTGCTCCTTCATTAATTCAATTAAGCGGCCGACTTTTTCGGGCATGGCCTTGCCGCGCATGACGAAATAAGGTGTCAGCTGTTCATCGCTGCGGTTTATGGTCCATGCGTTTAGGGTGGTGAAAATCCCGCCGGTATGCAGGTTGACCTGGTTTTCCAAATCACCATACGTGGTGGCGTCGGTGGACATCATGCCCACCAGTTCGTTGTATAATTGAAGGTAAGGAATCAATTCCTGTTCGACGGCACGGGCATCAAAGTAGAGATCCAGATAGATGATTCCCTTGCTGAAGGTGTCAAAATACAAAAGCGGAGTGCCGGCCAGGGTGTCCATCTTGAGGGGCAGGTCCTCCTGCTTTTTCTCGATATCGGCGATCTCGAGCAGGGGGATCGTCTTTAGCGCCTCGGGATCATCCTTGCGCTGCTGAAAGGCGATCAGTTCCTTGGTTTGGCTGACGACGGCCGCGATTTCCTCCGGGCTCATTTTTGCTTTTTTTGCCGCCAGCTTGCGTTCCAATTCGGCGGCCAGTTCCCCTTCACGTCCCGGCTTGGGCTCCATGACCACCGTGCAGACGTGGGTGTTATTCAACAAAACCTTTTCAATCAGGTGTTCGAAGTATTTCTGATCCAGCTTGGAACGGATGGCTGCCAGCTCTTTGTTGAATGAAAGGGTGATAAAAGGGTTATCCCCGAACATCCAGCCGCCGGCTGCCATCATGGCCCCGAGCACACCGGTAAATGATCCGCGTCCTTCGCGCAGACCGAATTCCTGCCGGTTGATGATCCCTTCCAGGGTGGTACGGTCAAAACCATGGGCCACGATTTCCTTCAAGGTGTCCCGGTAAACCTGATCGAATTTTTCCAAATCCTTGGCTTCGGCATTGGTGACCATTATCGCGAAGACAGGCTGCTGAACATTATCGGCAGAAGCCGAAACATCACGTCCGATCCCCGCCTGCTGCAGGGCCAGGCGCAGCGGCGCCGCCTGGTGGTTGACCAGGGCTTCGGCCAGAATATCCAGGGCGATGTTGTACTCCTGGTCCGTATTCAAGCCAAAAACGCTGTTGCGGGCGATATAGGTCTTTTTATCCGTGGCCGCGCCTTCGGGGATCCCATATTGACCGTGCAGCAGGATGGGCTTGGCCAGCGGTTTCTGTATCGGGATGCGAGAGTCCACTTCAATTTTGTCGACCCCGGCCAGATAGTTTTCATCGATAAAGGCCAACTCTTTTTCCATGTCCCCGTTGCCGTATAAATAGATATAGCTGTTGGCCGGGTGATAATATTTCCGGTGAAAAGCCCTGAACTGCTCCAGAGTCAACTGCGGGATGGCATCGGGATCGCCCCCGGACGAATTTCCATATTGGTTTTCCGGGAAAAGGGCCTTGTCCATCACCTGCCCCAACTGCCGTTCCGGAGACGAATACGCGCCCTTCATCTCATTGTAAACGACGCCTTTATAAACCAGCGGTCCCTCGGGGGATTCCAGTTCATAGTGCCAGCCTTCCTGCTGGAGAATTTTTGGGTCCTTATATATCAAGGGCTTGAACACCGCATCCAGGTAGACATGCATCAGGTTGGAAAAATCTTTGTCATTGCGGCTGGCCACCGGATAGATGGTGAAATCACTGCTGGTCATGGCGTTGAGAAAGGTGTTCAATGAACCTTGGGAAAGGATGTCGAAGGGGCTCTTGACCGGGAAACTTTCCGAACCGTTCAGCACTGAATGCTCCATGATGTGCGGAATGCCGGTATCGTCCGGCGGCGGCGTCTTGAAAGCCACGCTAAAAACCTTGTTGTCGTCTTTACTGACGACCTTCAATAAGCGCGCCCCGCTTTGCAGATGCCTGAACAGGTAACAATCCCCGTCCAGTTCCTTGACGAATTGTCTCTGTTCCAATTTAAAACCATGGACCGTCGCGCCGATCTTCAACGGCTTATTGGATTGGGTTGTTTGTGTGTTGCCGCCCATTAAAAGAATCGTCGACAACGCCATGGTGATAGTGGCAAAGATCTGTTTTTTCATTTTTCCTCCTGTTTACAGAGTATGATATTTTTGCGGATTGCAACAAATTCAAAGCAATTTTGCCCATTAACCGATTTTAGACCGGGAGGGCAAAAAAAGCAAGCACTAAAATCGCAGCATACGGCAATGCTCGGCAGGTCCGTTACGGCAATTATTTCGCGGCCAGGAGCAGTTTTATTTTATTAGTGATCTCCGCTTCATTCCCCGAGCCGACCTTGATATCGTAGATTTGGCCGGTTTTGTCGATAAAGACCATGGTCGGGATGCCGCTGACGCCGTACTTGTCGAATGCCTCGCCAGTGGCGGCGATGGCGATCGGATAGGTTAAGCCATTGCGCTCGACGTAGCCCTTGATCAACGTTTTTTCCTCATCGGCTTCCACCTTGCCTTTGTTCTGGGTATCGTCGCGGTAGCTGCCGTAGATCTTGGTAAAGCCAATGACCACCAGCCCCTTGTCCTTGAGCTCGTTGAAGTCCTTGACCAGGGTGGGGATCACCTTGCGACAGGGCGGGCACCAGGGGGCCCAGAAGTCGATGATTACCACTTTGCCTTTCAGCGCTTCGAGCGTCAGCGGGCTGGTGTTGAGCCAGTTTTCGGCGGCGATGGCCGGGGCGGGCTTGCCGATGAACTCCAGCTGCTTAAGAGCCGATTGCAGGGATTTGACCTCACGCTCGTCGGTATGGGCTTTCAGTCCCTCCTGCAGGATCTTTTGCGCCGCGGCGATATTGCGCTTTTTTACCTCGATCTCGGCCAGGGTCGTCACCAAGTACACGCGGTATGAGGCGAATTGCTTGGGCAGGTCGGAAGCCGCGCTCAGCTTGCGGCAATATTCCTGGCGCAGGGCATCGTCCGGGGCCTCGAA
>JALHTJ010000281.1 GCA_022865785.1 Candidatus Aminicenantota bacterium
GGCTCGAAATAATAACCGATCAGGGCAGCCAGTTCCTCGCGGTTGATCTCGGTTTTGAAGAAGATCCTTTTAAATTTCTCGGGCAGATTCATTTCCTGGAAGCTGTCGCGGATACGTTTTTTTTCGGATTCTAAAACGGGATCTCCGGGTTTGATCGCCAGCAGGCGGTCCAGGGTTATCAGGACCATATCGAATTTCCCTTTTTTTTCATATATGGCGGCCAGCTTCAGCAGCACTTCCTCGTTGTGGGCGTCTTTTTCCAGAACTGCCTCATAAAAAGGCAGGCTGCGCTGCCACTCATTTTCACCGTAATAATGGTCGGCGATCTGCAGGGTGATGGCGGTCATGTCCGGAGAAAACCAGGCCGCCTGTTCAAGAGCTCTGATGTATTTCGCCTTGTTAATATTTTTTGCCTGCTCCGCTTCCAGAAGGAATCTTTGCGTGGCGCTGGATTGAATATATTCATACCTCAGTTTGATCCAGGCGTCATCCTGGGCCCAGGCCAGCAGTTTGCCGTATATTTTGAAAGCCGCGGCATTGTCGCCCTCAAATTCGTGGATGGTAGCCATGCCCATTTGGGCTTGCAAATTTTCAGGATTAGTTTCCAGGGCTTGAGTGAACTGGCTTGAGGCCGCGCTGTATTTTTTGCGAGCCAGGAAAACGTAGCCGAATGCCGCCTGTTTTTTGTCCAGGCGCACTTCGCTGAGTTGGAAAAATTTGTAGGCCGCGTTGGTGTCGCCCTTTTGCAGTTGCTCCCAGCCCTGACGGAAATAGGCGTCGCTGAAATCGCCGCTCTGGAGCACCGGCAAATGAAAATCGATTTTTACGGGCTTCACACCGCCGCAGGCGATGGTCAACAGGATGAGTGCTGCCGGGAAAATGGCTTTCATCGGATCACACCTCCGTGCTTTTCTTTGAATTGTAACATTTTTCCAAGTGAACATAAAACGCCGGCCTTGAAGCCATCGGCGCTCCGGTTTTTTTCCAGGACAATGGCCCAGTTGCCCAAAGCGTCAAGCTGCTGTTTATCGGCTACCTCGATGGTGCAGAATTCATAATCGCTGAAATAACGCCTGAATATTTCCTCCTGCAAAGCGTCTATGCCTGAGCGCTCAGCGGCGGAAATGTACAGGTTGCCGGGATTTTCTCCGGCCGGCAATTTCTCTGCGTCAGCCAGAAGATCGATCTTGTTGAACACGGTGACGATCTTTTCCTGAGCGATATCAAGCTGGCGCAATACTTTTTCCACTTCGTTTTTCTGGCCGGGCCAGTCGGGATTGGTCAAGTCGACCACGTGCAGGACGATATCGGCCTGGCGCACCTCTTCCAGGGTGGCTTTGAACGAAATGAAGAGTTCAGCGGGCATACTGCGGATGAAGCCGACCGTGTCGGATAAAATGTAATAATAGCCGGGATGAAGGTTATGAAGATTGACCCGGCGCAGCAGAGGATCTAGAGTGGAAAACAATTTATTGGAAACAAAAGCGTCTTCTCCGGTCAGGGCATTAAACAGCGTTGATTTTCCGGCCGAGGTATAGCCGACCAAAGAAACCAGTGGCACCGGCAGGGAACGGCGGTTCTGGCGCTGCAGGTCCCGGTTACTGATCACTGCCTTCAATTTCTTCCGTATGCGGGCGATCTTCACTTTGATCAGGCGGCGGTCGGTTTCCAATTTGCTTTCACCGGGACCGCGGGTGCCGATACCGCCTCCCAGCCTGGACAGGGCGACGCCTTTGCCGGTCAGGCGGGGGAGGAAGTAAAGGAGTTGGGCCAGTTCGACCTGCAGTTTTCCTTCCTGGCTGCGGGCACGATTGGCGAAAATATCCAGGATCAGGCGGCTGCGGTCAATGACTTTTACTCCCAGAAAATCTTCCAGATTGCGCTGCTGCATGGTACTCAGGACGTTGAAGAAAACAACCAGGTTGGCATTGAGCGATTCGATCAGGCGTCCGATCTCCTCGACCTTGCCCAAGCCGATCAGAAAACGGCGGTCCGCTACCGGTCTTTTCTGCCAGAGTTGTCCCAGCGTTGCCGCTCCAGCCGTCCGGCAGAGTGCCTGCAGTTCAGCCATGCTGGTTGTGATCTCGGCTTCACTCTGCTGGACGGAAAACCAGCCGCAGGTTATGGCTTTTTCGACAGGCATTTTTTTATGAACTCCATGATGGCTGACTTGTCCTCGGCAGCGAACCACTCGATATCTTTTTCCTGACGGAACCAGGAAAGCTGTCTTTTGGCGAACTGCCGGGAATGACACTGGATCAGTTCCCTGGCCGTGGCCAGGTCTGTTTCGCCGCGCAGGTATGACAGTATCTCCTTGTAGCCCAGCGACCGGAAAGGAGGACAGGAGGGGGGATGGCTTTCGAGCAGTCTCTTTACCTCGTCAATCAGGCCGTTGGCCAGCATTCTGTCTACGCGCCTGCTGATGTTCTGATACAGTAGGTCCCGATCGACCTGAAGCCCGATGCGGATAAAGCAATGGGCGGCGAACGGCGAGCGGGTGAGACGAAAGGCTTCGCTGGGCGGCAGTCCGCTGTTGCGATAGATCTCAAGTGCCCTGACCAGGCGCATCTTGTCGTTCGGTCCGATTTTTTTGGCATAGAGGGGATCGATCATTTCCAATTGCCGCCGCAGGGCGTCCCAGCCAATGCTGGCAGCTTCACTCTGCAATTGCTGGCGCTGGGTTTGCTTCTTGCTTTCAGGAAAGATGCCCCGGATCATGACCCTGTGGTAGAGGGCGGTCCCGCCGCAGACCAGCGGCACACGGCCGCGCCCAATGATCTCCTGCGCGGCAGCAAAGGCCAGGTCAAGGAATTTGCTGGCATTGAATTGAGAGCAGTCTGTGATGATATCGATCAGGTGGTGGGGGATCTCCCGACGGAACTGCGGACTGATCTTGTCGGTGCCGATGTCGAAGCCGCTGTAAACCTGGACCGAATCAGCAGATATGATCTCGGCGTTGAATTCCCGCGCCACGGCCAACGCCACCTGGCTTTTGCCGACGCCTGTGGGCCCGAGGATCTGGATGACGGTATTCATCAACCGAGCAGGAGCATGAGCATGAACAGCAGGGCCAGAAAAACAAGCTGCTGGCGCAAACGGATCAATTTTCGGATTCCCTGATCCATCGCAATATCAACTTTTCATGGTCTTTGCCCAAGTGGCGTTTCACCGCGTAGATCTCGGCATAAAGGATTTCCTCAAGTCCCTTTAGGAACTCATTGCTGTTTTCATTGAAGTTTTCGTACCAAATGCTCTTCATGACCGATTTTTCATCAATGCGGCCGTTGCCGCGGATCTCCAGGTTCTGGAAACAGGGGTGGATGGATTCCAGGATGGCGGTGATGGAATCAAAGAGAATGGAGTGGGCCACAGGTCCGATCTCCTTGGACAGTACCCGGTAGATGTATTCTAATTTGGCGTTGTAGTACTGCAGTGTCTCATCAAAAGAGGTGAAGGTGGTCGGCAATTGCTGGATGGCGTGGGGAGTGACCTGGCGGGTCGGTTGCTTGCGGTCGCAGATCAGTTCAAGCTTGAGCAGGAAGTAGAGGATCTTCAGGGTGTCGAAACGGAGCAGTTCGCTCTTTTGGATGACCGCGGCAAGAGGCGTGGCTTCGGCCACCAGGGAAAGGATGTGGGTTTCGAAAGGTTTCAGGGCGATCGGGCCGTGGCCTGCGGGCGGAGCTGGAAAAAGCACGTTGTTTGCCGCGAACCTGCTCTCGATAAACTCCTGGTCCTCTATGCTGCGGACGCCATCCAGGATCACATCCGGAATCGGAACATCGAGAACGATGTTCTCGCCTTCTTTTTCGGGCAGTGGACCGATATCGTACTTGCCTGTACGCAGGGTGAAAAGTGAAAAGACAATGGCGCGCAGATGGGCCGCGACCTCGATCCACAAATGCTCGGGAGTGAGTGCCCCCATTTCCAGCAGGGCCCGGCCGTGCCGGGTTTTGTTCTTTTGCATGCGGCGGCTGCTTTTTTCAAAAAGTGCCTTGTTTATGATGCCTCGGCTCAAAAGGAATTGACCTAGGGAATCCTCGGCCAGGCTGGATTGAGCAAAGACAATGCGGCCGTTTTCCAGCCACAGCGTTTTGTTGAAACGCGTCGAAGTGATCTTCAACTGCCCGTCCAGCGACTGGCTGTTCATCAGGGCAAGGATAGAGGCAAAGTCCAATTCGCTCAAGGTCCCTGAGATCGGCAAATGACTGTTCATTAATACTTCATACCAAGTTCCATCTGCGTCAGCTTGTATTGTTCCCGCTCTGCTTCGATCTGCTCCAGGTAACTTTTAGACACGTCTCCGGTGGGGTACTGGCCTGAGAAGCAGGCCTTGCAGAAGGAGCGGATGGCGGGGTTCTGTCTCTTGACTGCCTGTTCCATGTCGTGAATATTCTGGTACAGCACCCGGTCGGCGCCGATCTTGGCGGCAATCTCCTCGGCGCAGGCGTTGCTGGCTATAAATTCCGCCTTGGTTTGCATGTCGATGCCGTAGACGCAGGGGTTGGTCAGGGGAGCGGAATAGGAAGCAAAATAAACATTCTTGGCGCCGGACTGGCGCACCATCTGGATGATGGAGCGCGAGGTGTTGCCACGGACGATCGAATCGTCCACGATCAGTACGTTCTTGCCGACGAACTCGGCGGCGATAGGGTTCAACTTGTGGCGGATCGATCTTTCGCGCATCTGGTCGCCGGGCATGATGAAAGTCCGTCCTATATAACGGTTTTTTACAAGGCCTTCGCGGTATCTGAGCTTGAGCAGGCGGGCAATTTCGATGGCAGCCGGCCGCGACGAATCGGGTACGGGGACCACCACATCGATCTGCAGCCCGCTTTTTTTTATAACTCTGGCCAATTTTTTCCCCAAGTCGACGCGCGCCTGGTAGACGTTAATCTTGTTCAGGTATGAATCGGGGCGGGCAAAATAGATGTATTCGAAAATACAGGGTTTAAAAGGGGCGATCTGCAATTTTTTTTCATGGATATTACGGTTCTGGTCAATGAAAATAGCCGAGCCGGGCTGCACGTCCCTGATCTGGGAAAAACCCAGCAGATCCAGGGTGACGCTCTCGGAAGCGAAGGCGTAGCCGGGGACGATTTGCCGGCGGTCAATGCCGAACAGCAGGGGGCGCACTCCATAAGGATCGCGAAATGCCACCATGCCCTTATCAGCGATATGGATCACGACCGAATATGCTCCTTTCACAAGCTTTAAAACATGGCGAACAGCGCTGAAAACGCTTTCAGGAGAAACGTCCCGAGGACTCGATTTTTCCAGTGCTTCGGCGAAAATATTCAGGATCACTTCGACATCGCAATCGGAATTGATGATCTTATGGGATTTTTCAAAAAGCTCTTTTTTCAATTCCAAAAAATTCATAACATTGCCGTTGTGGGCCGCGGCTATACCGTAAGGGTGGTTGATCCAGAATGGTTGGGCATCTTCAACCGAGCCCTCGCCCACGGTCGGGTAGCGGGTGTGGCCGAGGCCGATATGGCCTTTCAAGCGTGCGGTGTTGTGCTCATCGAAAATGTCGCGTACCAAGCCGTTGCCTTTTTTCAAGTGATAATGGCCGTCGTAGGTCAGGATGCCGGCCGAATCCTGCCCACGGTGCTGCAGGGTCAGCAAGCCGTTATATAGTTTACCGATCACCGCTTCAGTCGAATAAATTCCCAATAAGCCGCACATGATGCCACATTTATAACAGAAATCGCATGAAAGTCAATAAAAAACCTCACCCCCGACCCCTCTCTTTTCGAAAGAGAGGGGAGGCGGAAGAGGGAAAATCTCCTGCCCCTTCTCTTCCCAAGAGAAGGGGGATGGGGATGAGTTTCAGCTCCAAGCGCGGCACAATTTTTGGCCTAATTTTTTAATCAAGGGGATTATTGACAAATACGGGAATTATATGGTAAATCAATTCCATGATCGCAGAATTTGAAAAACAAAAAATACAGAGGGAAGTGATCCGCAAAGAGTCAAGGCTGACCATGATCGTCAGCTTGTCCCTGCTGGCTTCCATCGTCGTCTATACTTTGATCGCCTATCTGCATAAGGGCAGTTTCCTGACCAGTAGGGGAGTCCGCGAGGCCTGGAACGTATTGAATATCGTGTCCATCGTGCTGATCATCTTGGTCCTGGCCGTGCGCAAGACCATTTATTTTTCTCCGCGGCTGGTCCGGGAGGATTTCACCCTGACCGCCCTGCTGCAGCGCTGGCGGACCATCGATATCGTTCTGCTGTCATTTGCTGAAGTCATCGCTATTTTCGGCCTGGTCATTACTTTTCTCGGTATGCCTTTTGCCCGTACTTTTCATTTCTTTGTCAGTGCTTTTTTACTGACCATGATACTGATGCCCATACCCTGGAAGGTCAAGGATAAAATACGCAATTTTGAAAAATACGCCGGGAAATGGATGCCGTAAGCACGGGACTTTCCCCTGCCGTGGGTTTAAAACCCGCCTATAGCGGAATGTGCGGTAGAAAGGTTAACAGGAGATGCATATGACCAAGAACATTTTGCTGGTGGAATATGACGATTCAACCATAAACGTCATTAAAGAACTTTTTCAACCGCCGCTATTTGAAATTGCGGTGGCCAGCGATGGCGAGATGGCCAAACGGCTCCTGAGCAACCGCTCATTCGACCTGATGATCACTGCTGCCATGCTGCCTCGTTTTCACGGTTTCAACCTGGCCTTGGCCGTGGCCCAGGATCATCCGGGCATAAGAATCATCATTATCAGCGCTATTTACAAAGGGCTGGAGTACCGGCATCAAGCCATTACCCAGTATCGGGCCGACGATTTTTTTGAAAAACCCCTTGAAAATGAAAAATTCCAAAAACGGGTTCTTGAACTATTGAACCTGTCGGCCAGCGATCTTGGAACGATCACCACGGCCGCCACCACCCAGATCCCGGTGTTTGATACGGCCAAGATCCCGGCCGCGAAATTCGCTGATGATGAATCTGGCAAGTTGAGTTCCGCTGATATCTTTGGAGACATCATCCAAAAAATCGAGCAAGTACCAGAATTCCAGATCGACTTGGGAGGCGACCAGCCGGCCGCGAATACTCAGCAGAAAAAAATAGAACCGCGACATGCCGACCCTGCCCAGACTGTTTTGGTGAAGAAGGAGCCAGATGCGGTTCCGGAGATTAAAAGGCCGGACCCGGGCGCTACCCATATTCCGACCCCGCCCAGTGATACAAGCCGGGCCAGGGAGAGCAGGAAGGCCGCCGCCAGCGCCCAGAGTATCAACGACAGCTTGGACAGCCTGCGCCATACTGTAAAAAAATCAATCCCGGATAACAAGATGCGTAAGATCGAGGACGATATCGCCCGGCGTTTCGAAGATACCCTTTCCGGACTTGGGTTGCAGCCTAAGCGACCCGCGGCCCAGCCCGGTTCTCCCGGCGAACCTCAGGTCAAATCAATCGAAAAACCGGCGCCGGAACCTGAAAAGAAGATTGAACCAGAACCGGCGTCGACACTCCTCGAAAAAATCATCGTCAAGGAAGAAGAAAAAATACTCGAGGATGAGATCATCGAATTGGGGGAGGAATCGCTGCAAAAAGACAAAGAGCCCGAACCTGATGCTGAAGACAAAAAGAGTGCGGCAAGCAAAGAAAAAAAACCTGCTGAAAAAGCCGTTGCCCAGGATAATCCCAATGAAGTGGGGGACTACGTCCTGCTCGGTTTGATCGCCCGCGGCGGTATGGCCGAGATCTACAAAGCCAAGAAAAAAGGCGTCAAGGGCTTTGAAAAAGTGATAGCCATCAAAAAGATCCTGTCCGGGTATGGCGAAGACGACAAATTCATCGAAATGCTGGTGGACGAAGCCAAGATCGCAGCCGAGCTTTCGCATCCCAATATTATTCAGATTTACGACCTGGGCCGCAAGGACAATTATTATTTCATCGCCATGGAGTATGTTCTGGGCAAGGACCTGCGCGAGATTCAGACCAGGTTGCGTGAAAGGGACAGCTGGTTTCCCGAAGATATCTCCCTGTACCTGACCATCAAAATTCTTGAAGCCCTGAATTATGCCCACAAGGCCAAGGATAGCCGCGGCCGGCCCCTGGAGATCGTCCATCGCGACGTGTCCCCGCCCAATATCCTGATTTCTTACAGCGGCGACGTCAAGTTGACCGATTTCGGGGTCTCCAAGGCCACGATCAAGATACACCAGACCCTGTCGGGAGCTCTGAAGGGCAAGTTGCTGTATATGTCCCCCGAGCAGGCCCGCGGTGAGAGCAGCATCGATTTTCGTTCCGATCTGTACTCGACCGGAGTGGTCCTGTTTGAGCTGCTGACCGGCAAGAAGCTTTTTCTTGACACCACGGAAATGATGGTACTCAAGAAAGTCCAGAACGGGGAGATCCTCAATCCGCGTGAGATCAACCCGGACATCGATCCGGCCTTGGAAAAGATCATCCTGACCTCGCTGTGCAAGGATTGTGAAAAGCGCTACCAGAGCGCGGCGGCCATGATCGCCGACCTGGAGGCATTCATTCACAAAAAATACGATCACATTCCCGGTCCGGTGCATCTTTCCCATTTCATCTATGGCCTTTTCGAAACCGATATCCATCGGGAGGGCATCAAGGTGGATCTCAAATCCCTGCCCCCCAAGCCGCGTCCCCGTGAAATCCCCAAGCCCGCGCCTGAAAAACCGCAACCGGCCGTCACGGTCCCGCCCACTCCTCCTTCTCCTACTCCTTCTCCTACTCCTTCTCCTTTAACCCCCAAGCCTTCCGAACCCGAGGGACTTGTGCGGATCAGTTTTGACGAAGATAAAATCACCGAACCGGAAAAAAAAGCTGATACGCGCGCCAAAGCGGTTTTTAAGCCCGATTCCATTTTCAAGGAACTGGATCGGGATAAAAAGAAATTCCCGAATTGGGTTGCTGTGCTTGGTCTTTTCATCGTGGCTGCGGCCGCCGGCCTGTATTTTTTTGTTTTCAACAAACCGGGTATGCCGGTCATTCCCTCAGCCGGCAAGCCGGCCGTTGAAGAGAAAAATGGCCGGGCCCAAGAGATGAACACCGCGGCGTCGACGCAGTTAACAGGTCAGGAGAAGACATCCAGCACTCAGCCGGAGTCCCTGGAGAAAACGCCGCCCATACCCGGCGCCGTTCCCGCTGCCACCCAAAAAATGCTGGATGACGCGAAACTGAAGCAGGAAGAGGATTTGAAAAAACTCAAGGAAGAAGAGGACAAGAAAAAGCTTCAGGAAGAAAAGCGCAAAAAACAGGCCGAAATCGAACGTTTGAAAAAAGAGGATGAGGACCGCAAAAAGCAGGAGGAGCAGGCCCGGCTGCAGCAGGAAGAAGCGGACCGCAAAAAGCAGGAAGAGCAGGCCCGGCTGAAAAAAGAGGAAGCGGACCGCAAAAAAGCCGAAGAACTCAAGCGGCTCGAGCAAGCCAGGGTTAAGGAGGGCGACATCATCCCGCTGAACGATGCCGATGTCCAGCCCCTGGCCATTTCCACTCCCTCGCCGAACATCCCCTCCACCATCCTCTCCAGCATGCCCAACAGCCAGACCCTGATGTTCACCGTGCTGATCAACCAGAACGGCGACGTGGAAACGGTGCGCATCCTGCAGAAATCCAACAACAGCCAATTGAACACCATCCTGACCGACTTGATCAAAACCTGGAAATATTCGCCGGCCCAGAAGAATTCCGTTCGGGTAAAAGTATGGAAGACCATTCCGCTGACAATAAAAAAATAATGAGGTGAATCATGGAAAAACTAAAAATCGAGGCCAAAGCGTTTTACGAGTCCACGCTCCGGGAAGCCAAAAAGCAGATTGAGATAATCGATGCCAAGATCGAAGAAGAGCTGGCCCGGGTCAAGGATATCATTGCGCAGCTGCAGGAACAGAAAAAGGCCACCCGCTTGATCTATGACGGATCGTCCAATATCCTGGGCGTCAAGAACGAATTCGAAGAAGGCGAAGCAGGGCAGGAAAACTAAGCAGCCTTTTTTGTGATGAGCGGTTGATGCACTATGCAGCGGCCTGCGAATATTTAAAAAAAATCCAGGGAGAAAACTGCAAGTTATCCCTGGATAACATTCAGCGCATCATCGCCCGCTTGCCCTTTGACCCCGGTGTGGTCAAATACATACAGGTAGCCGGAACCAACGGCAAGGGTTCGACCGCCCATTTCATCGCTTCCATTCTGCAGAGCGCCGGCTGGCGGGTCGGCATATTCACCTCACCGCACCTGCAAGACGTGCGCGAACGCATCCAGGTCGACGGCCGGCTGATCTCCCGGAAAGATTTCGCCATGGCAATCAGTGCCGTGCATTCTTTAAGCCGGGAGCTGATCAGCAGTAGAGTGATCGCCAATTTGCCCACCTTCTTTGAAACTCTCTTTCTGGCCGCCCTCTTTCATTTCGTCAAGCGCGGTTGCGACTGGGCGGTTCTTGAAGTGGGATTGGGCGGGCGTCTGGACGCGACTTCCACGGTTATTCCCGAAGTTTCGGTTATCACCAATATTTCCAGCGACCACACTAATATTTTAGGCAAGACCCTGGCCGCCATCGCCCGGGAAAAAGTCGCCATCGCCCGGGAAAACGTGCCCCTGATCAGCGGCTGTCCGACCGTTTCGCTGGCCGGGCGCATCATCCGCGCCGAGGCCCGGGCCAAAAAAACGCCGCTGGTTGAAGTTTTCAGCGGCCAGCCGCTGCGGGTCGAAAAAAAAGGCGCGGTTTATTTGTGCAGCTACCGCGCCCCTTCTGCTGAATACCGCTTCCGTGTGGTTCAGCAGGGTCGGCACCAGACAATTAATGCCGCCGTGGCCGTGCGTGCCGTAGATGAACTGAGGCGGCTCGGCTGGGAGATAGGCCCCGCGGACGTGGCCCGCGGCATAAGCAATATGTTCATCCCGGCCCGCCTCGAAGTGATCGCCGGCCGGCCGCCCCTGATCCTGGATGGCGCCCACAACAGCGCCGGCATCAAGGTCCTGGTGGAGTATTTGCGGGAAGAAGGTATCAGCGACTGCACACTGCTTTTCGGGGTTTTAAAAGACAAGCATTATCCGGCCATGGCCCGGCAGCTGGCGCCGTTGGCCGCCAATGTCATTTTAAGCGAACCGCTCTCGGAGCGCGCCTTGCCCGCCGAAAAGCTGCTGCCTTTTTTTCGCGGCAAGAACTGCCGGATCGAGAGGAACTATTCCCGGGCCCTGGCGGTTGCAAAAAAATTAAAAAGAATTATAATTGTATGCGGTTCTCTGTATCTGGTGGGTGAGTTGAGAACCGTCGCTCTTGGAGGCAAACAACATGGACGAAAAAAAATTCAGGGAGATTGAGGACCTTTATAAAGATCTGAAAGAGCGCCAAGCCTCAGGCGAGATATCCGGCGATGACATGAAGGCCGAATTGAAGAAAATGATGATTCGGGACGAAGAAAGCCGCTACTGGATGCTGGGCAGCAAAACGGGCGACTGGTATGTCTATGACGGCAGCACCTGGAAGGCAGCCCGTCCCTACGGCCACGAAGAGACGCCGCTGCTGCTGCAGCCGGAGCTGACGCAGGTAGAAAAAATTCCCGTTGCCGACCGGGAAGTCCAGCGGCCGGCCGAAGACAAATCCGAATCTTTTTGCAAGTTTTGCCATTCGCGAATGGATGAGCACGACGCCTATTGCAAATTCTGCGGCGCCAGCCAAAAAGCTGCCGCCAGAGCTCTGGAACGGCATCCCGGCCAAGGAGAAATGCTGGTCAGGTCGGTGCGTATCTTTTCCCTGATCTTTTTTTTCGGAGGCCTGGGCCTGGTCGCCGGTGTCATTTTCGGCGCCACTTTCGGGATCTTTAAAATTTTCGGCGACCTGATCTTCCAGTTCCCGCTGATGCTGCAGGAAATGCATGGTAAGATCCATGGCGGATTGTTCTTCGGCGCCATAGGGGGTATAGCCGGTTTTATCGGCTGCGCACTGCTTGCCGTCCTGTTTGGCCTGCTTTATAACGCCATGGCCTTTGTTTTCGGCGGGCTGCGTTTTAAAGTCAAGTCCTGAGAGCAAATGTCTCGAGTTGCATGCAGCCTGGGACGGTGAAGGGGGCGGTACACTTTGGCAATCCTGCAAAATTTCAATTTCTACAAGCTTTTTCTGGCCATAGCCATCAACTTGTTTTTATTTTCGCTGCCTTTCATGTTTTTGAATAAAAAAAATAAATAAAAAAAGAGGAGTCGGCTCTTTCCCATCTCTTTTGAAAAGAGAGGGGGCAGGGCTGAGTTTTTATTCAACCACCTGTCTTGGCGGGAAAATGGATCCCGAATGACGTTTGGGCGTCACATGTGTATAATAAATACTCAATTGATTGTCATGCTATTTCCTGTTCACTTTGCGCTGCAAGTCCCGTCAGGCAGGTCTGCTGGCATTTCAGGCCGTTTTTTGATTCACTTTCATACTATGGCATGAATAATGCTTTGTTAAAAAGGAGAAGTCGATGAAAAATAAATCTGGTTTTACCGTGGTGGAATTGCTTATCGTGCTGGTGCTGCTTGGCATACTCGTTGTCATGACCCTGCGCGTCGGCGAGAGCGTGACGGCCAATTCGCGCATTACCGGGCTGATCAACAATTTTCTGGCCGATTTTTCCGCGGCCAAGCTGCTGGCTTCGACTGAAAATCGCTATGTTGCCATTACTTTTTCCGGCGACGGCCGCTCCTACACCCTCCAGAAACAGACCGACGTCATTGACTACACCACTTGGGAGCAGGTCAAGACCGTGACCCCGCTGAGCGACCGCTCTTTTTTCAATGTGGGTGAGGTCAGTGATTTCGCCATCAATTCCACCGGCGCGGTGCGCCTGCTGCCCATCACTCTCCCTCTGAGTACTCCCACCAACCTTACTCTGGTTTTTTATATACGCAAAGGGCGGGGAACCACGAGCGACCCGTTCGCCTATCGGCGCACCATTCAAATATTTCCGTATGGAGGGTTGAAAGTTGAAAAACACTAAGGGCTTTACCCTGGTCGAGGCACTCCTGGCCATGACCATCGTCATTTTCGTAGTGGTTTCGATCCTGTCCGGCTTCACCCAGCAGATGGTGACCAACCGCTACGCCCAGTCCAAGAACGTCGCCATCACCCTGGCCGAAAGCAAGATCGAGGATTACCTCAAGTTCCCGGCCTCGCAGATGCCGGCCGGCAGCGTAGATTATCTAGTGGAAAGAAATAAGAGCCTTGTCGTTTACACAAGCGATCCCGATGTGGACGACCAGTACCGGCGCACCGCCCAAGTCGCCCCCGATGCCCTGAATCCCTCCCTGATCCAGGTCCGGGTGACCGTCGAATACGGCAAGCGCGGGACGCGTTACCCCTTCCGCGTGGTCCTGTCCTCCAGCAGGGGAGGCTGACATGAACAGCCGCAAGGGTTTCTCGCTGGTCGAGGCCATGGTGGTCGTGGTGCTGATGGTGCTGATCATGAGCTCCGTCTACATGATGATCATGTATTACCGCGATGTGTCCGGCACCGAGCAGGCGCGGGTGCGCCAGACCCAGGAGTCGCGCTTCCTGCTGTCGATATTCAGCTCGGAACTGAAGAATGCCGGCGCGGTGATGACCCTAGTCAATACCGGCGGTTTCCTGGCCACCCCCCCGTATTTCAACGGCATTTACCCGCTGAACAACACCAATTTTCCCGATGGCGTGATCATGGCCAGCGGCGATCCCAACGCCGTCAGCAAGCTCACCGACGCGAGAGACCCTTCCAGCAGCAATGTCCTGCCGGTGAACAACACCATCGCCACTCCCGCCTGGGCCATTGGCGATTTGGGCATTGTGATCGGTCCCGAGGGTTTTTACGTCTTTTCGGTTCAGAGTCTCACCGCCGCATCCATCACCATGGAGGCCACCCCGGTCTATTATTCGGGCTTGCTGAACACCGCCCACTACGACGACCCGGAAACGGTCATGGGCAATGCAGTGGAATATCCGGTCAACGCCCCGGTCATGCGTTTGGCTGATTTCAGCATCTACCTGATCGAAGAGCATAACGACCCGGAAAAGGGGCGCAACGTGCGCAACCTGGTGCGCATCAGCGACTGCAACGGCATTGCCGGTGTCCTTGAAAACAACGATCCTGTCAACGGCCCCGTAAAAGGGGTGATCGCCGAGAACGTCTGGGACCTGCAGTTGGTCTATACCGCCTATCCTGCTTTTCCCGACGTGACCACGCGGGACGATTATTTCACCGCGGGCGCCCCCGGCACCCTGGCCGACCTGCTGACCGCGCTGCGCGTCAAAACCTTCAAGGAGATCCGCGTCAACGTCGTGGCCCTGACCGACGACTACCCGGGCCAGGGGACGATCACCTACCCGCTGCCGCTGCTGGCCGACCGCCCGGCCACGACGCTACCGGCCGGCAAGTTCAGCTATAAAACATATTCATTTTTGATCGAACCGCGGAATTTCAATATCAAGATATAGGAGAAAACAATGGAAAAAGGCAGCATGGTTGTCCTGGCCATCATCGCCACCCTGATCCTTTCACTGATCATGGTGGCGGGTTTGACGGTCAGCACCACCGAGGTCAATACAACCCAGAATTTTTTGATGAACAAGATTTCTTATTACAAGGCCGTCGAGGGGGTGGAGATCATTACCGAGGAGATTCGCAACACTGCCGACCCGGCCACAATCTATATCGCCGCCGACGAGTATAAAGTCACCGAGACCGGTGTCACCCGCAAGTTCATCACCGGCACCCTGGAAAACCTGCAGAACCTGGAGAAAGGCAGTGGCCTTACTTACCAGAACGTTCAGCTCTTCATGGGCTTCGACCCGCCGCCGCTGCCCAGTATCTCGCTGGGCACCAGCACAGGTGTGACCCCGGTCATCTGGTACGTGCCCATCGCTTCCGAGGTCACGGTCAACCGCAAGCGCTCGTTCACCGAGATCGAGGCGGGGATTTATTCCATATTAATGACGGGCTATTAAGGGAGGGAACATGTCAATTAAAAAACTTTTTTATTTTGCGGCCATCCTGGCCATGGCCGCGGGTCCGGTCTTTAGCCAAGTTAAGCACGACAACGACGACCGTGACCTGTTCATCGGCGTGGGCAGCTCGACTGCGATCCTGCCAAACATCTTAGTGATGGCGGACAATTCGGGATCGATGAATTCGGCGATCTACTATTCCCGATATTATGATCCCAAGATCGATTATTCCAAGGCGGCCGATGGGAGCGCCCTCAATCTCGATGTCGACAGCGACCTCGATGGGTTTACTTTTGATGACACTTTCGGATCGTTCAGTACCATCAGCAAACTGCAGACCTTCAACATATGCCGCGGGCGCTCTCAAGCGACCCCGGTTTGGGACTCCAGGGCAAGATTTTCCAGCTTGTACAAAAGCGATCCCAACCGCTGGATCGTCTACAAGAACACGATCTCCGGCACCTTCCCGGTGATCGGCCAGGTCATCGACTACGACGGCGCCGGATCAGGTATCGACGATGAGGCGACGATCATCGGCCTGACCGAGAAGAGGGATTACTGGATCATCACCGTCGCCAACTATAACGGCACCCCTAATGCGAGCGCCTACATCTACATCAACTACCGTCTTGAGATGGTATTCGATACAAACGAGGCCAGGTTCGTCCCTGTTGGCGAGTCCTGCACGGGTTTTACCGATACATTCACCGACGTCAAGCTGTACGGCAGTTATGACCTGGGTGTTACGACTAACCCCAAGACTCGCTACGACCGGAATTACCTCTACTGGCTGGCTTTTTATACCGACCAGGCGCAGGTCGATGCCGTGACCTACTGGGCCACCACCGGCAAGTTCCCCGACAAAAGCGGCAATCTGGTCGATGCCGGGTATACCCGCATCAGTGTTCTTCGCCGAGTGCTGGGCGACGTGATGCGCGAGGTGCACGCAGATGTGAACCTGGGCCTGGCCGCCTTCAACGCGGACAATCACGGTGGATACATCAGTGAAAACCTGACCAACTTCAACTCCGACACGTCCATCGACGAGATGATCAAGACTAATATCGATAAAATGATCGGCAACACCAACACGCCGCTGGCCGAGACCCTGGCTAAATGCTGGTACTATATCATTGGGCAGAACACCAAGACCCTCGAGCCGCACACCGACGCCAGCGTTGCCGCGGACTGCCCGATCAATTACAAGTGCCAGAAGAATTATGTCATCCTCATGACCGACGGTCAGGCGACTTATGATGAATTCACCGAAGATACCGGAGCCTTGTATTATCAATCCTACTTCGCTCGAACAGACATCGAGGTATGGGGGGACAAGGATGCCAACGATCCACCTTTCATTGCTGAGAATAATTGGGGCTCACAGCCGACCAACCTGACCAAGCCCGACGGCATGGCCTACTGCCCGCTCAATTCCTGCTGGGGATTGAATGGCATCAACGGCTCCTACGGGACCGACTATCTTGACGACGTCGCCTATTACATGTCGCACACCGACCATTTCTCCGATGCCGTCTTCGACCCCTGCTACGGCATCACGGACCCGACAGCGTTGGCGACCTGTCAAGAGTCAAACGCCTATAAAGTGTTCTCTGAAAAATATGAGGGGGCACAGACCATCGAGACCTATGTCATCGGCTTCAATCAGGACAACGACATGCTCACAGAGACGGCCAAGAACGGCAATGGCGAATACTACACCGCCAACAGCTACAACGAGCTCAAGACGGCCCTGACCAACGCCATCGTCAGCATCCAGCTGCGCAACATGGCCTTCGCCGCCTTCACCGCTCCCAAGAAGATCACTTCCACAGTGGGCGAGGGCTTTTCGTACGTCGGCTACTTCATGCCCTCGGCGCTCAGCCCCATCTGGACGGGCCACCTGCAGTCCTTCAAGATGACCGACCGCTGGTATTACGACGCGAACAACAACAAGGTCCTGGACACCGACGAAACAACCTACGAATACCAGTCGGTGTGCGAGAGCGCGAACTCGGGCATGACCTGCCTGCGCGAGGTCGCGTTGGCCACAGTCCCCGAGTGGGACACGCAGCAAAAGGTGACTGACAATTTGGACCCCCGCCAACTCTTCACCCATAACAGCGATGTCGATGTAACAACCCTGATCCCCTTTACCCTGGCGAATGTCACCACCCTGCAGCCTCTCTTCGGCCTGCCGACGGTCGAGCCTGATCCCCTGAATCCCACTTACCTGCCGCAGGCGCAGAGCATCATTACCACCATCAGCGGCAAGACCCTCGGCGACATCTTCCACTCCGACATAGCTTATGTCGGCCCGCCGCTGCCGGGGAAGAAATACGTCAAGAACATCAACCCTCCCGCTTGCAGCGACATTCCCCTGGCGGGCGACCCCGACTGTTACGAGAACCTCCTGAAAACCTATGGAGCCACAACAGCCGACCCGGACAGCGGCCGTGACAAGTTGCTCTACGTGGGCTCCAACGACGGCATCATGCACCAGGTCGACGCCAAGACCGGCGAGGAACGCTGGGGCTTCATTCCCGACGAAGTCCTGCCCACTCTGAAGTCGATCGTCATCGACGGCAAGTATAGCTATACAGTCGACGGCCGCGTGGCCGCCGACGACATTTATGACAGCACTGCCAAATCCTGGAAGACCATCGTGGTCTTTGGCCTGAAGGACGGAGGTTATTCCTTCTATGCCCTCGACGTTACCGCCGCGGGCAGCCAACCGGTGGTGCTCTGGAAGTTCAAGGACGACGACTACAGCGGCAAGAGCTGGAGCAAGCCCTTTTTCGGAAAGATACGCTTCCAGCCGGAATCCGGGGAGTGGATCCACCGCTGGGTAGTGATCTTTTCCGGCGGCATGGCCTTCAACTACGGGGATACCACGGACACGGAGGGCAAGGCCGTCTTCGTCGTCGACGCCGTTACCGGCGAGCTGATCTGGATGATCGGCTACAACGCCAGCGGCACCAGTGACAACACAACGACGGCCCATATCGATACGGCGGTCGACACCGCCTACACCGGGCCCGGCGAGCGTTACCTGACCGCCAAGCCCGAGTTCAATTATCCCATCCCTTCGGCCATCACCCCGGTCGACCGCGACAGCGACGGATTCCTCGATAGCATTTATTTCGGCAATGTGGCCGGCCACCTCTTCAAGGCCGACATCTCCCCGAAGAATCCTGCTGATTGGAAGACTCACCAGTTGTTCAAAGCGACCATTACGCACCTGTATCCTACCACCTGTTTGGTCAGTGGCAATGTGATCACAGTGGGGAGTGCCGCCGGCTACGAGTTGCACCGCAACATTTTCCAGCCCACCACCGGGGCTTATGGTA
>JALHTJ010000045.1 GCA_022865785.1 Candidatus Aminicenantota bacterium
AAAGGGTGTGAAAGGCCAGCGACGATTTGCCGGCGCCGCTGACGCCGACGATGGCGGTGATTTTTCCCAAGGGAATGGCGGCGTCGATGTTTTTCAAATTGTTGGTGCGGATGCCTTTGAGAATGATGTTTTTTTCCATGAACGCCTGTCCCCATGGGGACAAAAAAGTAAAATTGATTATAACATTTCAGATGGGCAATAAACAGGAAATATTACTTTTTTATGGCAAAATCACGGTCGGAAAAATCGTTGACGCGCAAATCCTTCAAGAGGCAGATACGCAGCCGGTATTGGCCGCTGTCTGGCATAGCGGCCGTTATTTTCCATTCATAGGCACCGCTGTTTGGGACCGATTCGGCAATGATCGCGTATTGTTCACCGCTTTTAAAAAGCAGGATGGCCACGTTGCCGTTTGCGCCCAACGACCGCCACTGAATCCGGACCTGGCTGCCGGTTTGCAAAACTTCGCCGCCGTTGGGGAATTCAAGGCGTATATAGCTGTCTCCGGCCTGGAGAGCCAGGGTTAGCATGATCAGCAAGGCAATCCTTTTGATGGTCATCACAATTAAATAAAAGTTTTATTCAACAATCTCAGCAAAAAAGAAAAAAAATATTTTTGTTGCAGAGCCGCTTGCGCCCGGAGAGACTCGAACTCCCAACGCGCAGCTTCGAAGGCTGCCGCTCTATCCTTTGAGCTACGGGCGCGGCCGGCAAGGGCATTATAAATGGATTCGACCCTTTCGGCAAGGAAAACAAATGTGCTATAATTTTTCCATGGCCAAGAACATCACCTTTAATCAGCCCGTAGCGGAACTGATAAAAAAACGTGTTTCGTGCCGCAGTTTCGACGGTCGCGGCCTGGAAAGCAAAATGCTGGAAGCTTTGGAGAAATTTCCGGCAGGCCTGGAGCTGCCCTTTAATAGCCGACTCCGCTTCGGCATCATCGACAGGGAAAAAGTTAAAGCTGAAAGTATGTTCAGCACCGGCAGTTACGGGATGATCAAAGGGGTGCGTTTTTACCTGAGTGCCCTGGTCCAAAAAAACGCGCCGCGCCCCTGGGAGGACATCGGTTTCGCCCTGGAGGCAACTGTTCTTTACGCCACTGCGCTTGACCTGGGCAGCTGCTGGATAGGCGGCATCTTTGACCGCAAACATTTCGGCAGGGCGCTGGGTATGGGTGCGGATGAGCGGTTGCCGGCGGTGGTGGCCGTGGGTCGTCCGGACGTGAAACGATCCCTTCGCGAACGCCTGGTACGCTGGAGCGACAAGGGCAACCTGCGCAAGGGCCCGGCCGGGCTTTTTTTTGCGGGTGATTGGCAAGCGCCCCTGCTTTATGAGGGATTGCCGCAGTGGGCACCGGTTTTAGAGTGCGTACGCCTGGCCCCATCGGCTTCCAACAAGCAGCCCTGGCGCATTGTTTTCCGTGATGAATACTTTCATTTTTTCCTGGACCGGGACAGGGCCTACAGCGCCTTGATGCCAAAAGCCGACCTGCAGCGCATCGACATGGGCATTGCCATCTGTCACTTTCAACTGGCGGCCGCCGAAGCCGGCTTGAAGGGCGAGTGGTCGGAGAATGAACCGCAAGTGCTGGGCACACCGGGTCACTTCGAGTATATTATTTCTTATGCGATTCGGTAGGGGTACGGGGCGACCTTTATTATATTATTTCGGACGAAATCCTGATCCCCCCGGCTGCGCCACCCCCCTTAAGCAAAGGGGGTTAAGAAATAAGAAATATTTGCTCTCACTATAATTTCAATCAGCTCTGCTAAGAATTGATATTATTTGGCGAAACAAGTCTCTGTGTGAATGGGGCTAGAAGCAATAGATTTAAAAAATCGCTTTACTTTTCCGACCTTCTAACTTCCCCCCTTACTGAAGGGGGGACAAGGGGGGATCGAGAGGTTGGTCGTTATTTCCCTCTCAGCGACCCCTCGTCCAGGTATTGCTGGAACAAGCGTCCCCAGCCAGAGGATTTCAGCCAGCGCTTGTAGATCTTGCTCTCCTTTAAAGGCCAGTGCAGAACATCGTGATAAAAATATGAATAAAAATTTCCCAGGTAGAGGATGGGCGGGCGGGTCATGGCCTTCTGCAGGAAGCGGGTGGGGCCGAACCAGGTAAACCAGCCTACGACCTTGTGAAAACAGAAACCAACCTGGAAATTCCAGTTTTCCTTGGCTGCGTCCATGTTGCCGACAATTTCGATCTCTTCGGGTTTGCCGATGCCCAGCCCGCTTTCGTGGGCCAGGCGGATGTAGCGGATGGACATGGGGTCGAAGCCCATCAGTTTGGCGGCCACGGCATCAATGGCCACCTGGTCGGCGCTGGCCAGAATGACGTTTTTTTCCTCAGGGGTCATCACGCGCGGACCTGGGCCATTGCCGGCCATGGTTCCGTCCATCAGGCAGAACAAACCCGGGTGGATCTCCTTCTGGATGGCCAGCAAGTCCACCAGAGTTTCGTGGATGTGGGTGTGGGTCTGATGGCGCTTGTGGTTGAGCAGGCCGCCGAAAGCGTTCTTCATGGCTCCGGTGGTGGTGGTATAGATATGGCATTTGACCGTGGGCAGGTGGACCATGTTTTTGCCAAAAAAATAATCGGGAATGCGCAGCTCATCACCGTAAATTTTATCCAGAACATGCATCTTGGCTTTGGGTTTGTATGGCACCCATGCCATGTCCTTTTCGAGGAAATTGAACAGGACCTTGATGCCGTGGTCCTCGAATACCGGCTTATAATTGTTCAGGTCCTCGCCCTTGAAGGCATTGGTCACCTCGGTCTTGTTCTGCACGCAGGCTATGTCGTTGAAGCCGTTCTTTTTCAAGGCCAGGATGGTCGCTTCCAGCTGCCAGGGCGTGGTGTTGGCCGAGGGGAATGGGTAATGCCAGGAGATGTTGTCCTTGATGATGGTGGTCAGGTTTTTGTCAAGGTGTCCGGGGCCGCCGGCCAGCTCGAAGAGGCGAATATAATCGTCCAGGACGGTTTCCGGCCTGGTCCTTAAAATTGCGACCTTTGCTTTTTTCATTTTTTGTTTTCCTTGCTCTGGCTGTTGCCTATTATACTGATGTCGGTTCGAAAAATCCAGAGTCCCTGCCGCCGGCGACGGGAGAAAGCCTCTCTTATCCCTCGGAAATGGCGCGGACCGGGAGCTCGAGCCATGTTGACAGCCAGGGGGAGAATGCTATACAATAGCCGGGCGCGGTGAGTGTAGCTCAATGGTAGAGTGTCGGATTGTGGATCCGATCGTTGCGGGTTCGAATCCCGTCACTCACCCCAGTTCCCACTGAAAACAGCCCATAAAGTAGCTCGCTTATTGGAAAAATTAATATAGCGGCCGGTTATTGGAAATGAATCCATGATTTGTAATTTCCCTATTCATCAAAAAACCAGCGGCCATTTTTTTTTGATTGCGGCCAGGTCCTTGTCCTTGGCGATGTAGCTTTCCAAATAGCCGCATTGGCCGCAGACGAAATTGTTCAGTGCGGCCATCCGGAGAAGCGAAACCGGGATGGTGTTGCTGTGTTGCATTCCCGACTTGTTGGACACGGAGCTGCCGTTGAAAATCTCTTTCCCTCCGCAGCGGGGGCATTTGCCGTTTTTCATTGTTCCTCCTTGGCTGGTGGTTGTCCGGCCTGGCTGGCGGCGGCCGGCGCTTTTTTACGGCGCCGGTTGATGGCCTCGTTCAGGATGGATTCGATCTGGCCGTTGACGCTGCGGAAATCGTCGGCGGCCCAGCGCTCCAACTCATCCCACATCTCCTGGCTGAGGCGCAGCAGGAATGACTTTTTTGCAGGCATGGACGGATGACTGACCGCTTATTTGTACAGGGTGCCGGTATTGATCACGGGCGTGACTTCGGCCTCGGCGCACAATACCACCAGCAGGTTGCTGACCATGGTCGCCTTGCGTTCCTCGTCCAGGTTGACCACTTTTTTGCTTTCCAGCTCTTCCAGCGCCATTTCCACCATGGAAACAGCACCGTGCACGATCTTGCGGCGGGCGGCAATGATGGCTTCGGCCTGTTGGCGGCGCAGCATGGCGGAAGCGATTTCCGGCGCGTAGGCCAGATGGGTGAGCCGGGTTTCCTCTACCCGCACTCCGGCTTTGGCCAGCCGCTCCTGGAGTTCCTTTTTTAAAACCTGGGCCACTTCGTCCATGCCGCTGCGCAGGGTCATTTCTTCTTCTTCACCATGATCATAAGGGTAGCAATTGGCCAGGTGGCGCAGGGCGGCGTCGCTCTGTATCTTGACATAGTGTTCGTAATGGTCGACATCGAAAAGAGCGTGGGCAGTGTCTTCGACATGCCAGACCACGACCGCGGCAATCTCAATGGGATTGCCGCGTTTGTCGTTGACCTTCAGCTTGTCAATTTCGAAATTGCGGATGCGCAGGGATAGGGTATAAGTGGAGCGCGGATAGGTGAGTTGCAAAGGGTTGGTCCAATGAAATCCGTCACTGCGCACCGTCCCCTTGTATTTGCCGAAGAGCACCAACACCTTGGCTTCGTTGGGCTGCAATGTGAAATACCCTATGGGCAGGATGACCGCGGCGATGATTAAAAGCGAAAGTAAGACCACGATCTGCAGAAATGACCAGTGGACAACATTGGCGCCGGATAGGAAGATCCAGACCATGGCCACGACAAGTAGAAAATGCAAGGCAACCATGGACCACCCCTTGACCGAACTCCCTTGTTTTTCGTTTGTCATAAAAACCTCCCAATAACAAAAAGATATCAAAATGATATCAATAATATAGCATCACATTTTCCTCCTGTCAACAAAAAAAATATTTATTATGTGCATTTGAGGTGTTACTTGTAAATAAATTACCCAATTCTTTCGTCTGCCTTATTGCCGAATGAATTTGCCCGCTGGTGACGGTTTGGCCAAAAGTGAGTGGTGGAGAGCAATGACGCCCGTTGATAGAAAAATTTTCATGGGCGCCGCTTGTGATCGAGGTTGGCATGCGAATTGCTACTTTATTTTCGAAGTGGACCGCGCACCATTATTTTCAGGTGTGTAATTATGACCAAAAGAAAAGAGAAAAGAATAAACAAGAGCCTGCTGGTCGATATCAGCCATAACGGATTCGACCAGATGGGCGTTACCATCAATGTTTCCCGCCGGGGAATGTGCATTGCCACGACCGAAGTTTTCCCTGCTCACAGCGAGCTTTGCATCCTGATTGCCGCGGCCGATGACATTTACCCAGTCACCGGTGTGGTGGTCTGGAACATGAACAATGGGTTTGCCACCAAAGACAATGTGCCGGCCGGGTTGGGCATCAGGATTTGTACTGCAACTCCCGGATATTATAAGTTCATCACGGCCATGAAAAAAAACCGGCGACTACCAGCGGAAAAACGATTCGACTGCTGATTTTTTTGTCATATCTAATCGGTTTCGCCCGATTTTCATCGATTTCACATTTTTCCTTTCTTTACAGCTGCAATGATTTAATATAAAATTTGAATTCTTCAATCATTCTTGCCAAGGAAAAAAACATGGACAGAAAACAATGTTATGACAGCCTCATCGATGTGATCGGCAATACGCCCATGGTCAAACTGAACCATGTGGCCAGTGATGTTCCCGGCGAGGTTTTTGCCAAACTGGAATTCCTGAATCCCATGGGCAGTTGCAAGGACCGCATTGCCCGCTACATGATCGAGAAAGCGGAAAAAGAGGGGAAAATAAAAAAAGGCGACCTGATCATCGAAAATTCTTCAGGCAATACCGCCATGGGCCTGGCCTTGATCTCCATTCAAAAGGGTTATCGGCTGAAAGTAGTGGTCCGCGACCGCATCAGCCGGGAAAAGCTTGACCAGTTAAAGGCGTTGGGAGTCGAAATCCATATGGTGGATAGTTCCTTGCCGCCCGAATCCCCTTACAGCTACAATAATATCACGTCGCTCATGGCCCGTGAAACGCCGAATTGCTATTTCCCCGACCAGCACAACAACCGCGACAACAACGAAGCCCATTACCTGGGCACGGGTCCGGAGATCTGGGAGCAAATGGGCGGCCTGATCGACTATTTCGTTGCCGGTATTGGCACCGGCGGAACCATCGGCGGCACTGCCCGCTTTCTGAAGGAAAAAGACCCCAGGATTCAGGTTGTGGCCGTGGACCCCGTGGGTTCGGTTTTTTATGAGTATTTCCACAAGCAAAAGAAAGTCAAACCCGGGCCCTACCTGCTGGAAGGACTTGGTGATGAATTCCTGATCCATTGCGCCGATTTCAGCGTCATCGACGATATGTTGCAGGTGACCGACAAGCAAGCTTTTCAGGCGGCCAGGGAATTGGCTCTGCGCGAAGGGATATTGGGCGGGGGATCCTGTGGAGCGGCCCTGTGGGGAGTACGGCAATTGGCAAAAAAAATCGGTCGCCCGGCCCGGATCGTCACCATTTTTCCCGATGGCGCCTCCCGCTATCTGAGCACGATTTACAACGATGATTGGTTGGAAGAAAAAGGTTTGCAATAAAAAATTAAAAAAACCTTGTCAATTCAGGTTAACTGCAAGTTATCAAGAACTTTTTTGTTTCATTTTCGTATTTGAATTGTTTACTGGAGGCACCTGATGAAAAAAATTCTTATAGTAATCTTATTTGTTTTTGTACTGACTCTGCCGAACCTGGCCCAGGATCAGGATGTCAAATCCTTATCTTTGGATGAAGTAATCGAGCAGGCATTGAAAAATAATCTCGACTTGCAAATCGAGATGTCCAACCCGGAGATATCCCAGGCCCTCTTGGACAAGAATGCCGCGATATTCATACCGACCCTGACGTTTGATCTCGGCCGCGGGTCGACCACTACACCCAGTTCCAGTATTTTTACCGGTGCCGATGTCGAAAGAGCCGATTCAGGCATATTGTCCTTCACCATTTCCCAGAGATTGCTCCTGGGAGGCAGCCTCAATATCATTCTGGATAATTCCCGCAATTCGACCAACTCGGTATACAGCAATATCAACCCCCGCTACAATTCACAGCTCAAATTTAGCCTGGTTCAACCCCTTTTAAAAAATTTCGGGCTTACGGCCACCAAGAGAAACATCTATGTTGCCCGTAATAACAAGGACAAGTCGCTCTTTGCCCTGAAGCAGCAGGTGATCAACCTGATCTACCAGGCCGAAGAAGCGTATTGGAACCTGGTCTACTCGCACCAGAACCTCGAGGTCAAGCAGAAATCGTTGCAATTGGCCAAGGACCTGCTCAAGCAGAATGAAATCCAGGTTAAAGTGGGCGTCTCGGCTCCCATGGATATTCTGACCGCCCAAGCCGAAGTGGCATCCAGGGAAAGCGAGTCCCTGCAGGCCCGCAGCCAGATCCAGACCTACGAAGAAAATTTGCGCCGAATTTTAAATATCAGCCAGATGCCGGAAGCCATCGTCCCCCAGGACAAACCGCTGTTCAGTCCGCTGCAGGTTGATTTCAACCAATTCCTGCTGGAGGCCCTGGAAAAGCGGCCCGACATTGAGCAGGTGCGGCTCGACTTGAAGAGCAAGAACATCGACGTTCGTTATTTTCGCAATCAACTGCTTCCCAACCTGCAGTTAAGCGCATCCTATTACGCAAAAGGTCTGAGTGGCACTCCCCAGGACGTGGATTTCAGCCTTTTGCCCACCGATTCGGTGATTAGCGATATCGGAGGCAATTTAAATGATTCGTTGCGGGACGTTTTGAAAAACCTCTATGGCAATTATTCCTTCGGTCTGCAGTTGTCCGTCCCGCTTTTCAACACGTCGGCGCGGGCCGACCTGGTCCAGGCCCGCTTGAATCTGGAGCAATCCCTGCTGCTTCTGAAGAAAACCGAGAGCACCATCTATTCCGAGGTCAAGCAGATCATCATGGACCTGGAAACCACGGCCAAGATCGTCGAAGCCAACCGCATTTCCCGTGAATTGGCCGAGCAAAAACTGGTTGCCGAACAAAAAAAGCTGGCGGTCGGCCTTTCGACCAATTACCTGGTTTTGCAATACCAGCGTGATTTTTCCAACGCCCAGATCGCCGAACTGAAATCGCTGATCGATTACAATCTGGCCCTTTCCCGGGTCAACAAAGTGCTTGGCACAACCCTGGAAAAGCACCAGATCGTATTCACTGAAATGTTGCTGAAAAAATAAGTAAGTCGGGCTGTTTTTTGCATAGTTGTTTACAATTCTATTCTTTTCTGTTAAAATATACTATCATTTCGCATAAATAATAGGAGGAAATTGTGAGTATTACCAAGGAAACCAAGGAGAAACTGATCGGCCGTTTTCAGATAAACGACAAGGACACGGGTTCGTCCGAAGTTCAGGTATCGATTTTAACTGAAAGGATCAGAAATTTGACCGAGCATTTTAAAACCCACAAAAAGGACAATCATTCCCGCAAAGGTTTGTTGACGATGGTTTCAACCAGAAAAAAACTTTTAAACTACCTGCGCAAGACCGATTACGACAAATATTTGAAAATCATTCAGGAACTGGAATTGAGAAAGTAAATTTATTCAGGAGAAATATATGCAAAAAACAATTCAGATCGAAATAGACGGTTCTACCTTAAAAATCGATATCCATCGCTGGGCCCAGCAGTCGAACGGTTCGGCCCTGCTCACTTATAAGGACAACATGGTCCTGGTCACCGCCAACATGCGCGAAGAGGCAAAAGCCGCCCAGGATTTCCTGCCGCTCATGGTGGATTTCAGGGAAAATACCTACTCCGCCGGTAAAATTCCCGGCGGCTTTTTCAAACGGGAAGGCAGGCCATCGGAAAAGGAAGTGCTGCTTTCACGGCTCATAGACCGCCCCATCCGTCCGCTTTTTGCCGACAACTATAATCACGACACCCAGGTCATTGCCATGCTGTTGTCCGCTGATTTCAGCATCGACTATGATTCAATGGGAATTATCGGCGCGTCTGCAGCCCTGATCTCTTCCACCATTCCCTTCAGCACGCCCCTGGGTGCGGTGAAGATCGGCTGGAAGAACAATGAGTATTTCATCAATCCCGGCCAGGACGTTCTGAAGGAATTGGAAATGGTGCTGCAGGTGGCCGGAACCGAGCAGGAAGTGGTTATGTTGGAAGCCGCCGGCAATGAATTTTCTGATGAGGTATTCATGGAAGGTTTGCGCCGGGCCAAGGAAGTGATCGCCAGGATCTGCCAGGCGCAAAAAGAACTGCTGAATCCCGATAAAATGGTCGTGGCCTCCAAACCGGAAGCCGCGGCTCTGGTGGACGATCTCCGCGACAAGTTCACCGCCCAGATCCGCGATGCCATTTTTACCCAGGACCGAGTGCTGCGCCGCTTGAAGATCAAGGCCATTCAGGAAGAGATCATGCAAGGCAAGGAAGAAGAGGAAATCGTCAGGATCAAGGGAGCTTTTGAAAAAGTTGAGGCCCAGATCTTTCGCCAGACCCTGCTTCAGGGAAAAAAGCGAACCGACAACCGTGCTTTTGATGAGATTCGGGCCATTTCCATTGAATTGGGCATCCTGCCCCGGGTCCATGGCTCGGCGGTTTTCACCCGCGGTGAAACCCAGTCGCTGTCGACCGTGACCCTGGGTTCCGAAGACGACGCCCAGAGGCTGGATAACCTGAACGGCGATGAAACCAAGAAAAAATTCCTTTTGCACTACAATTTCCCGCCTTTTTCGGTTGGTGAAGTCAGCTTTCTCAGGGGCGCCGGCCGCCGCGAGATCGGACATGGCAATCTGGCTGAAAAATCCCTGAGCAAAGTGATCCCGGACAGTGAGAATTTTCCCTATACCATCCGCGTGGTTTCCGACATTCTGGAATCCAACGGCTCCTCCTCCATGGCTACGGTGTGCGGCGCTACCCTGGCCCTGATGAACGCCGGAGTGCCCATCAAGGCGCCGGTGGCCGGCATTGCCATGGGCCTGGTCAAGGAAGGAGATCAATTCGCGGTTCTGACCGATATAGCCGGTTATGAAGATCATTTTGGCGACATGGATTTCAAAGTGGCCGGTACCGAGAAGGGCATCACAGCCATTCAACTGGATATCAAGATCAAGGGGTTGACCGATGAGATCATCCGCCTTGCCATTGAGGATGCCCGCAAAGCATATTTGTTCATTCTGGCCAAAATGAAGTCGGTAATCGCCGTTCCTTCCGAAAAACTTTCCGAATACGCTCCGGTCATTCTGACCATGATGATCCCTGTTGACAAAATCAGAGATTTGATCGGCCCGGGCGGAAAAAACATCAAAGAACTTGTGGCCACTTATAGTGTCAAGATCAATGCCGAAGATGACGGCAAGGTTTCCATTGCCGCGGCCAACCGCGAATTGGGGGAAAAAGTGATCGCCCGTATCGAAGCCATGACCGGATCGCCGGAAGTCAACAAGATCTATAACGGTAAGATCAACCGCATTGAAGATTACGGGCTGTTTGTGGAGATCATGCCAGGCGTGACCGGACTGCTGCATGTTTCGGAAATTTCCAACCAGCGCATCCGCGATGTCCGCCAGGAATACAAACTGGGTCAGATGATCGAGGTAAAAGTTTTGGCCCTGGATCGTGACAACAAGATGAAACTGAGCCATAAAGTTCTGGAAAATCAGCCGCGCGACGGCGAGAACTGAAAACCGATCCGTTACGTGCCCGGCTGGGAGGCGTGATCATGCAGGATCGCCATATAGGCAAAGACAGCGGCTGTTCACCGGTTTTTCTCAAGAGTTCCGGCTGCCAGCGCGGCTTCACCTTGATCGAGGTCATTACCGTGAGCGTGATCATAGCCATTCTGGCCGTGGCCACCATTCCCCTGGCCCACAACGCATTTCAACGTGAAAAAGAGATCGATCTGCGTCGGGCTTTGCGCACCCTGCGCACGGCGATCGATGACTACAAAAAATTTGTCGAGGAAAACAAGATCGATGTGGAAGAGGATAGCTACGGTTATCCGGAAAAACTGGAACTGCTGATCACGGGTATTGAATACAAGAACAAGAAAAACAAGACCCGTCTGGCCAAATTTCTGCGCCGCATTCCTTTGGACCCGATCAACCGCTCTTACAATTGGGGGCTGAGTTCCTATCAGGACAAACTCGGATCCCGCCGCTGGGGCGGGCAGAATGTCTGGGACGTCTACTGCGACTCAAATAAAAAGGCCCTGGACGGCAGCTACTACCGCGATTGGTGAAGCTCCGTTTCCTGACCGACCTCTATTCTAAATCGGCCAATGCCCGGTCAGAAGTTCAGGTTCAATCCCAGGGAAAAATCCAAACCTTTGGCCGGGGGAATGTCAGGATCGGCATTGGCGAAATAAACGCTATCGAACAGGTTGGCGATTTTTAAAAACACGAACAGTCGGTTGGAAAAATAACAACCGGCTTTGACAGAGGTGACGCTGTAGGCGGGAATGGCGGTTTCCGCCGGGCCAGGGTGTTTCACTGCCGCTGAGGCCAGCCAGTTCACTTCACTCCAAAACCTGCCCAGCCAGAATTTCGCCCCCAAAAACAATTTTGGGCTGGGAATGTCGTTGACTGGTTTTTCGCTGATTGTGCTTCTGCCTATATAGTAGAAGGCGTTGCCGAACAGCTCCAATTTTTTCAGAGGATAGAATTGAAATTCCAATTCCAGGCCGCGAATGCGGCCTTGTTCGATGTTATCGTAAGTGTAGGCAGTGTCGTCCAGCTGAAATTTCTCGATCATGTCGCGTACAGAATATTGGAAAAAGTAAGTGCCGAGGAAAATGTTTTTACAGTGGATCTTCAAGCCGGCGTCGAGGTTCAGGCTTTTTTCAGGTTTCAGGTCGGGATTGCCGACGATGGAGCTGCGGCCGGTGATGCCGGTGTAGAATGCCTCGCTCAATGATGGCAGGCGGTAGGCAGTACCGGCGTTGAAAAACAGGGTCAAAGTATCCTTGATTTTTCTGGTAATGCCCAGAAAAAAAGCCGGCGCCCACGAAGATTTTTTCAAAAAAACACCGGCAGAAAGGGCATTTCTCAAAAATGCTCCCAGGCGGGCGCCTGCGAGCAGGTCAAAAGCGGCCAGCCCTGAGTAATCCAGCATAGCGTATATTCCCAGGTCGTTGCGTTTGCCGTTTTCTACGGGAAAGGAACTGTTGCTTAAAAAACCGTTCCTCCATGTTTCGTTTTCCATATCGACATTGGTCCGTCCGTAATAATCGACACCTAATTGGTATGAAAGATTGCTGTTCAGGCTTTTCTTCAAGGTTGTGCGCACGCCGAAATCCAGGGCGTTATTTCTTGAAATATCGACTTGTTGGCTTGCTTGCTTGATTTTGTCGAGTTCATAATCGTTGGGATTGAGAAAAAGGGAAAAATTCAGGGAGCTGTTCGCATTCGGGTAATTTTCGTTGTAAGTGATGTTCAGCAGGTTGATGTTTTCCCGCGGATAAAATGATGAAATGGCAGGATCGTTTGCTCTTTCGGGCTTGCCGATATCCCGGCCGGCAGATTTCAAAAAGCTGAGACTGAAGCTGCGGTTTTCGGTCTCGTAGCCGGCAATGAGATTCCCAGTGTAATAGCGGTACCCCGAGTTAAACACCCTTTCGCCAGCAGCTGAATAATCGCCGGCTTGAGAAATTTGCATTGCGCTGAACACTGAATAGGATCCGAATTTTTGGTTTAGCGAAAAGCCGCCATTCATTTTTTGGTCGGCCGCATGGCCGCTGATGTTCAGGGCGACAAATCCGGGCTCGGCATTTTGGGCATCACGGGGTATGATCTGAATCACACCGCCGATGGCATCGGAACCATAGAGGACCGAAGCCGCCGAACGCACGACCTCTATTTGTTGAACTAGTTCGGGCGGGTAAAATTGCGCCGCCGCGCCGGCGCTGCGGTCGCTGGTGATACGCGCCCCGGCGGCCAGCAGCAGGATGCGCCGCCGGGCCAGGCCGCGGATGCTGGGAGTAACCGCAATGCCGCCCTTGCCGATGAAATGCACTCCCGGTGAGTTTTGCAAAGCCTGGACGATGCTCTCGGACTGGCTTTCCCTGATCCCGATTTTGGAAACAACATTCTGGGCGAAGGGCACGGCAATGGTCTTTTGCGATTCATTCAAAGCGGTAACGGTAACATCCTCCCTAAGAAGTTTCAAGGGGATGAGATAAATTTTCAGATCGGGCGTTATTTCCTTCAAGACAACTGTTCTTTTCTCCAGGTAGTGTTGCGGGCTTTCAAAATAAAGTTCAAAAACGGTTTCGCTGGCAGCGACTTTAAAAACGAATTCACCTTTTTCGTTTGAAAGCAGTGAGCGTCCGCTGGCACCGATCCGGATACTGACGCCGGCCAGCGGCCGGTTGTAAATATCCTTGATCGTGCCATGGACTTCCATTCCTGCCATGGGCAGAGAAAACAGGGTTACTAAAAAAACGAGCCAAGACAGTTCTTTTGCTTTAGGCATGGATTCCTTTTTTGTTTTTACGTATGCGGATGTTTTTTGTTTTTCGTTAAGGTTATTGTAGATGAATTTTGAATTTGCTATCATGTGCTTCGGGAGGAACCTTGTATATTCTGGGCATAGAGTCGTCCTGCGATGAAACAGCAGTGGCCGTGGTCGAAAGGGGCGCAAAAAATAGCGTGCGGGCCGAGCAGATCAAATCTCAGGTCGACCTGCATGCCCTTTACGGCGGGATCGTTCCCGAAATCGCCGCCAGGACGCACTGCGAAACGATCGACCTGCTGACCAGCCGGGCATTGCAGCAGGCCGGCGTCGGTATCGAGGATATTGATATTTTGGCGCTGACCCAGGGGCCGGGGCTGATCGGCTCCCTGCTCATCGGCCTGGCGTTCGCCAAGGGACTGGCCATGGTCCACGACCTGCCGCTGGTCGCCGTTGACCATATTGCGGCTCATATTGAATCTCCCTTCATCAGCCACCAGGAGATCGCCTACCCGCTCCTGGCCCTGGTGGTTTCCGGAGGACATACATCACTTTTTTACCATGAGGAAAAATTCAATGGCCGGGTGATCGCCAAAACCCGTGACGATGCCGCCGGCGAGGTTATGGATAAAGTGGCCAAGCATTTCGGCCTGGGTTATCCGGGCGGACCGCTTCTCGACAAACTGTATATAAACGGTGATCCCAAAAAGTTTACTTTTAAAATACCGCGCATGAGCGACGGCGGTGCTGATTTTTCTTTTTCCGGATACAAGTCGGCGCTGCTGCGCCAGGCCCAAAAAATGAATATCCAACCCCACAGTCAGGATTTTTACGACCTGCTGGCCTCTTTTTTAAGCGCTTTGGTCGAATATTTACTTGGCAAAACCCTGGCCGCGGCCAAAGACCTGCCCGTCCGCTCGTTGATCGTTTCCGGAGGGGTCAGCCGCAATTCGCTCCTGCGAGATCGCTTCAGCGAGGAATGTGCCCGGCTGGGCATCCCGCTTTATCTGGCCGAACCAAACTATTGCACCGATAATGCCGCCATGATCGCCTGGCTTGGTTATGAAAAATATCAGGCCTATCCCGACCTGAACTATTTTGATCTCCATCTCAATTCCTATTCCCGAGCTCAATTCCGGGAAAGCGCCAGGCACCGTTGAGTGCTATTTCCCCGGGCACTGCCGGCGCACAGCTTCGGGCAGATTCTTGTTGCCGTAGACGCGGTCGAAATGGGCGCTGAATTCAGCGCCCAGTTTTTTGGCCCGGTTCTCAAAGGCTTCCGGGTCTTTCCATGTGTTTTTGGGCTGGAGGATCTCGGCCGGGACACCGGGACAGGCGGTGGGAATGTTGATGTGAAAGGTTTTGTCCTCAACATAAGCGGCCCGGTCCAATTCTCCGTTTAAAACTGCCCGGATGATGGCCCGGGTGATGTTGATGTCCATGCGCTTGCCCTCGCCGTAAGGTCCGCCGCTCCAGCCGGTGTTGACCAAATAGACCTGGGTGCGGTGCTTTTTGATCTTTGCGCCCAATAGCGCAGCGTAGTCATTGGGATTGCGCGGCATAAAGGGCTGCCCGAAAAAGCGGGAAAAGGTCGAGACCGGCTCGACGATGCCGGTCTCGGTCCCGGCCAGCTTGGATGTGTAGCCCATCAGGAACCAGAACATGGCCTGGTCCTGGTCAAGTTTGGCCACCGGGGGCAAAACGCCGTTGGCGTCGGCGGTTAAAAAAATGATGGTTTGGGGATGCTTGCCGCGGGAAGATTTCTTGATGTTCGGCAGCGAGGAGAGCAGGTAAGAGCCGCGTGAATTCTCTATCAGGCGCGAGTCGTTGAAGTCGAAGGTTCCGTCCGGATACATCATGGCGTTTTCCACTATGGCGCCATGCTTCAAATAAGGCGCCTCATGGGTGATGGCGTGATGGATCTGGGGTTCCTTGGCCGGATTCAGGTTGATCAGTTTGGCGTAGCATCCGAATTCGAAGTTGGCAATGCCATGCTTGTCCCAGCCGTGTTCGTCGTCGCCAAGCAGCGCCCTTTCCGCATCGGCGGACAAGGTGGTCTTTCCGGTTCCGGAGAGGCCGAGGAACAGGGCGATGGCTCTGTCACGGCCTTCGTTGGCCGAAGCATGCAAAGGCAAAATCCCTGCCTTGGGCAGCAGGTAATTCATCACGGTAAACATCAGTTTTTTCACGCTGCCCATGTAGGCCGAGCCCATGACCACACCGATGTTTTGGACAAAATCCATGGCCACCACCATGTCGGAGGTGCTGCCGTCGGGAAGCTTGCGCAGCAGGCCGCTGTATTTTTGCTTGTCAAGCTTGTCGCCAGGCAGGGCGACGAGGGTGAAGGGCTTGCCGTGAAAAATGCTGCGCGCGATGTCCTTGGGCAGCGGGCGGAACATGGTCGCAGTAAAGAGCGTGGTGACGGCGCTGTCGCTGATGGTGCGCACCGGCAGGGCGTAACGGCTGTCGGCACCCACGACCCGGTCGGTGATGTACAATTTATCTTTGGCCGCGACCCGGGCCAGAACATCTTCCAGGATCATGGTAAAGGTTTCCGGCGCCAAAGGCAGGTTGTTCGGGGAATCCCAGTCAATTTCCCAGTCGATTTCAGGTCGCTTGACCGTCAAAGTATCCTTGGGGCTGCGACCTGTTGATTCCATCCTCGTCCAGGTGGCCAGGGCTCCGTTTTTGCTGACCAGGACCTCTCTGTTCTTCACGGCCGCCTTGATCAGGTCGCGGCGTTTGGGGTTGATTTGTACATTCCCCTTCTTGTCGATAAGAGCCGTCAATTCTTCCAGGAAATTCATTTCACGCTCCTTTTGTTAAGTAGGAAATTATAATTCAACGGCAGCATAAATGCAACTTTTTTGAGCGGGTTTAAGCTTGGGCGGAGTTGACAAGCGCGGCAGAATAATGTTAAAATCTCTTTTCGGAGGAAGTATGAAGAAAGATATTCACCCAAAATATATGGAATGCACTGTTATCTGCGCCTGCGGCACTACTTTTAAAACCCGTTCCACCCTGGCCAAGATCGAAGTGGAGATCTGTTCATCCTGCCACCCTTTCTTTACCGGCAAGCAGAAATATGTCGATACCGAGGGAAGGATAGAGAAATTCAAGAAGAAGTATGGATACAAGGAACAGTGAAAAGATATTCTCCTATCTTGAAAAGATACATGCCCGCTTTGAACTGATAAGCGCTGAGCTGAGTGTAAGCGAAACCGTCCACCAGCAAAAAAAATTCCGTGAACTTTCCAAGGAATTGTTCTTGCTCAGGCCCTTGGAAGGGAAGTATCATCAACTAAAAAAACTTCTGCGGCGCCTGCGCGAAGCCGAGAGCATGCTGACTGCGGCTGACGAAAAGGAAATGACCGATCTGGTTCAGGAAGAACTGACAATTCTCAATCAGGAGAAAGATGTATTGATCAGGGAAGTTGAGATCCTCATGGTTTCAGACCGCGGCGAAGACAGCCGCAACGCTTTTCTGGAGATCCGCGCCGGTGCCGGTGGCGACGAAGCGTCGCTTTTTGCTGCCGATCTGCTGCGCATGTATACGCGGGTAGCGGAAAGAAAAAAATGGCAGGCCGAGATCATTTCCACAACGATTTCAGGCATCGGCGGCATCAAGGAAGTCATCCTCTATGTCAAAGGCACGGAAGTGAACAAGTTCCTGAAATTCGAGAGTGGTGTGCACCGCGTGCAGCGTGTGCCGGCGACTGAAGCCAGCGGCCGCATACACACCTCAACGGTTACCGTTGCCGTGCTGCCCGAGGTCGAAGACGTGGAAGTGGATTTCAATCCCAAGGATATCCGCATTGACACCTACGCGGCTTCGGGCCCTGGTGGACAGCACGTGAACAAGACCGAATCGGCCATCCGCGTCACCCATTTTCCGACCGGCATCGTGGTTACCTGCCAGGACGAAAAATCCCAGCATAAAAACAAGGATAAGGCCCTTAAGGTCATGAAAGCACGATTGTTCGAACACGAAAAAATCAAGCAAAATGAAAGCATCGCTTCGAGCCGAAAATCCCAGGTGGGATCGGGCGAGCGCTCGGAAAAGATCCGCACCTACAACTTCCCCCAAAGCCGGGTGACCGACCATCGCGTCGACGGGCGCAATTTCAATATTGGTTTGATTATCGACGGCGACCTGGATGACCTGGTGGCCGAGTTGAGCGAAAGTCATGTACGCTCCTTGATCGAGCAAAAAATCAAGAGCATTCTGGCCTAGTGCTTTACTCAGAACTTTTTGCCGCTCACCTGAAGCAATTGAAAACCGGGGAATTGTCAAACGCGGTCGAGATTTTAATCGAAAAAGCCTTCGCTATCAGTCGTACCCAGTTTTGGATAAAAAAAAACCAATCCGTTCGTGATGGGGGCAATTTGCGAAAATTCAGGCGCTATTTCAGGCGCTTGCTCGCCGATGAACCTCTGGCTTACATTCTAAAGGAAAAGGAATTTTTCGGTGAAAAATTCATGGTTAGTCCAGCTGTTTTGATTCCGCGTCCGGAAACCGAACTGCTGGTTGAAAAAGCCCTGGACATCATTGGAAAAAAGCCGGCGCGGATTCTGGATATCGGTGCCGGCAGCGGCTGCATTTCCATTGTTTTGGCGTTGAAATCGCGCGTATTGGTCACGGCTTTGGAAATAAGCCCGCCGGCCCTGGGGGTATTGAAAAAAAACATTGCCCGCTTCGGTCTGCAAAAAAGGATCAAGGCGCTCAAAGCCGATCTTTTCCCGAAAAAGCCCGAACTTTTTCAGATGATTGTCGCCAATCCCCCCTATCTTTCCAAAAAAGATTGGGATATTTTACCTCCGGGCATCAGGGATTTTGAACCCAGGGGCGCCCTGATAGCCGGTCCTGCCGGAACCGAAGCGCTGGAGAGGATCATTGCCGGAGCTCCTGGTTATTTGCAGTCCGGCGGGTACCTGCTGCTCGAAATCGGCCAGGGGCAACTGCGGGCGGTGCGCGTTTTCCTGAAAAGGGCAGGGCTGCGTGAGACGAATTGCATTTGTGATTATGGGGGAATTGCCAGAGTGATCGCTGCCTGCCTATGAAGGTCCTTTTCGTCAATCCCTACATCTACGATTTCAGCGCTTATGACTTGTGGCTGCGTCCGCTCGGGCTGTATTACCTGGCGGCGAACGTCCGCAGGTACAGCGATGCCGAAATTTATTGGCTGGATGCTCTGGACCGCTTTCAGGATGGAATGGAAATTCGCAGCCGTGAGGACGGCCGCGGCAAGTATCCGCGCGAGTTTGTCGAAAAGCCCGAAATCTATCAGGATGTGCCGCGAAATTATTCCCGTTACGGCATACCTTTGGAACTTTTTCAAAGCAAAATGGCCGCTTTTCCCGAGATGGATGTGATCCTGGTCACATCGCTGATGACCTATTGGCTGCAAGGACTGCAATTCACTCTGAAATTACTCAAACAAAGGTTTCCCCGTGCCAAAATAGTACTGGGTGGTATTTTACCCAGCCTGGCGCCAACGGAGACGCAATCTCTCCTGCCGGCCGATCATTATGTCAGTGGATACGGAGAAAATGCCGTACTGCGCTTTCTGGAAGGTTTGGGAGCAAGGGTGTCGTATACTCCGGTCCTTGCTGACAATATTGAATCCCCTTTGCCTGCCGTTGACCTGGCCGGAACGCAGAAATATGTCCCCTTGCTGACATCACGCGGCTGCCCCCTTCATTGCAGCTATTGCGCTTCCCGGCTCCTGAATCCAGTTTTTCTGGAACGACGGCCCCAGGATATTCTATCCGAGATCGAACAGCGGCGGCGGGTTTTTAACAGCCGACATTTCATCATTTTCGACGATGCCCTGCTGCTAAATAAAAAAAAGCGTTTCCTGCCGGTTTTTTCCCGCTTGGCCAGGGACAAGCAAACCCGATCTCGCTTCCATACACCCAACGGCTTGCATGCCAGTGAGATCGACCGTGAAAGCGCGCTTGTGTTGCATGCAGCCGGTTTTGCCACTTTGCGCCTGAGTTTCGAGTCGCTGGCGCCCGATATTTTACGGCGAAGTGACGGCAAGGTGAATAGGAAACAAATGGAAAATGCGGTCAACTGCCTGGAACGGGCCGGTTATCGTCGCGGTCAGTTGGGCGCCTATCTGCTCTTCGGCTATCCGGGACAGACCGTGGAGGATATGGAAAAATCGCTGGCGTTCATCAAGGGACTGGGGTTGGTGCCGCATTTGTCAGTTTTTTCTCCGGTCCCGGGAACTGTTGATTTTATTGAACTGCAGCAGCGGGGAGTGCTGGCAACGCCGCTCGACCTTCTGGAGACGAACAAGATCTATTTTTTATATCAAAAATCGGGTTTCAGCCTTGAAGCGATTCTGCAGATCAAGGAAATGGCCGCGACAATTTCCCATGCCAACCTGGAGGCTGCAGAAGGGGATCCTTTATGAACAGGTGACTCAGGGAGTTTGCGGGATTTTCTTTTTTCTTTTACGCAAAACCCAGCCGGGGATGTTTTTTTGGCGCTGGCGAGCCACGGCCAGGGCATGGCGGGGAACATCTTCGGTGATGGTGGAGCCAGCTCCGATGTAACTGTCGCTGTGGATTGCAAGTGGGGCCACCAGTTCGGTGCCCGAGCCGATAAATACGTTGTCGCCGATTTGCGTGGGATTCTTTTTTTCGCCGTCGTAGTTGCAAGTTATGGTGCCGGCACCGATATTGACTTTCCTGCCGATCCGGGCGTCGCCGATATAGGTCAAGTGCATGGCCTTTGATCCACGGCCCATGACGCTTTTTTTCATTTCCACGAAATTTCCGATCTTCGCTCCTTTTTTTATCTGCACACCGTTGCGCAGGTGGCAATAGGGGCCGAGTTGCACGTCTGCTTCAACAAGGGAATCGCGGATGACCGATCCGGGCAAGATGACGCAGCCGTCCCCGATGCGGGAATTTTCGATATAGCTATTGGCGCAGATTGTTACATTTTTGCCGATCCGGCAATCGCCTTTTATAGTGACCCCGGAACCGATCACGGAGTTCCTGCCGATGGGCATGAGCCCTTCCAGGTAAAAATTGCCGTAGTTTTCGAAACAGACTCCCCGCTTCTGCAGTTGGTAAATTTGCCAGGCTATCAGAGCGGCTTCTATTTTTTGCGGTTCTTGCAGCGGATTGCAAAAAGTGACGGGATTCTTGAATTCCAGGCATTCGGCCCGGGGTTTTGCGCGCAGCGCTTTGATCAGGCCTGGTTCAAGGACAAGGCCCTCTTTTTTGAAATAAGATCGGCTGACTATGAAAAAGGGCTTACCCGTAGGGGTGAACGGTCCGGCAGAGGTTTGGCTGTTGAGTTTCAGCCAGCGGCGCAGTTCCTGGCCGGATTGTTCGTTGAAAATGGGAAAAACTGCCGTATCAAATACAAAAAGAAGGTCAAAATCCGCTCTGGCTTTGGGCAGGGTCAAAAAGCGGCAAAACGGAAAAAAAACGGTTAGCCAGAAGCGCAGGTCCCGACCGCGGCAAGCGAAACGATCGCTGGCTGATTGGCTGCAATCGGCAACGGCCGCGATCATTCGACGAGGTTCAGGAAATCCTGGTCCTGCAAAAGGGGCTCGAAATCGGGTTCATTGTAAACGATGACTTTGTAGTGTTCGTCTTTTTTCAGGCATTTCCCCACGTAACGCAGGGTACTGGCCGTATCTTCTTTTTTCAGGTAGGCGGCAGCCATAAGGAAGTAGAGGAATGCGTCCCGGTAATTATCTTTTTCAGCTTGAGCAAAAAATTCCAGGGCTTTGTCGATATCGCCTGCGTTCAACTGGTAAACGCCTTCCCAAACATAATCCTGAGCGCTTTCCAGCTTAACGGTTTTGGGATGGGTCTGGGCACCGGCCATGCTCTGGTACACTTTTGCCCGGGCCTGGATCTCCAGAATGCTGTAAAATTCAGAATCCTTGTAGGTTTCAGTGATTTTTTTAAAGGCCTCACCGGCCTTGCCGAAGCTTTTTTTATGAAATAACTGCAGCGCCTTTTCGTACTCTACGGTGATGGCTTGCAATTCTTTCTCTTCTTTGAGTTTCATGGTTTTTAAAACCTCCAAAGACCTATTCTACATCTTTTGGGAACATTTTTCAACTGGGGCCGGGAAAGCTGTAAAAATTTAAATCAATATCAGAAAAAATCTTTTTTTTAAAATATAAAATTTTGACTGAAAAAGTTAATTGCCGGACTTGTAGCGCTCCGGGATCACCCCCAGGACTTCAATGCCCGCGCCTTTGGCGATGTCGATGATATGCAGCACGTCTTTATAGTAGAGACCTTCATCGGCGCGGATAAAAATGGTTTTGTCGGTGCGGGTCTGGTACAAGTCGCGCAAGGTGTTTTCCAGCAAATTGAAGTCAACCGTGTCCTGGTTGATTTTGATTGTCTGGTCGCTTTCCAGGGTCAATACGATGGCGCTGCTGCCCCGCGGGCCGCTGCCTTCTTCCGCCTGCTGGGTTTCGGGGAGTTTGACATCGATTCCCTTCTGCATGACCGGCGTAATGACCATGAAAATGATCAGCAAGACAAGCAGGATATCACAAAGGGGAACAACGTTGGGTTCGGATTTTTGATGGCTGGAACCTATGTCAACACTCATAACGGACCTCCTCGATGAAAAGTGTAATTTACCAGAGAAAATAAATAATGTCAAGTATCCCTGCTAAAAAATTAATATGAATGGGCGCTGTGAGGTTTTGCGGGTAAATTTGAAATTTTGTTTTTTTTGTATATAGTATTGGCATGGCGCGAAACATTATTTTAAAGGAAAATACCATCAATTGTCTGCTGGAGACCAGCGTCGAGAAGTTCGGCGCCTGTCCGGCCCTGAGCATGGCCCTGGAGCCGCCCCTGACCTATAACGATCTTTTCAGGTCGGTCAGCGCTATGGCGGCCATGCTGAAGAAACAAGATGTGAGCAAGGGGGATAAAATAGCCATTTTGGGTGAAAATTCTCCCAATTGGGGCATTGCCTGCCTGGCTTCCATGCGTATCGGGGCCATCGTGGTGCCTATATTGCCTGATTTCCCCGAAAGTGATATCCACCACATCATAAATGACTCGGAAGCCAAGATCCTGTTTACCACCCAGAAACAGATGGAAAAAGTGCTGGGAATCCAAGATCACAAGCTGCAGACCGTGATCACCCTCGATGACTTCAGTGCCGAAACCGACGTTTTGTCCATTGAACCCATTTCCCAATTCATAGAAAAAGCTCGGAGTTTTTTCCGCCAGATCCCGGATCGCATGGGTTTAAAGTCCACGGCGGTCAATGAGGACGATGTCGCCTCCATCATTTACACTTCGGGGACATCGGGGCATTCCAAAGCGGTCATGCTCACCCATAAAAACTTCATCACTAATGTGCTGACCACTTCCAACCATGTGCTGGAAATTCATCCCGAATGGACTTTCCTTTCCATTTTGCCCCTTTCCCACACCTATGAATTCACTTTGGGATTCCTGTTTCCGTTGCTGAACGGAGCGCGGATCGTTTATGTCGGGAAAACACCGACGCCGAGCGTGCTGGAGAAGATCTGCAAAGTGGAAAAACCACAGGTCATTCCGGCCGTGCCCCTGATCATGGAGAAGATCTACAAAAAAAAGGTTCTGGCCGCTTTCGAAAAGAAATTCGTTCTCAAGCTCATTTCCAAAGTTCCGGGAGTAAAAATAAAAATTTATCGAAAGATCCGGGACAAACTGGTCGAGTTTTTCGGCGGCCAGCTTGAAATCATGGCCATAGGCGGTGCGGCCATCAACCGCGAAGCCGAGACTTTTCTAAAAAAATCGGGATTCCCCTACCTGATCGGCTATGGTTTAACCGAATCGGCGCCGCTGCTGGCCGGTGGTCCCCAGGGTGACGAGACCATTGCCGTGGGCTCAACCGGTAAGCCCATCCCGGGCGTAGAGATCAAGATCGTGGATCCCGATCCGCGGACCGGTATCGGGGAAATTCATGCCCGCGGCGCCAATATCATGAAGGGGTATTACAAGAATCCCCAGGCCACCAGGGAGACTGTGGATGCCGAAGGTTGGCTTCATACCGGCGACCTGGGCCATTTCGACAAATTTAACAACCTGTACATCAGTGGTCGTTCCAAGAACATGATCCTGATGGCCAATGGCGAGAATATCTATCCCGAAGCCATTGAGGACAAGATCAATTCCTGCATGCATGTGGCTGAATCCCTGGTGATCGAAGATAACGGCCGCCTGGAGGCCTGGGTCTACCTGGATTATGACCTGATTGACGAGGAAACCAAAAGCAGGAGCCAGCAGCAGAAACTGGAATACATCGACGAGTTGCTGTTGCGGTTAAAAGATACCATCAACCCCCAGCTTTCCTCATTTGCGCAGCTCACGCGCTTTGTCGAACACAAGGAGCCGTTCCAGAAAACCGCCACCAGCAAGATCAAACGCTATTTGTATCAGCATTGAAATTTTAAAATTGATTAGGTTGCAAGGGCTTGATTAATCAAACCCCTACACATCGTCCGCATTGTGTTTTATTTTTTGATCCTGATGCTCAGCTTGCCGTTCTGAACGGCTATACTGACCTTTGCTTCGACCAGGTTATGGGTCAGCATTTTGGCTTTCATGCTGTCTATGATATTGTCTTTTTCCCGGTTTGTTTTGCCGCTGACGGGCAGTAGTTCCATGTAAACTTCATATAAGCGCTCAAAACTGTCTTCGTCGTTCAAGTTCAGGGAAATTTCCCGATGCCCTTTATCGCGCTTGGGTGGAGGTATTGTCTGGAAGGCCTTTTTCTTCTGGATTACATTGGTTCCGGATTCCAATTCATTGAGTTTCTTGAGCCACAGGTTGTTGTAGAGACTGAATCGGGAAGCAAGGTTCTGGATGATCATGTCCATCTTGGCGGTCTTGGCGCCGCCGTAAATCAGCTTCCTTACCGCCTTTTCAATGTATTCGCGCTCCTTTTCAGGCGGCATTTTCAATTCGCCGGAGAAAAAAAGGATGTATTTGGATTTCAGTTCATCGATCTTTCTTTCCAGATCGGCTATTTGTTTTTCAGTGGTGGTCGAGGTCGGGTTCAGGTGGTCGTCAAACGGCATGCTTTCCCCTTTTCTGTTTTCAGTATTATTTGCAACCTTGTTTTTTTCTTCATTGCCATGGTTTAATATTTTTGGGCCGGCTCTTCCCCGCTCAGCACTCGTGCTACGCCTTCGGCCAGGGCTTGCATTTCGTCTTCGCCAGCATACACATGCACCGGGGCGATGAATTGGACGCGTTTGCGGATCAGTTCGCTAAAAAATTCATTGAAAGCGATGCCGCCGGTGATAAGGATGGCGTCAATCCGGCCGTCCACCACGGTGGCCAGCGCTCCTGTTTCCTTGGCCACCTGGTAAGCCATGGCCTGGACAACTTCCACGGTTCGCGCTTCTCCTTCCAGGTACTTGTCCTTTATTTTCAGAAAATCCTTGGAGCCGAGATAGGCGAAGAGGCCGCCGCTGCCGAAAACCATTTTTTCAAATTCCTTGTATTTCAGGTTCTGGTCGCATATGTGCCGCGCCACTTGCAGGATGGGCAAGCTGCCGCTGCGGTCGGCCGAAAATGCCCCTTCTTCTGAAGGATTGACAGCGTCGATCATGCGTCCGTTCTTGTGCAGGGAGAGGGAATTACCCGTGCCCAAATGGATGACCAGCAGCGTGACCTGCTGGTAAGTCAATCCTTTTTCCCGGCAAAAGCGCTTGGCCACGGCCTTCATATTCAGGGCGTGGGTGAGCATTACCCGGCGGAACAGGGGGTGGCCGGAATAACGGGCCAATGGTTCGGCTTCATCCACGGAAACCGGGTCCACGATGTAGCAGGTGATCCCGAGTTTGGCGGATAGTGAATAGCCGATCTGGGCTGCCAGGTTGGAGGAATGCGATCCCTGGCGGGCCTCTACGAGATCATCGACCATCTCCTGGCTGACGACATAGGTGCCGCTGGCCAGGGGCTTGAGCAGCCCGCCCCGGGCAGCCACCACGCGGAGTTCAGCCGGGTCGACGCCTTTTTTCTTGAGGAACTCCCTGATCAGATTTTCACGGAAATCCTTTTGGGCATTGATGTCGGGGAAGCGGGACAATTCTTCGTCCGTGTGCTTGATGGACTCGACGCAAAGCGGAGTCAATCCCTTGTAGACCGCTACCTTGGTGGATGTGTTGCCGGGGTTGATGACCAGGATCAGTTCTTGGGACATGGGTTCCTCATATGCGGGATTTGATGTATTTGCCGATGATGAGTTCTAGTTTTTTATAGGTTTTTGCCGGGATCATTTGCGGGGCGGTGATGATGGAATTGGCCAGGGCGCTGGCGCACGGGCAGGAGTCCCTTTTTTCCGGGAGTTCCCGGAGGATCAGGGGCAGGAGTTTTTTCATATTGGCCACACCCCGGTTCAGGTTGGCGATGACCATTTCCACGGTGACCGATTCCTCGCTCTGGTGCCAGCAGTCGTAGTCGGTGACCATGGCCAGGGGGAGAAAGCACATCTCCAGCTCCCGGGCCAGCTTGGCTTCCGCGGCCTGGGTCATGCCGATCAGGGAATAACCCATTTGGCGGTAGGCCATGGATTCGCCGCGGCTGGAAAACTGCGGCCCCTCCATGTTGCAATAGGTTCCGCCCAGGTGGGCAGCCAGGCCCGCTTCCCTGGCCAGCCGCAAGGCCAGCCGGCCGAGGGGCAGGCAGGTCGGATCGGCAAACGGCAGATGGCCCACCACTCCGTTCTCAAAGAACGTCTTTTCCCTTTTATAGGACAGGTCGACGTATTGGTCGGGAATGACTATTTCGCCCGGCTTCAGTTCTTCTTTCAGCGATCCCACGGCGGTGATGGAAAACAGGTATTCCACATTGAGCATTTTCATGGCATACAGGTTGGCCCGGTAGTTCACTTCCGAAGGGTTCAGGTAATGGCCATGGCCGTGGCGTGACAAAAAAGCCACCGAGCGGCCCTGCAGCTTGCCCAGCATGAGTTTTTCCGATGGCTCCCCGAAAGGCGTCCTCAGCCGGACTGAATGGGCATCTTCCAGCCCTTCCAGGTCGTAAAAACCGCTGCCGCCGATGATTCCGATCTCCGCATATTCCATGACATCTCCTCTTTGGTTTTTGTCAGTTCTGATTATCAAAAAAAAACCGGCGAAAGTCAACCAGGAATTCTATCCGGCCGGGGAATGATTCATTATTTGCCGTCTAACTTTGCTGCGGGAATAAAGAGGCGCGGCATGCAGACTATTTTAGTAAATAATCTAATTATCCATTGCGACCGGGACAAGAGAAATGTCAGGGAACTTGACAACTATCGCGTTTTATTGGTTATAATCGGGTTTATGAAAGGTTTTTTCGACGGCGATGCCAGGTTGCTGCAGGCGATATTTTCAGGAGACATCGCCGCCTGGCAGAAATTCATCCTGCAATATTCGAATCTCATCTACCGCGCCGTGATCAAATACACCGATGATTACGATGAAAAAATGGCCGTCTACCTGTACATCCTCGAGAAGCTCCATGAGAACCGCTTCGCAAGATTACGGCGTTTCGCTTTTCAGGCCAAGCTTTCCACCTGGCTGACCGTGGTCTCCCGGCGCCTGGCCTTGGATTTCCTGCGCAGCAAATATGGCCGCGATTTTCGCTTGAAGAAAATCCGTGTGGTCTCCATCGATGCCGAACCTGACTATCTTAAATTGCTGTCCGATACGGCAACCCCTGAAAAAGAAATGGCTGCCGGGGAACGGCAGGAACAACGACTACGGCTGGAGAGTGACCTGGAGCGGGCCATGGCTGCTCTTTCCGATAAGGAGCGCCTGGCCGTGCAGCTGGTTTATTTTAAAGGGTTGAGGATCAAGGAGGTCGGCAAACTGCTCGAACTGCACTCAGCTTACAAATTTCTGGGACACACCCTGCAAAAGATCAGGGCCGAGATGGAAAAACGAACCCGGTTCAGCAGAACCCAGGTGCGGGACGCGTTGGAGGGGGAAGCCCATGAATGACCATATTTCCGGCGAAGATCTGGCAGCTTATGTTGACGGAGTGCTGGTGGACAAAAAAAGGGGGGAACTGGAGTCCCATTTTTCCCGTTGCCCCGAATGCCTGGAAGCCCTGGCCGAGATCGTCGATATCCAGAGCAGCCGGGTAAAGGTCCCGGGCGAGTTCTTGCAGCAAGCCCTTGGCGAAAAACAGGCTGTCCGAAAACGGGTTTTGCCTATGCGTCTGGCTTTTGAGATCGCCGCCGCCTTTCTGGTTGTTATTTTCATCGGCTATTTTTTCCTGGGCAACGACCGTTTTCGTCAGGCCGAAAGCAGAAAAAAAGAAAAAGCTGCCCCGTCCGTTTCCCAGGCGGTCCCGCAATTGTCTCCGGAGGTTGAAAAAACCACTCCTGTCCTTGCCGGTAGAGTGGAACAGGCCGAAACTGCCAAAACCAAGCGCATGCCGGTTGAAAAAAATGTCATGCCCGCAGCTGTTCCGATACAGATTCCGGAAAAGGAAGCAGATCATGATTTTAGGCTCAAGGATCGGGAAAATTCCCTGATTGATGAAAACGAAATACGGGAGCAGGAACAGAAGCTGCAAGAAGCGCCGGCGCAGCCGGCCCGGGCTGAAATGGATAAAAAGGGCGATATGAAATCGCTGCGTTCCCGCTCCGTAGCGGCCCAGACAAGCGTTGGAACTGTCGAGCCGGCTTTGGCCGCGGGACCCCGGGCTGCCCAACAAGCCGGAAAAGAAATGGCAGACGCGGTCCTGCCGGCCCGGGCTAAAAAATATGAAAAAGGCGATGAAGAAGCGTTCCCTGCAGAGTTCAGGGAAGCGGCTGCGATCTCCAGTGCCATGCAGTTGTTCCTGGCGGCCACTGGGCGTGCCGCTACGCCCGGGGGCATGGAAATGGCGGTAGCGGCGCCGCGGCCAACCATCCGTATCGAGGGTGATGTCACCTGGTCCGACCTGCGCGACCCCGAACTTCTGGCCGGCTGGTACTGGTTCAAGAAAGGCATGGTCATGGAGCTGGAAATCGATAGTGCCGGCCAGGTAATTGCTGTGCTCCCGGTCGGGCAATGGGAGCGCTCAATGGCGGTCAGGGCGACAAAAGCGGTCAGGCAATTGACTTTCTCCGTTTCCGCAAAAAAATCGCGCCGGGCCAGGATCTCCGTTTCCAGATCTTCGCCTAATTGACGGAAAATTCCTTTTTGGTAAGAAAGTTGCCGTCGACGGTGATCACAACAGTCCAGTCGCCTTTTTTTTCAGAATAGTATGATTGGGACAATGTGTCCCAGGCCGCGAAATATGCCAGATATTTGCCCTTGGCGTTGATCTCCACGGTCTTGGAGCGGCGGATCAATTTGTTGTCGGGCGAGTACCAGTGCCATTGCAGCTTCAGCGGTTTGCTCACTTGCAGGACCTTGATCAGAGAGTAAACTGCCGGAGCCGAGGTGGTTACCGGTTCATCGTTTATTAAATTTTCAAAGTCCATGGTCGCTGGCTCGGTGTGGACAATTGCCAGGGTACTGACTATGCATTCGGGATCCGGCGGTACAGTGACCCGAAAACTGAAGCAGGACAGTGTGCAAGAAAGGATGGCTGCCGCGGCCAGAGTCAGGATGCCGGAGCGCAGTTTGCCAGGCCAGAGTGATAAGGGCGCCATGGCCGCTATTGTAAAGGATATCCAGGTTCTTGGCAAGGTCTTGGAGTTTTCTTGACTTTGCTCCGTGAAGTATGTATATTGAGCCCCTGGCTGGACCTTCGAGTCCATTGCGGGCTCGTTTTTGACCAAATGCAAGACATAACAATTTCTATTCAGGGAAGCAAGCCGTTAAAGGGCAGTGTTGCCATTTCCGGCGCCAAGAACGCCGCCCTGCCTGAGTTGGCGGCTGTTTGTCTTAGTTCTGAAACCATTGAATTTCACAATGTCCCCCTGGTGGAAGATATCAAGGTCATGCATGCCGCCCTCGGTGAAATCGGTGCCCAGGGGGAAATCAGCGGCAATTCCATACGCGAGACCATGCCGGTTTTGCGCTCACCCCTGGTTTCTGTGCAGACCGCCCGGACTACGCGGGCGTCGATCCTGCTGCTCGGTCCCATGCTGGCACGCCACGGCTATGCCAAGATCTCCTTTCCCGGCGGCTGTCCCATCGGCGAAAGGAAAATCGATTTCCACCTGCAGGGATTGGAGCAGATGGGTGCGGAAATCCAATCTGAAAGTGAATATATTGTTGCCCGTTGCCGGCGGCTCAAAGGCATTGAGTACATTTTCCCCGGCAAAACCGTGACCGGGACCGAAAACCTGCTTATGGCCGCGACATTGGCCGAAGGAACCACGGTTCTGGGCAATTGTGCCCTGGAACCGGAAGTGACCGACCTTATCCGTCTGCTGCAGGAAATGGGAGCCGATATCTCCGGCCCCGACGGTGAAACGGTCGTCGTTCGCGGCCGGACACGGCTTCATGGCGCCAGCCACCGCATCATCCCCGACCGCATCGAAGCCGGGACATATCTCATCGCCGGTTGTTTCGCCGGCAACGAGATCCATTTGCAGGGGGTGATCCCCGAACACCTGGGCAGACTGCTGGAGATCCTCAAGGACATGGGCGCCGACATCACCGTTTCCGCTGAAGCGATCTATGTGAAAGGCGGGAAATCCCTGGCGCCGGCCGAAGTAATCACCCAGCCTTATCCGGGCTTCCCAACCGATCTGCAGGCGCAGTTGACCACGCTGATGACCCAGGCGGATGGCGTTTCCCGGATCAGGGAAACGATATTCAATGATCGTTTCCGCCATGTGGGTGAATTGAATCGTTTGGGAGCCGAAATCAAGATCCAGAACGATACGGCGATCATTAAGGGGCCGGCCCGGCTGCGGGGCGCGGTCTTGAAAACCACCGACCTGCGTGCTTCGGCCGCGCTGGTCCTGGGCGGACTGATCGCTGAAGGTGAAACCAACATCCAAAATTCCTACCAGTTGTTTCGCGGTTACGAAAACATGCCGGACAAATTGCAAAAATTGGGCGCTGCCATTACAATCTCTCGGGGGTAAAAATGGATCCATGCATTTTTTGCAAGATTGCCAGTGGTGAGATCGCGACCTCATTCGTTTACGAGGATGACCTGACCGTCGCTTTCAAAGATCTGCAGCCCCAGGCTCCCGTTCATGTTTTGTTGATCCCGCGCCGGCATATTGCCTCCTTGAACGAGGCAAACGATCCCCAGCTTCAGGGTCATTTGTTACTGGCAGCCAGAAGAGTTGCTGAAAAAATCGGGCTAGAGCAATATCGCCTGGTAATCAATACCGGACCGGACGCCGGACAGTCGGTCTTTCACCTGCACCTGCATATTCTGGGTGGGCGCCAGATGAACTGGCCCCCCGGCTGAGGAGTGATCATGAAAATCACCTGGCTCGGGCACGCGGCCCTTAAAATCGAAGGCAGCAAAATTGTTTTTATCGATCCTTTTTTAAGCGGCAATCCCATGGCCTCCCTGCGGGCGCAGGATATTGCCCACGCCGACCTGGTTGTGGTCAGCCACGACCATGGCGATCATTTGGGCGATAGTTTCGCCATCTGCCAGAAAACCGGTGCCACATTGGTGGCGTTGCATGAAATCGCTCTGGCTGCCGCAGAAAAAAGTATCGTGGCGGAGGGCATGGGCATCGGTGGCACTGTCAACGTGTCAGGAGTGGACATTTCCCTGGTTCCGGCTTTTCACAGCGCCGGCTTGGGCGGCACGGCAGCGGGCATCATCGTGGCCATGGACGGCAAGACCGTCTACCACGCGGGTGATACCGGACTGACCTTGGAGATGCAACTGATCGGAGAGATGTACAGCCCGGATATCGCTTTCCTGCCCATTGACGGTCGCTACAACATGACGCCGCGCCTGGCCGCCAAGGCCGTCGAGTTGTTGCGCGTACCCCGGGTCGTTCCTATCCATTATGATACTTTCGCCTTGATCCATTCTTCGCCGCAGGAGTTTGCGGAACGGGTCGGAGCGACCTGCGCGGTGACCATACTCCAACCGGGAGGATCGATCGAAATCTAAATGCCATACATCATCGACGGCAACAACCTGATCGGCTGCGCCCCGGATTTTTCCCTCTCCGACCCCGAAGCGCGAACCAAAATGATTTCCATTATCAAAAAATTCCAGGAGAGTAAAAACACCAAGATCACGGTTGTCTTTGACGGGGAGCCGCAGGGCAGCGAATTGCGCAATCCCATCAATTCCAAGCTAACCGTGGTTTATCCGCGTTACGGTCTCAGCGCCGATGATGAGATCAAGAAGATTCTGGAAAACTATCAGCATCTGAAAGAGACCGTTCTGGTGACCACTGACCGCGAGCTGAAATCCTTTGCCAAGGAAAAAGGCGCCAAAACCATCAATTCCATTGAATTCTATTTCACTTTGAAAAAAGCTTTTGTGTTGCATGGAAAAAAGGAGGAAACCCTAAAACGGGTGAACGCCCGGGTTTCCCAGAATGAAGTGGAACAATGGCTGAAAATTTTCAACAGTGAGTAAATGAACCGCTTTTCCCTGATCGGTGCCGGTTATGTGGGCTTGAATTTGACCGCATCCCTGCAGAAAAAAGGCTATGTCCTGCAGCATGTCTTCCAGAAAGCGAAAGGTGGCCATTTCGCTTCGCGCTGGACTTCCGACCTGGCCGAACTGGTGCGCAGCGCCGATTTTGTTTTAATCGCGGTGCAGGAATCAAAAATCAAGGCCGTAGCCCAAGCCGTTGCCGCTCAAGCCGAACTGCGGGGCAAGATCTTTTTTCATGCGTCCAATTCCCTGACTTCTGACGAATTGTCACCCTTGCGCCGCGTTGGGGCCCGGGTGGCTTCTTTTTCGCCGCTGCAGACCTTTATCGGCTTTCGGGAGGATGAAGACCTGTGCGCCGGCATTACTTTTTTGTTGGAAGGGGACAAAAAGGCCGTGACCCTGGCTCGCCGGATCACAGCTGATCTGCAAGCCCGGGTCCTGTTGATCTCCGCAGGGGACAAGATGTATTTGCACCTGGCGGCGATAGCCGCGGCCAGTTATTTTATCGCCGGCATGAAGTTCGCTGAAGGGAGATTGCGACAAACCTCCGGTCGTCCCGGCCTGGAGATTCTGTTCCCCCTGGTCGAGCAGGTGTTGGGCAATGTAAAAAAGACCGGCTGGCGCAATTCGCTCTCCGGCCCATTAAAAAGGGGAGAAACCGGCTTGCTGGCCAAGCATGAGAGCCTGTTGGCCGGCCAAGAAAAAAAAATCCATCATTTGTTGTTGAAATATCTTAAGGAAAACCCTGAGACCTGATCTTCGGCCCCGCCGGCGATCAGATGATATGAAATTCCATGGCTTTCATCACAGCCTGGGTGCGGGTCTTGACAAGCATTTTTTTGAAAATATGATGGGCGTGGGTTTTAACGGTTTTTTCGCTTAAAAAAAGTTTTTCGCTGATGGCGAAATTGGAAAGGCCCGAAGCCAGGGCCTGCAGGATCTCAATTTCACGATTGGTCAAGCCGAAGGTGCTGAGCGGTTTTCTGTAGACGATTTCGGGGTTGCTGTCTTCCAGAAGTTCGCTGAGCAGCTGGTGCGACAGTTCGCGGCTGATCCAGATCTGCCCCTCCAGTATGCAGTTCAGGGCCTTCTTGAGATTGGCTTTACCGGTGTTGGCCGGAAGAAAGCCCTTGGCCCCGCAGCGGATCAATTCCCTTTTTTTGTCGTCATTGTAATCACAGTTGATGAGCACCATTTTGGCGTTCGGAAAAATGATCTTCAGATTCGTGAATATGTTTTCCGGGTTTTCCAAAAACATTTGGTTGCAGGAGGCGCAGATCAGCAGCAGTGCCGGATCCAGGTTGAAATCGCTTTTCTTGACATAATCGATCGCATGGTAGGTTTGCAACAGGCAGTATTCCATATTTTCTTTCAAAAAATTTTCCAGACCCTCCTTGAACAGCAGGTGGTGTCCGATCAGGACGATGCTGATTTTATTTTTGTCGCAGTCCTGCTTAATGGCGAGCTCCCGGTCCCGCTCTTCCACCGCGCTGTTGATCTTGCGCAGGATGGCGTCATTGTCGGTCGATTTGGAAAGATAATCGAACAGCCCGGTTTTTATGGCGTCTATGGCGCTTTCATATGTCGGATAACCGGTGAGGATAATAATCCGTAAAAGCTCGTCAAGGGATTTCAATGCAGCGCTGATGAGCAGACCATCTTCATGTTTCAAGTGCAGATCGACCAGGCAGACGGCGATGTTTTCTGTTTTGACTATTTCTTCGGCTTGTTTCTTATTGGCAGCCGTAAAAACCTTGAAGCCTTCATTTTTCAACCATAGCTGCAGGGTTTTGAGCACCTCAGGGTCGTCATCAACGATAAGCACTTGAGATTTTTCAGGCATTTTCCGTTCCTCCCCGCCGCGGCAGCGTCACGATCAGGTGGGCTCCGGATTGGCGCGTTTCTTCCAGGGCCATGCTGCCGCCGTGCCTTTTGATGATATGGTAGGAGATGTAAAGCCCCAGGCCGGCCCCTTTGGTTTCCTTGGAAGAGTTGAACGGTTCGAATATTCTTTTTTTGACGGCAGCCGGGAATCCGGGGCCCGAATCCCTGAAATGGATCTCGTAAGCGGCACCGTGGCGCTCGGTTTCAATGGCGATCTCCCCGCGGCCTTTCATGGCTTCACTGGCGTTTAGGATCAGGTTCATGAAAACCTGCTGCAGGCTGTCCGGGTTGCAGAAGATCGGCAGTTCGCCGCTTCGATTATTCTTGACAATGACGGTGTTTTTGATCTGCCTTCCTAGTTTCAACACCCGGCAGGCCGTTTCCAGGATGGAATCGATATCGCTTTCCTTGAAAGTCTCCAGATTGATCTTGCCGTAGTCCAGCAGTTTCCTTGTGATCTTGCGCACCCGCTTGATCTCTTTTTCGGCCAGGGGCAGGACTTCCGCGATATCGCTGCTGGCATTTTTGATCTGTTTTTTGATGACGGCGAGCGAATTGCTGATGGCGAAAAGTGGATTGTTGATCTCGTGGGCGATGTTGGCGGCCAGCCTGCCCGTAGCGATCAGTTTTTCGTTCATGACCAGGCGGCGCTCCATTTCCTGGTGGCGGATGTTTTCATTTTCCAGCCGCTCCAGCATCTTGTTGATATCGTGGCTGAGCTGGGCTATTTCGTCATGACGTTCTTCAACTAGGCGGATGGTGAGGTCTTCAAAAGAGGTGATATGCTTTGTTTTTTTCGAAATATTCTTCAGGCGCTGCAGCAGCATGCGGTCTATGAACCCGTAATAAATCGCCCCGGCCAGTATGGTGCACAACAAAAGAGCGATCAGGAAATTCCGTACTGCTTTTTCCTGAATGCTGAACATGGTCTTGCCGGCGTCGATCCTGACGGCAAAAACCGCTTGCCCGCCCGGGCTCCGGAACAAACTGTAGATGCTCAGGAAGTCCTTGTTTTCCCTAAAATAAAAATCAGTTTCGAACAATGAGCTCAATTCATTCTGAGCCAGGTCTCTTTGCAGGTTGGCTGGCGTCAGTAACGCAACCTTTTCCTGGATGGAAGCGCCGAGCCTTTGCATGAAAGATCGATCGACCAAGCGGCCCATCACCACCCGGCCGTTCATGGGCCCTTTGCCGTCACTGTGCATGATCGCTGCCGAGATGATGATCAGGGGACCGAATTCCGAGGCGGTGATGAAGGTATCCTGATCCGGCCTGGGAAATGAAAGCATGAGGCTTTTCCATAATGGATTTTCAGACGAGTCGCCCAAAGCGAAACTGACAAAGCGGCTGCTGTTCTGGTCAAAACCCTGATGAAAAATCACTTGCCGGTCGCGGTCAACTATCAGGATCAGGCTTAAATCAGATTCGGGCACCGCACTGCCAGGCAGGGACTCCACTTCGAATTCATTGGACGGTTTTTCCGAGTAATTATACATCGCGTCCCAGGCAGCCCAGTCATAGCATAGGGTGGCGATCCTTTTTTTTTCGTTGGCAATCGCATGGGATAAGCGCTGGGCGACCTTGGCGGTATAAATGCTTTTTTGCTCATTTTCCGAATGGGAGATGGTCAGGTGGTTGAACAACAGAAACAGCAAAAAAAAGACCAGCCCCAACCCGGCAATGAAAAAAATGATTTTTTTCTTCAAGGTCAT
>JALHTJ010000282.1 GCA_022865785.1 Candidatus Aminicenantota bacterium
GATCCAGCGGCAATTGACAGAAAAAGAAATTCTTATCAAAGAAGTCCATCACCGTATAAAAAACAATATCGCATCCATTGGCGGCCTTCTATCCCTGCATATGCAATCGGTTACCAATCCCGAGGCCGTCGCGGTGCTGCAGGACGCCATCGGCCGGGTCACCAGCATGCGCATCCTCTACGACAAGCTGTTGCTCGGCGAAGATTATAAAGATATTTCAGTGAAAATATATCTGAATGACCTGATCGATACGATTATCGCGATATTTCCCGACCATGCCAAGATCAAGCTTGAAAAGCAGATCGCCGATTTTCATCTGGATGAAAATCGGCTGTTCCCTCTCGGTTGTATCGTTAATGAACTTCTTACCAATAAAATGAAATATGCTTTTATTAATAAAAATGCCGGGTCAATAAAGATTTCTCTTAAAAAAGTTAAAAACCATGTAACGCTCACCATGCAGGATAATGGCCATAAGCTCCCCGACGGGTTTGACATCAATGAATCAAAAGGCTTGGGCCTCACGCTCGTAAAAATGCTCAGCCAGCAGCTGGACGGGAGTTTCTCAATGAAAAAGCAGGCGGGCACCATGTGTAAAATTGAGTTTGATGTTTAATTCCATTTTAAGCCCTGGTCGGATTTGCGCAATATGCGGGGCACGCCACTTTATTGGCCGCGGCAATCGGGGATGTCAAAAAGACAAGTCGTGTGATGTATAAATCGAAGCTGCGCCAGGGGTAAAAATGGAAATGGCGGAGGGAAAGGGATGGATTCGCGGCTGCTGCCGCTCTCCCCTGCGGGCCGCTCGCTGCGCTCGCGGTCCAAATTCGCGGATTGCGAATTTGTCGAACCCCCGGTCCCCAGGGGTTCGAGATAGAACTCGGAGGGAAAGGGATGAGCGGTTCGCTTCGCGTCCCGCAGTTCCTACTCCCTCCGCGTGAACAAATGTTGGCGGAGGGAGTAGGATGGATGCGCACCTGCTGTTGCGCACCCTTCGGGCCGCTCGCTGGGCTCGCGGTCCAAATTTGCCGATTGCAAATTTGTCAAACCCCCGGTCCCCAGGGGTTCTCGTCCCCTTTCCCGACTATATCACTTTCGGTGGGATCATACGGAGGGAAAGGGATTCGAACCCCTGGTGCCCGTAAAGGCACAACGGTTTTCAAGACCGCCGCATTCGACCGCTCTGCCATCCCTCCGGCCAGGTTGAATTGTAGCAGAGGGTCCCGGTAGTGTCAATTTTAAACCAATTGATGAAAATGGATGCAAATGGAGGAAAAGGATGGATGCGCGGCTGCTGCGGCTCACCCCTGCGGGGCCGCTCGCAAGGCTCACGGTCCAAATTTGCCGATTGCAAATTTGTCGAACCCCTGGTGCCCGTAAAGGGACCTGTCCCTTCCCGTTTACACGTGATCATGCAAGATGAAATAAAGGGGAAGGGGCAACGGTTTTCAAGATCCCCCGAAGGGGACGTGTCTCACTAGATGATTTCAACGACTCACAATACTGGTTGAAATCATAGTGAGACCGGCCCCCATGCGGGGACAAGTTTCACTAGATGCTTTCACAATTCCAAGAACTGTGTGAAATCATAGTGAAACCCGCCGCCGCAATCGATCCCAACACTATGTTTTTGCTTATTTCTGCAGGTTGGCAAAAACATCCAGTGTTGGCATAGTCACACTTGATGGTTTCTGCGATTGCCGGAGCTAGCAGAAACCATAGTGTGACTACCACTCTGCCATCCCTACGGCCAGAAGGGATTTTAGCAGAAGGTCCCGTTGGTGTCAATTTCAAAATCAATAGAATTTTTATGAGAAAAAGATCCTCGTAAAGGCACTACGGTTTTCAAGATCCCCCAAAGGGACGTGTCTCACTAGATGATTTCAACGACTCACAATACTGGTTGAAATCATAGTGAGACCGGCCGCCGGGGTGTCAATTTGCGCGGATGAAGAATGTCAGGATTTTCCTGATAGGTGACAAAAGCCGGCATTTCAATATATAATAATAAGCAATGGAGAGTAGAGACCAATGATCAAAAAGAATTTGCCCTGCGCTTTCCTTGCTCTTCTCGCTGCCGGATCCATGACATTGCTAGCAGAGCAAAAAGAAGTCAAAAACACCGCCAGCAAGGAAAAACCGGTCACAGCGATCAAATGCCCCGACGTGGCGGTGACCTCCCTGACCGCCACCCTGGTCAGCACCCTGTTGGGCGACCTGCAGGTCGAGTTTCCCATGGACACGGTCAAGCTGGAAGCCACTCTGGAAAACGTCGGCTCCGCGGCCGTGCCTCCCGGAACCTCCTTGTATCTGATATTGAAAAAAAACGGCGAGGTGATCCAGAGCGCGAGCACCAGGGACATTCTTATGGCCCCGGGCAGCCGCTGGACCTACAGCGTCAACGATTCATTCCCGCACGGCCGGAAAACCACGTATGTCTTCCAGGTGGCGACGACGCTCAAGGAATGCCAGGTCAACAACAACCAGGCCACGCGCAAGATCGATGAAAAGAAGCTGCATCCCGCAGGAAATCCCGACCTGATCGTCAGTATTTTCTCCATCGGCAAGCGCTGGAAGCGCGAGGGAGACCAATTCGAAGCAATCTTCGACCTGGAGGCCGATGTAGCCAATATCGGCTCGGGATACAGCAACAGCGACTCCCGCCTGCTTTTTGTTAATAATGACGACCAGGTGGTACTGGCAACTGTGAGCATCAGCCAGGATGATCTGCCCGGCCCCAACGAAAAAAAACGTTTCACGAGCGAACTGACGGCTGCCCAGGTCCCGCCCGGGGAGTTCCTGGTAAGCGCCTATATCGAACGACCCCGAAACGAGCGCATTTCCAACAACAATTGGTCGCGCAGTACCGGGCAAATTTCCAACAACGCCAATTCACCGGCCGGGGCCTTGGCGGTCATTGATTTCAAACCATGGCGCCTGGACGGGGAAAAACTCTCGGCTAGCATCCAAATGACCAATCTGCAGGACCAAAATCTGCGAAAATTGCAACTGGTCGTGCTCAAAGACAATCGCCCGGTCAAGAAATGGCAATCACTGGAATTCGGTCCGCTGGCTTCGTCCTACGTTCTATACTCGGAAGAACGCCAACCGCCCCAAGTCATTTTCGGCAGTGAATGCTACCGGGCCATCCTGACCAGCGATCCCGGCAAAACGGCGCCCGCCGGGAACTCGGTCCTCGATTCACGGACTAGGAACCTGTACTGGTTGAAAATGAGCGAAGCAATCCTGCAAAACAATCTGCAGGACAAGGACAACGGGCTGGCGGCGCAAGTGTATCGCCAGAACAGTAATTTCCTTATCTCGGAGACACTGGCCAAGGTCGAGCCCGCTGGCATCCGCATCAGCGTCAAGGGCAGGGAAATCGTTACCAATTTCCCCTACCGCGAATTCCATTTCGAGATCGTTTTGCTTCCCCGCGTGGTCCTCGGCCAAGTAAAATTGGAAGTGATCAAATCCGTGGTCCATCTTGGCTATGCCTTTCCCGAGTTTTTCAGCACCCTGCTGGCCCCGGTCATGTATCAAAGCATCAAAACTTTCATTGAAAAGTTCACGGCTGAAGAATTGGCCGCCAACTTGTTAAAAACGTCATCCGGGGTGTTCAAACCGAACAGCCAAAATCTGGCACCGGCAGGCATCATTCTAACCCAAGGCGCCCTGGATATCTACTACTGAAAGAGCGACCGTGGAGTTCCTATTAGAGGAAAACCACGGGAAATGAAAGGGAATGAAACAATGTAAGCAGCGACTGTGATCCTTCTTGCTTTTTTTACCTCTCTTCCCTTATTCTTCCCTTTTTCTTCCCTTTTTCTTCCTTCTCTCTTACCTATTGGATATAATATCTCCATGCAACTGACCAGATTGAAACTCCCGGCACACCTGCTTCTACTAGCCGCCCTGCTGCTGGCATTTGCCAACTGCAGGACCAATGACCCGCAAACCCATGACCCTGCCGACACGGTCGACCCGCTGCTGGTGGATTTTCCAGTCTTTCCTGCCGACAATCCATGGAATACCGACATATCCGGCTTCGCGGTCCATCCGGATTCGGCCGCTTTCATTGCCGCCATAGGCGCCAACGGCGAATTGCATGCCGATTTCGGCACGGTGTGGGAGGGCGCGCCCAACGGCATACCCTACGTGGTCGTAGGCGGCCAGCCACCGGCAGCCATCACCTACACCGCCTACGGCGACGAAAGCGACCCCGGCCCCTTCCCCATCCCCGACGACGCCCCGATCGAGGGCGGCGATGATTCCGACGGCGACCGCCACGTGATCGTCATCGACCGCGACCAGGGCATACTGTACGAGCTGTACCGGGCGTTCAAGATCCCGGGCGGCTGGAAAGCCGAAAGCGGAGCCAAGTGGGACCTCGCATCCAACGCCGTGCGCCCCAAGTACTGGACCTCGGCCGACGCGGCCGGACTGCCCGTCTTCCCCGGCCTGGTGCGCTACCTGGAGGTGCAGCACGGCGAGATCAGCCATGCCCTGCGCTTCACCGTGGCCAGGACCCAGCGCGGCTTCATCTATCCGGCCCGCCATTTCGCCTCCTCCAGCAACGACCTCGCCCGGCCGCCCATGGGGCTGCGGCTGCGCCTGAAAGCCGGAGTGGATATTTCCGGCTTTTCCGCGGTCAACCAGAGGATCCTGCGCGCCCTGAAAAAATACGGCATGATCGTCGCCGACAACGGCTCCGACTGGTACATCAGCGGCGCCCCCGACAGCCACTGGGACGACGACGACCTGCACGAGCTGCAGCGCATCCGCGGCCGCGATTTCGAGGCCGTCTATACCGGCCCCATCGAGCATTGAGAGCCCGCGCATCATGCCCAGAAGTACAGGATCGGCTTCAACTCACTGTGTAAAAAAGAGGGATGTCGGCAGGAGCCAGCCTTACATGTCCCTGCGGATGGCACTTATGGTAACAACATGGGAATGATGCTGCCTGAGAATAATGTGTGACTCCTTCACGGGACCCTCAAAATTGATTTTGCCGATCGGAGCGAATAAGTTAAAACTATATCGCTCGCCGGGGATAAGCAAGTGCATGGGTACCGCGCAGCCCATTCCTGGACAGCCGTGAAAATCAACGTCACCGCAGCGATTCCCTGCCAATATCTGACAAATACTGAAACTATATGGCGATGCCCCTCCATTATAGGAAACAGTCACTTCCCGATCCAGTGGGGAGATCGTGTCGCCATTAGCGGGGGCGGTGAGATTCAGAAGGGAATGAATCTTACCGGTGGCTGTAATGAACGGAGTGCTGCGGCTTGGAAGAAGGGACGGTTTCGCAATGGTTATTGTAACATTCCTTCCCGGAACAGGCATGGCTCCATTGATCACGCATCGATAATTATAACTGCCAGCGGATATCTCCTCGGCTGGCTGGCCGTTTAATCTCACATCAAGCCTGGACATCCTAGTTCCACCCTTGGTTATTTCGATCATCATGTCGAGGTAGCCTTCACAAAAAGCTACATACCCCTGGATTTTGAAAGGAACGACCAACGCCGGGTCGGCGGCAGGCAGTGCTCTGCACAACCCCAGAACCAGTAGCAATGAAACCAAAGCAACACTCATTCGATTTTTAATCATCGGCATAAAAACCTCCTTTTCTAGTTTGGAACAACTATTGCTTAAATACGTTTTTCTCAAATAAATCTCAGGAGTTTGAAATAAAACATGATAATAATATAGAATAGCGTAATGAAACGGTTCCGATTCAGATCAGCAGGAGCAAAATGAAAAACCCTTTTTTATTCAGCCTCATCTTGACCGCCTTCCTGGTCGTTACCTCCTCCAAATCAATGGGGAGCCAGCCGTTGGATCAGTTGGCCGAGGATTATGTAAAACTTGCTTTGGTATTGGGTGCGTATGCTCCGGGCTATATCGACGCCTACTACGGGCCGGAAGCATGGGTCGTGAAACACGATGACAGTGTCCTGCGCCGTGGGTTTCCCGCCAGCGAATTACGGAAAAAAGCGAACAGCCTGATTAAAAGCCTGGACGCGGCCGCCCGCAGTGAACTGTCGGCCCTGGAAAAACTCAGGTGCGAATTCCTCGGCAAGCAGATGATCGCCTTGAAAGCGGAGATAGACGTGCTGTCCGGGATAAAATTCAGTTTTGACCAGGAATCGAAATTATTCTATGACGCCGTGGCCCCGGTTCGCCGACGGGAAGAATTTGAAAGAACCATTACGGCGCTGGAAGGGCTCCTGCCCGGAAACGGCAGCCTCATTGAAAGAATCACGGCGCTCAGGAAGGATTTCATTATCCCCGCCGACAAGCTCCCGGCCGTGTTCGACGCGGCCATCTCCGAATGCCGCCGCCGCACCCTGGCGCACATCGCCTTACCGCAAAACGAGAACTTCAAGGCCGAGTACGTGAAGAATAAGCCCTGGGGGGCCTACAACTGGTACAAGGGTAGCGCCTTCAGCGTCATCGAAGTGAACACCGACCTGCCCATGGACATCAGCGGTCCGCTGCGGCTGGCGGCGCACGAGGGCTACCCGGGGCACCATGTCTACAATGCCCTGCTCGAGCAGAAGCTGGTCAAGGAAAGGGGCTGGATCGAATTCACCGTATATCCCCTATTCAGTCCCCAATCGCTCATCGCCGAGGGCACGGCCAACTACGGCATGGAGTTGCTGTTTTCCGCTGAAGAAAGGATGCGATTTGAAAAGGATGTTTTATACCCCCTGGCCGGTCTGGACCCGCGCCAGGCCGCAAAATTCGCACAGGTGCGAAAACTCATCGGCGGGCTGCGCTACGCGGAAAACGAGGCTGCCCGCGGCTATCTCGATGGCAGGATTTCAAAGGAAGATGCCATAGAGTGGCTGACGCGCTATGCCCTGGAATCTCCAGAACGGGCCGCGAAGTCGATCGATTTCTGGAAACAGTACCGCAGTTACATCATAAACTACAACCTGGGCCAGGATGTCATCAGGAATTACATGGAAGAAACAGCGGGCACAGACCATAGCTTGAAGAAGAAATGGGAGATCTTTTATGATATTCTTTCCACTCCGCGCACACCTTCGGGGCTTTCAGAACTCGGCAGACGGTAGACGGTATACGGCATACGGCAAGAAAAATAAACAACAAAAAGCCAAGCACAAATAACCAAATGCCCAAAACGGAGAGATGTAAAAGTGGCATTGAAAGTGACAGAAAGAAAACAGAACGATCCGCTATTTCAGTTAGGACTTTTCTGACACTGACACTTGCACTGACACTGGTTTTGTTTTGAACATTGGAATTTGGAATTTGAGATTTGTGATTTGGCATTTTTGTTTTAATCTTAAAAAGCGAACGTCGAACTTTTGGTTAATGCAAAAGAGCCGCTTCTGTATCGAAGTAGCGCTTCAATCCCAGGCGGTTGGCATGATTGAGCAGCAGTTTGCTCGAAAGGATCACCTCGCCCGGTAAAGCGCACCAGGGCTGCAGCGCCTCGATGCAGCGACGTTCAAAATCGTCGGCCGCCAACACCTCGGTGATCAGCCCCAAGTCCAGCAGGGTGGCAGCATCCAGCGCTTCGCCCTTAAAGAGTATTTCGGCGGCTTGGCCCTGGCCGATATAGCGCGGCAGGAAATAAGGCAGGGCGCCGGTGGGATGGAGGCCGTGGCGGCAGTGGGCCGGCGAGAAGAACATGTCCCGGCTGGCGAAACGGAAATCGGCAGCCAGGCTGGCACCGAAAAACGGGGTAACCACGCTTTGCTGC
>JALHTJ010000283.1 GCA_022865785.1 Candidatus Aminicenantota bacterium
CAGGACCGCCTCCACCCAGGTCGCATCCAAATATGAACTAAGCAAAAAGCTCTGCGGAAGCGGTTGCTTCGCCCTTTGAAAAGGCTCCTCCCTGGGAACATTGACCGGGCATTCGATGAGACCGCTTTCAGAATTGATAGTTCTCATCATAAAGAGAGAAAATGGAGACCGATTCACTGTGCGAATCGAATCCACATCTTTTCGACGTATCAAAGTAGTTAATATATCATCTACAACTTCGATTCTACGCAGAGGGTTGGTTGGACGAAGGTTGGTAATGATGTCGGGGCTATAGGATTCCTGCTCGCGCAACCAGGCGATCGCATGCAGATAAAACTCGGTATCCCCCGACCGGTCGTCAGCCAATTCCTTAGGCCGAATGAAGGGAACCTCGGCTCCATACTGCCTGGCAATTTCAGCGATCTCAGGATCATCGGTCGTGCAGATCACCCGATTGATCACTTTGGAATGCCTGGCCACCTCTATGGAATAGGCCAGAAGGGGCTTGCCCCATAGCTCCCTGATGTTTTTACGAGGGATACGTTTTGAACCCCCTCGAGCGGGAATCAGCGCCAGTATTTCCTTATGGGAATCCATTTCAATTCACTATACCAAATAAATCGATCAGACGGGAATTGATCAGCCGGACTTCCTCTCTCATCTTTGTCTTGGCCTGTAAAAACCGCTCTCGTCGTTCAGCCGGATCATCCAGAGTTTTTAGGCACATTTGCGCCAATTCCGCCTCAAGCCTTTTTGAAAATGCATCCAAGGCGAGATCACTCAGGCCCACTTGGGTTAGGAAATCCCACATGCGCGGCTGGGTAATCAGGGGAACCATTGGTACCCCAAGACCAATACAGGGCGACATCGAATGGACCCGCATGCTGATGGCCAGGTCTGCTGCCAAGTATCGACCGTAAAAATATGCGGTTCCGGGCACGCGCATCAATCCGGTTGTTATCGTCGTTTGGTGGGCGATCTGCGGCTGGAAAATATCAAACAGGGCGGCAATGAACTTCAAATCGTCAAAATAATGGGGTACCAGCAGGAGTTGCGCCCCTGACTCACTTAAGACCAAGGTCAATGCATTTTTTGCGGTCTGGATCAGTCTGGCCCTATTCTGCCTCCAAACAGTCTCGTTCGGTTCATCTTCTTCATCGATTAAGCGGTAGCCCGTCTCGGTTACATGGCTGAAGTTAGACTCACCATAGCGATAAGGGGCATCTTCATCATTGGGAGAGAAGACGATCACTTTGCGGTCGGGCAGGATTTCCGGATAATACCCGCTTTGCGCTTGAACAAAAACGCCTGTGTCGGGAATTTCATGAACATTCTTCAGCACAGAATCGGGTACAAGCAAGGTTTCCTTTAACCATTTTTTGGTACCGTCATTGCGCACACCCAGGAAGATGTTAGGGTTTTCGGTATAAGCAGCCAATGTTTTGCGCAGCGTCTCTTGGTTATGAAAGGCCTGCCCCTTGAAGTGTCGATAAGAAATACCATAGAAAACAATCGGTTTTTTTACCTTCTGGATCAAATCCAAAGGCAATTCGAAGCGCATCCCAGTCTCTTTAAGATAGTCACGCCCATGAATGGCCACCGCTCCGTTCACGATCAGGCCGGCGCAGGAGTTGATCAAGTCGATAAAACGGTGATCGAATTTTCGAAACCCGAAGCTATAGTCATCCCAAGGCTCCCGGATCCAAGTGATTTCCCTTGGGAAATCCGCTGTTATTATGTGCTCCAATCCCGATATCAAGGCACCGTTGCCGATATTGGTACTGTTAAAATTGGCCAGGTGAACGAGTTTCAATGGTTCAGACATAAATGAAACCTCAAGCTATTCGCTGGCTTCCCAGCGCAGATGGGACCTCAGCTTCTTGGCGATGGGGATTTCCTTTTGAATCAATCGTTTCTCGCCATCCCCCATGGCCATTTCTATCTTCCTCACCGCTCCGACCAGGCTCCGCAGGCCACCGGGCTCGATCGACGCGGCCTGATCGGATCCATACATGGATCGATTGAGTGTGATATGGCGTTCGAGGGAAGATATGCCCAGGGCAGCCGCGGCATAGGAAATGGCCAGGCCTACTTCATGGCCGCTGTAGCCGACATGGCAATGGTAGCGCTCCCGCAGCGAATGGATACAATTCAGATTGGCATCAACATCATCCATGGGATAGGTAGCCACGCAATGCATCAATTCAAAAGGACAGTTATTGTTTTTAAATACCTCAACCGCCCGGTCAATATCGGCATAGGTACTCATGCCGGTGGAGATGAAGGTGTGTTTCCCGCGCTTGGCTATGGCCTCTAACATTTCAAGGTCAACCAACATGGCTGAGGCAACTTTGTTGTATTTGAGCTGGAACTGGTCAAGAAATTTCAAACTTTCCAGGTCCCAGGCCGAGGCAAACCATTCGATCTTCATTTCCCGGCAATAGCGATCAATTTCCTCGTATTCCTTTTGCCCGAACTCAAGCCCCAGCTTCTGCTCGCGCCGGGTGGTTCCCCAGGGACTTTCCAAGGGTTGATCGAGTTGCTCTTTTAAATAGACCAGGTCGATAGTCCGCTTCTGCAGCTTGACCGCGTTACAACCGGCTTCTTTGGCCACTTGAATCAACTGCTTGGCAATTTCCATCTGCCCATTGTGATTAATACCCAATTCAGCGATGATAAATATTTCCATAATTCATCTCCATTTTTCCGGCAATTCCCACTTAGAATTTAATGATCTCCACCGGCTGTCTCCAAGCCGGTAAAAAGCAGCGCACCATCCAAAGCAGCAAGCGGCCTGAAGCATTTTTCGACAGTTTTCTGATGGCCCGACTGCGAAAGATGGCTTTTTTTAATGACTTGATCCAACCAGCATTTCCCAGGCCATTTTTCTGGGCGATGTTCAGGAGGGAATTATATCCGATGCCTATAGTGAATTCCTTAAGCGGCCCCAGGCGGTATATTCGCTCATCAGTGGGATCGGTGGGAAAGGCTTTCGGCAACGGCAATCCCAATGCTCTGAAGGTCAAAATATTGCGAATGCATTTCTCGCAATCACAGCAATTGCTGTCTTTTTTTTCCCCTTCCCAGCACACGCGCAGATGCTCCATCCCTTCCGGCCAGCCACTGATCGCCTGGATCTTCTCCCAGCGCTGGAAACCGCTGCCGTCGGGAACGATCTGGAAGGCAGCGCTCGACAGCAAGGGGTCGGTCAGGGGATTGGAACCTTCGACCAGGTTCTGATAACTGCTGTAGGGCACCCCCTGGGCGATCAGGCCCAAGCCATAGCGACGCTGGAAAAGCGACAGGACGGAAGCGACGCCCGTGCCGAAAGCGTGGGGCCAAAAGATCGAGAGCTCCTTGAAATTGGTGGCCACCCTGTAGAGCCCGATACCGAGGCTGTCCAATTGGCGGGTCACCTTGGCACAGGCGCTCTCGTAATAGGCGGTATCCTTCAGGGGGATGTCGAACCCTTGGACCAGCACGGCCGTCCGCAGAGGATAGGGGAAACGCGTGCTTTGACCCCTGGCGTGGCGATAAGCGGTAAATGAAGAATCCACACCCCCGGAAAAGCAGCAGATGGCCTCATGGCGGCCCGGTTCAGAAAACTCCTTTTCCACATCGGCACGGACCGTGATCGATCGGTAATACTCCGGCTTCCAGACCGCCCAGGCCCGTTGAAAATCCTCGAGATTCCTGAGTAGCGACGGCGAGACGGTCCCATGCACCTGCAGATCCTCGCCGGCATGCATGGCGATCTGCAGTATTCCCATCACAAATGCGTCAGCGTGAAGAGTCAGTTCTGATTCGCGCTGCGCTTCGACCCGGTACCACAAATGCTTTCTGGTCGTTTGACTCTCGAAGCGCGCTCCCAACTCAATGATGCCATCACAGCGTTTCCATTCCTCTATCCATAGATCAGCCATTTTGCTTCACTCCCCTCCATCATTCAGCAGCTTCATC
>JALHTJ010000284.1 GCA_022865785.1 Candidatus Aminicenantota bacterium
AGGGAGTAGCCAAAATGAAAATCGGAGTCTGCGGCATAGGCTGCCTGGCCGGCTACCTGGTCAAACACCGCTATTTCGGCAAGGACCGCATCGACATCCGCAGCGAGCAGGGCTACGAGATCGGCAGGCCATCGCTGCTGCTCTTGAGTGCGCAACAGGATGGGGAAAGGATCGACATCTCGGTCGGCGGCAAATCCATTATCGTCGCCAAAGGCGAATTCACCTGATTTTTCGGCATGGAGAGCGCTCCGCTGAAAGAGATCCGGTTTATTGCTTTAATGTAGGCAAACCGGATATTCCGGGCTCTCGTTATTCCCATAGCCGTAGATCTTCAGTTCAAAGTCGCCTATATTTTCGCTGGTGTACGGCAGATCGAAATGATACTCTCCTGAATTGGGCACATCCGTAGCGAGCGTATAAACTGAGTTGCAGGGTAAATAATTCGTGCCATTCGACGAAAACATTTTGCATATCAAAACGATTTTTTTTATTTTCGGGTAAAAATAGTTCTTCGTCGTCCAGAATATGATGCACTTGAATTTATTTGGGGGATATTGGTGGTACCAGCAGATCACTTCTTCCAAAGTGGGATGGATGTGGGTGATGGTGATGGACGGCTTGAGCGGGCATATGAGCTTCTTGGTTAATTCATTGTTGCTTTCATTGGCTTCCTTCAGCACATTCTTGGCGTCTGCAACCACTTTGACCTGGTCCCGATCGAGATGGATCCCAATCGAGGTGGCCCTGGCCGGCCAGACATGGGTGACCGTCTCGCCCGGTTTTTTCAATTTTTTCTTGGGATCAAAATCCTTGAGACCGATTGAATTCACGAGTTTAATTCCCTTAAAGACATTTATGACCACCCCTTCCAGCAAACTGTAGGCAGAATCCGGCACACCCCCCTTGCCAATATTGGCAATCGTGGCTTGAAGTTCGCAATTCCTAGTCAAGCTGATCTGGGTCACCTGCAGGTCCGGAAGCATGATTTTTTCTTTCGCAAGAAGATCGGTTTTCCTGGCGATTTGTTCATCAGCCGCCATGGATGCCATTTTTAAAAAACCCAATAAAACCAGGAAAAATAGCAGCATGGCTGTCCACCCGGTTTTCGGTCCAAATTTTCTCTTCATCTTTCCCTCCCAGAAACAATTAGATTCTTGATACATTTAAATATGATTTATACGAAATTATCTCAAAATAAAAACTGTTCGCAATACGAGAAACTCGTTTTTTTTATTAATTCATTATATACTGCTAACGAGTAAACCAGTCTAAGAGTGGAGTCAACAATGAAGCCAAAAGCCAAAAAATCGCCAAAAGATTCAATGGGGAAAAAGCAACGGCTGCCGGCCTTGTTCATCGGCCACGGCAGTCCGATGAACGCCATCGAGGACAATGATTTCACGCGCAATTGGCAACAGATCGGGGAATCGCTGCCCCGGCCCAAGGCCATCCTGTGCGTCTCGGCCCACTGGCAGACCTGGGGTGCCCTGGTCACGGCCATGGAAAGCCCGCGCACCATCCACGATTTCGGCGGTTTCCCGGCCGAGCTCTACCAGGCTCAGTATCCAGCCCCGGGCAGCTCCTGGCTGGCAGGGGAGATCCGCAACTCCATC